>NZ_JABXKN010000048.1:0-154195 GCF_017115065.1 Nostoc sp. JL23
GTTCGCCGAAATAGCAAATGCGTTCGCCGAAATAGCAAATGAGTTCGCCGAAATAGCAAATGCGATCGCCGAAATAACAAATGCGATCGCCGAAATAACAAATGCGAGCGCCGAAATAACAAATGCGAGCGCCGAAATAACAAATATAGCGGTTCTCAATTGCGTGAAATACAGACCTAACCCCCAGCCGCTTCCGTTCGCACACCGTCTCGTTGGCACAGCCTCTTGTAGAGAAAGAGAGGGAAGGGGAGTAAGCCTCAAAGGAGAGAGGTCAAAATGTATTGCATCCAAACAAGAAGCGCTATAACCCTCTTCTGTCACTCTTATTCTGAAAAAGATATTTTAGCAGTCGTTAGCTAGTAAAGAGTTGGGAATAGGAAAAAGTTTTCCTTATGCCCAGATGCTCTGCTTGCCCAATTCAAAAAAAATTGACTCCTGTAAGTATTGTGGGTTGGACATCTTGTCCGCCCTTGTTTATTATGGGCGCTCGTGTCGCCCACCCCACAAGTAGTAGTAATTTATTTATTGCTAATCCCTAAGCTGGAAACATAATTAATCCTTCGCTCGTCCTTCCGCTAGATTAACAATTTCTGTTGTTGTCAATTCACACACAAATTAAACTGTCAGCAATTTACTTTTAATTAAGTAATGATGATTTATCGTGCTTATCTAATTCCAAACCTCATCTGGTAAAAATAACTCAACGGGATTTATGACTTTTTCTCCGGAAGTTCAGCACAGTCATCAGAAAACAATCTAAGTAAACCTGATTAGTTACTCCTTACTTGCACACCCACATTTACAACATGAAATCACATCTACTGGCGATTGGTTTAAGCAGTTTGGTTCTAGTTGCAGGACAAGCTAAAGCCTCACAATTACAGTCTTGGTACTATGATTCTAGCCAAAATCAATTAGACCTAACTACCACTTCGGGAATAGAACCAAAAGCCTTTTTATTAGATAATCCTAATCGATTAGTGATTGACTTACCTGGAACTAATTTTAATTCCGATACTGTCAAACGAAGTTTTGGTAAGGCAGTGAAAGAAATTCGCCTCGGCAAACCAGACTCTCAAACCACTCGTTTTGTCGTCGAGTTAGCTCCTGGTTATGATGTTACTTCCCAAAATATATCAGTTAAAGGAGATTCCCGTTCTCATTGGAGTTTCAAATTCAATTCATTTAACCGCCAAAATAATCCCCTTGTTGGAGAAAATCGAGAAGATATTGCCATCAGATCCACGGACGCATCGACATTTGCTGGAGTTGTCAATCTTGGTCAAGAGATGGCTGGGATTACTTCTCAGATTCGCACTTTGTTAGCAAGTTATAAAACATTGAATCCGGGAATATTTTTCTTAGATTTAGATACAGGAAACTATATAGATATTAATGGCGAAAAAAGATTTGCTGCTGCCAGTACAATCAAATTTCCTTTATTAGTGGCTCTTTTCCAAGAAATAGATGCAGGTAGAATTAAACTCACCGATAAATTAGTGATGCGGCGCGATTTAAAGGTTGGCGAATCTGGAATTATGCAATACAAACCCATCGGCACTAAATTTAGTGTCTTGGAAACTGCTACCTTGATGATGACAATCAGCGATAATACCGCCACAAATCTAGTTCTCGATCGCTTGGGTGGTGCAGCAAAAGTTAGTCAACGTTTTCGTAGCTGGGGATTGCAAAATACAGCACTTCGGAATCTCCTTCCAGACATCGGTGGCACAAATACAACTAGTTCCAAAGATTTAGTCAGGTTGGCGGCGTTAGTTTCTAATAATCGTTTGTTATCCCCAACTAGCCGCAATCAAGTTTTAGGCATTATGCGCCGTGTCAAAACCAATAGTTTACTACCAGCAGGTATCGGTCAAGGAGCAACCATCGCCCACAAAACTGGTACATTGAGATTTATCATTGGTGATGCGGGTATTATTCAAATGCCCAACGGCAAAAGCTATTTAGCAGGTGTTTTGGTACAAAGACCAAACTACGATCGCAGAGCCGGAGATTTTGTCCGTGAAGTTTCCAGAAGAGTCTATAATTACCTAGACAATACCAAAGTTAGCAACATACAACCAATACTTGGCGATGCCTCCGGCGGGCTACGCCTACGCACTCGTTAATTAAGCGATCGTAACTACTAGTCCACCACATCAATTTTGAAGAGTGCTGTTAGCGATAGTGGGGCGTTTAGCCCGTGCTGAGTATTGAGTAATTTACTCTAAGCCAAGGTACTCACTACTCAGCATTGAGTAAGGTGAATAAGTTCGTAGTAAGGACTTTAGTCCTTGGCTTGAGGGCTTTAGCCCTCACTACGAACTCCGCAATTGCACCAAATCGTAAAAATAGGGACGTACATTTGTACATCCCTACATATCTATCTGTATTCAGGTATTTCGTCGTGAAATGAGATTAACTCAGGAAATTTGGTGTACCACTATTACCACTCCTACCAACAGCAGGAATTTCCACTGTGTCATCTTTAGCTTTACCAGTACCGTCATTGACAACGTAATTAGTGTTACCCACATGTCCATTAGGGATAAACAATTGTGGATGGTCAAAGGGCGCTTTATCAAATCGAACTCGGTCATCAGTCAGTCCTTTTAAAAAGGCGACCAATTCCTGTTTTTCTACTGGTGAAAGATTTAGCGGCGGAAGTACTCCAAAATCACCACCCCGATTATAAAAATCAATCACTTGCTCTAGAGTCGCCTGACCTCCATTGTGGAAGTAGGGAGCAGTGAGTTCGACATTGCGAAGTCCAGGTGCTTTGAAAGCTCCGGTTGCAAACACAGTTTCACTGGAATTCAACGGTGGACTAAGAGTTGGGGGGTTTTCGCCCAGGAGATCCTTAAATTTACCCAACTGAGCCAATCGTGCCTCTGAAAGCGGATTACTACCCGGCAAACCGTCATGACCACCCAAACCAGGGTCGTCTGTGGGCGGTCTGACACCGATATTGAAGAAACCATTGTCTTCAGGGGAGTTTGGAGGGAACGGCGCACGTTTGATTCGTCCGTCTTTAGCCACGCTGCTTACTGAAGCCGTGGTTAATTCTAATCCGCTGTGGCAACCAATACACAGACCTTTGCCCTCAAACAGTCCTTTTCCTCGTTGCTGCTGCGCGGTTAAGGCACTGGTGTTTCCTTCCAAGTAGCGATCGTAGGGCGTATCATTGGCAATGAGTGTAGACTCATACAATTGAATTGCCAGCCCAAAGAATAACGAGAAGTTGTACTCTAGCAATGTATACTCATTAGTCTGCAACGAGCGATCGGGCTTCTTGACAAAAGTCCGTCTACCTTCAGAGTCAACTTGGATGAGTCGATTAGACTTCCACCACTCCGGCTTGAAGGCATCTTCAATCATCTGAGTGTAGGTTCTATCTTTAATTCCAGGTTTAGGCGATCTACTATCTTTACCTAAAACGCTGTCTTGTGGATGAACAAGCTGTTTACCTAGTGGTCTAAGAGGTAATAACTTTTTCGCTAGTTTTCGGGGGAGCTTTTTACCCTTACCAACGCTGAGGGATCTTCTGTCAATTCGCCCGAACTTATCACCAATTTCTTGAAAAGTGCGACCATCTGCGGACGATTCAAAGGAACTGAGTGGCGGCCCAACCGCTTGGGATGCCAAAGACGAATTCTTCAGGCTAACTTTCACAAATTCTAGACTATTTGGGGTTACTGCCTTGACAACAGCAGCATTTGGATCTCTTAAACCGAAGGGATTCACCCCATTAAAGATGTTTTGTGCCCTTCCGTCCCAAAAGTTGCGGAAGTTGAATGCGGCATTTATTACAGTTGGCGTGTTACGCGGCTCGACACGTCGCACATTGATACCTCCCACGTTAAACACCGGATCTGGCTCGGTTGTAACTTTGTCTTCTGCATTCCCAGGTGTGACATCCACAAACTTCGTATTGAAGATCCCCTGAGAAGAACTGACATCGTTACGGTCAGATACAATAGTCGTAGGATCGTTTGGGTTTGACAGCTTGTGGAAGGGAAAATCTTCTGGTTTGAGCTGATAGTTTGGTAGTCCGCCAACATTAAAAACTGAATCTGGATTCTCTGTACCATCGGCGTTGACCCGCAAAAGCCCAGGAGCAATCTGATTTTTGGATCTATTGTCAGCTCCCGCGTGGAAGTGACAACTAGCACAGGAGGTCTTTCCATCGCTCCCAACCTGCATATCCCAAAAAAGAGTCTTTCCTAACTTGATTGCAGCTGTTTTGTCTTTTACGAAGTCTCCAAGATTGTCAGGTTCTGGAACCGATACGCTCTTGAGCGAAACTGGAGGCGGGCCTGTAACCTTTGCTGATACAGTATTTCCGGCTATTACTGCTGCCAGAATAATGGCAGCAATTGTTGTAGTCCTTGAAAATCTCGATCTTAAGTAATTAGGTTTGCCATATCTGAATTTCCACTCTTGCCGCTTTATTTTTGTCACCAAAGATTTGAGCAAAAATCGACCTCTTGAGGTCAGCAATAAGTAACTTGATAAGGCAGTCGTAAAGATTACTAAGCTGATTATGGGTATAATCCCCATAGTTGTATTATAAAGTAACACCGAGATAAAGTATACATTTACGAGGAAGTTTGAAATTTAAGATTAATGTAAAATGAACACGCAAATTAAAAATTTTACGTGAACACAAAAAAAACCTCTTCGGGCTACGAATAATAAATTGAGTTAGATAAATTGATTATCTTATATTGAATTTGCATTAACTAAACTATTAATATATTTTGTCGATAAGAGTTTGATAAAATGTTTAGATATTTAAATTATATATAACTTACTTATCAGTCCTACTTTTTGGCTATTTTAATGTTAGTACATTAAATTTCTGGTCGGTGGCGCTTAGGGCTAACGTTATCGCTGTTGACAGTGTTTGGGGAATTTTATCTATTGCTCTTGCAGTAACTCTACAAGTGCTTGATGTCTATACCGTTATTTGGTTTCGTTTTTTAGTATCAATTAAAGAGAAGCCGGAGGTATAACTTATTCCCCTCCGGCTTCTTTATGTACAATCTACCTTTACTTGTTAGGCAGTCTATTTATTAAACTTGGAATTGATTAACGGCGTCTGCTGCCAAAACCACTTGAGCGGCGGGGTGCTGTACTACGCCCACTACCAAAACCACTGCCAGAATTGCGTCTAGGTGAAGTGGCTCTACCAGAGGGTTGCAATGTGCTACCACCAAAACCAGAACCAGAAGGACGGTTATTACCTGTAGTGCTACGCGGTGTATTGCGTATATTTGTATTTCCAGGATATGACCTTCTAATTGTTCCTGTATTGCGGAACGCAGTCCGATTTGTTACGGCTGCTGGTGGCGCATTATAGCGAGTTTGGTAGTTTTGAACTGCTTGACCATAGCTTCCGCCATATCCTCCGAAGCCACTTAATCCTTGTCCTGATTGATAGACAGGGGGTACATAATATTGGGGTCTAAACAACATACTGCCAATTGCCTGTCCCGCCAAGCTACCAGCGACAGACCCAGCAAATGGTGCCCAGAAGCTATTTTCTCGACGGACTACAACCGTCTCTTGTTGTCCTGTTTGGGGATTGGTTTTATTCTCGGTAACGTTGTGGACGTACTCAAGTTTAAAGTCTTCCGTCAGATATAAAATCGGTTGTCCTTTTTCTACCTTCAGATAGGTTTTTTTACCCTCCTTAATTTGATCGTCAGTTAACCGCGCCATTTGCAAATTTTCAGTTGAAAAGGTTGGAGGCTTATTGTTTAGTAAAAACAGGTTGTACTCACCAGTTGCATCGTCATAAGTCGCTTGTTGTATTTGATACTCCCCATCACTCAACTTTGTATTAGTAGAAGTTTGGCTAACGTTCTTAGCTGGAGGAGTACTTTGGTTCTCGCCACCACAAGCAACAGTTGTGATACACAAACTCAGAGCTAAAAAAACGGCTGTAAATTTACGTACTATGGTCATGATCATTGGATTATTGTCCTATCTCTGAGCTTAACAATTTATCATCTGAGTAGTAAGTACGGACTACCCAACAGATTACAAAGGAATTAATTCTGGGTAATATTGCAACAGTTGGTCGCTAGTAAGTTCATCGCCTAACTGTGCTGGGGAGAAATGTACTTGGATTGCCTTTAATCTATGTTTATAATGCAAATTGATCAATGCTTTCAATCCTTCTTTTAGCGCCTGAACGTTAGAAAGATCGGTTTCCAAATCTGGTACTTCTCCTTCATAAGCTACTGTAATCATCACAATGATGTTGCGGGTTACAGGTATAGATAAAGGTTCATTCAATCCAGAGTCAGAACTGTAATTTGGTTCGCTGAGATATCTTTCGGCAGAGTCAGTAAATAATTCATTCACATAATCCCCCGCCTCGCCCTCATTAAAAAATACGTCACCTTCGTTAGCAGCAGAAAGCCAATATTCATCGTATTGCAGTAGGGTTTGGCTGATTTCTACCAATCCTTCTCCTAAAACTTCTAAATCGCCATCGGCATCGATCGCATCCCGTCCAGCACTATTCAATACTCCCAAAATTGGCGCTACTTCGCCTCCCCCTAAGTGCAGAAATAGGCGAAACACTACATAGCGAGTTCGACCAATCATTTTATTAAAGGTATCGCGCATTTTTTCCTCCAAAATTTTGTTTTTTGTTATTTGTCATTTGGTCAGATGTCTATGCCCTATAACTAATGACTAATATAATGAAATCCTTTGACAAAATCTATAATTATATCTAATGAAGGTAATATATTTTTTGTTGAATCACTGGACATATCATAAGCTGAAGCATTGAGGACAGAACGATTAATAAATCTTTTCCCAAAGTTGGGATGGTCATAAAGAATCAAAGTGTGGGCGCTGGAATTCGTTAAAACTATTTGGGTTGGGGCTTTACAAAAATTTAACTTTGCAGCTACTTCGATATTTTTTTTCGTCTGTTTAATTGTTGTAGCCTGATTTATAGCTTGTTCTAAAAGAGTATTTAATTGTTTTACTATATGAGGCAATTTGAAGTCTTGATTTGCAACAACTTCACTGTTAATCATTTCCACAATGCTAGAAATATTCTTTTGGGTAGATGCTGCATCTAGAAAGGGAAGAATGACAATGTAAGCAGTGAGAAATAATGCTTCGTCACTATCTACATGAAAGGTGAAAATAGTTCGGCGACGACCACTTTCGATGCTTGGAGGTTGTTTCAGCCCTCGATATTCTTGAGCAATTTGGTAGTAAGCGCCTGCGATCGCAAAATTGGCTTCGTGTTCTAGGGCTGCATCAACAATAATCCGAATTGTTGGCGGTGTTTCATTAAAAAAATCTCGTGACTCTTCAGAATGGAAGTTTTGGACAATGGAGCGATCGCCATTTGGGCTAAGATCGACCCATTCACAAACCATACCTTCAGTCTTTAAACCAAACCTGGAAGTGGCATAAAGCTTGGCTCCAGTTAAAGTTGCTCCAGTTAAGTCAGCACCGATCCATTCTGCTCTAATTAATTTTGCCTGAGTTAAATTGGCGTGGACTAAACTTGTATTTGTTAAATTGGCATTGCTTAAATCTGCGCCGCTCAAATCTGCCCCGCTCAATTTTGCGCCGCTCAAATCAGCCCACCGGAGATTTGCACCACTCAAATCTGCCCATCGAAGATTTGCACCACTCAAATCTGCCCCGCTCAAATTAGCATGGCTGAAATTAACTTGTCTGAGTTCGGTATCTCGCAAATTTGCACCGCTCAAATCAGAACGACTGAGATCACTGGCGTTTAAGTTAGCCATCTCCAAGTTGGCTCCGGTTAAGGAAGCACCTCTCAAGATCGTCTCACTCAAGTTAGCGTGACGGAGATTCGCTTGGCGGAGTGTCGCCTCTCGCAAATCAGCACTGGTGAGATTGGCCTCCAATAAGTCAGCGCGACTGAGGTCAGCGCGAACTAACTCGGCGCGGATTAATGACGCTCCTCTAAGTTGAGCGCGACTGAGATCCGCTCGAATCAAGTTAGCGACATTGAGACTAGCGTTGTTGAGGATCGCGCTGCATAGATTCGCACCACTCAGTCTGGCTATATTCAGCTTGGCATTGCTCAAATTAGCTTCACTCAGATTCGCGCCACTCAGGTTGACTATACTCAAATTAGCACCGCTCAGATTTATGCCACTGAGTTTTACTCCACTCAGATTGGCTTCTGGGAAGTCAACACCACTAAAGTTTAAGACTCCTGCTGCGTATTGTTCCAGTAATTCCTCTACAGTCATCGATGCTACCCCTTGGATGCCAACTTTAATAGTTGGTAAAGTCATAAAAAACGGAATGTCAAAATCAAAAATGAATATTGGGATTTTAGGATTGGGACTGATTGGCGGATCTTTGGGCTTTGATTTGCGATCGCAAGGACATCATATCTTAGGAGTTAGTCGCCGTGAAGCTACCTGTCAAAAGGCAGTTACCTTCGGCAGTGTTGATGAAGCATCAGTCGATTTGAGCCTGTTAGCAGCCGCAGAAGTTGTATTTATTTGTACACCTCTAGCCCTTATTGTGCCCCAATTTGAACAGTTAATCGCTCATTTGCCTACCGCTACAGTCGTTACTGATGTCGGTTCGGCGAAAGCACAGATAGTCAAGGATATTACTCCCCTTTGGGATAATTTTATTGGTGGTCATCCAATGGCGGGCAGAACAGACAGTGGGATAGAAGCTGCACAGCGAGATTTATTTGTTGATAAACCTTATGTATTAACACCGATAACGACAACACCAACTAGTGCAATTACAGTTGTGGAAGAAATTGTGCGATCGCTCGGAGCTAATATCTATTATTGTCAACCAGAACAACATGACCGCGCTGTGAGTTGGATTTCCCATTTACCGGTGATGGTCAGTTCCTCGTTGATTGCTGCTTGTTTGAGCGAAACTGACCCCGATGTTTTGCAATTAGCCCAAAAGTTAGCTAGTTCAGGTTTTCGGGATACTAGTCGTGTGGGTGGCGGGAATCCAGAGTTGGGCGTAATGATGGCGCGGTATAATCGTCAAGCATTACTGCGATCGCTGCAACAATATCGTCAAAACCTCGATGAGTTGACTAACTTAATTGAGCAAGAAAATTGGGCAGTTTTAGAGGAAAAGTTCAAATCAAGGCAACAAGCACGACCTGATTTTGTTTAATAGTTGTCGGGTGCGTTTAGCTATCAGTAACGCACCCATTTTTTAATTTAGTGAGTTAATTGATAAACAGAATTCAGAATTCAGAATTCAGGAGTCAGAATCAATCATTCGGCGATTTCGACCCGCGACTGATTCAAGACCACGAAATCTATGATTTGATGGGGTCTTAAACCCGGTTATTCATCCACCAGTCATACAAAATTCATTCTGTTAGCGGATAGCTAAGGTTTAGCCCATTCTGGCTCCTGACTCCTGAATCCTGTTCGATAAAATCTTTAAAAATGCTACTCGACAGTCTGACAGTCACCAAACCGATGTACCATACAGATAAATTTACAAAAATCAACAATGGTAGAACGTCCAATTAAGAAATCGGAACGTCAGTCTCAAGGAAGCACTGACAGCAATTCCGAAAATTCGGATTCTGTAACCCCTATTGAATCCAACCCCAAAAGCTCAAAACCGAGCCGCGATCGCTCGTCTGACAAAGGAAAAAAAGGATCGTCATATAGGGATGAAGGCAGACAACCAGTGAATCCTGCACTAGCGCGTGGCCCAAAACCCGTTAAACCTCCAGCCCCCAAAGTTACAACAGAAGAACTTGAAACCGAATCAGAATCTATCTCTGAGGAATCTCAAGACTAACATTACAAGTTTTGCGTGTGATGTGGGAGGCTATAAGTATATAAAGACTGGGATTTCTGGCTCCGAAGACAGCGATCGCGCCCCCCATCACCATTAGATTATTTTTAGCGATCGCATATCTCACAGAGTTTCTGTATGTCAAATGCGCGAATGGGTAGGTGTACAAATTCCACACCCCCAAAAAATTGCTTCTATCTCAATACCAGCAAGCATTTCACCCCACTCATGACCCAATTATCATCCGCGCAATCTCTGAAATGCTTACAAAAACTAGGATGTCAGCCTTTAACTTTTCCCGGCACTCTTCCCAAAGGAATTCTCTAATGCTATGATTGCTCCAGAATCGCGCAACCGCACCTTGAAAACTAAATACAGCTTGGCTTCCGGGCTTGCGATTGCAATTCATCAAAATCCCTATTAGGGATTGGAACATTGAAACCGTAAGGTATAACTGTAGGCATTTGATATTGCAATTCATCAAAATCCCTATTAGGGATTGGAACAAGCCTGACAAATGATGAAATCTGATGAATACTTAGATTGCAATTCATCAAAATCCCTATTAGGGATTGGAACTTTAACAGTTTTGAACGGAAGGACTAAATGCAACATATTGCAATTCATCAAAATCCCTATTAGGGATTGGAACCCTGCCGATGTCCAGACTGCTGTAGATAATACTAATTGCAATTCATCAAAGTCCCTATTAGGGATTGGAACCTCAATGAGCGAGGATGTAATGAACTTTTTTAATATTGCAATTCATCAAAATCCCTATTAGGGATTGGAACACCTAATAGCATCTTTTTGGCTCCCTTTGTTTCATTGCAATTCATCAAAATCCCTATTAGGGATTGAAACTTGGCGGTAGGGGAGCCAGCAACAGTGATTGATAATTGCAATTCATCAAAATCCCTATTAGGGATTGAAACCGCAAAAGTAAAAGCGGCGCAACATTTATTAACGAATTGCAATTCATCAAAATCCCTATTAGGGATTGAAACCAGCATTAACTACGTTTGACACGGTGATATTTATCGTATTGCAATTCATCAAAATCCCTATTAGGGATTGAAACAATTCCCTCCTTTTTTTTATTAGGAGATTTGAAATTGCAATTCATCAAAATCCCTATTAGGGATTGAAACGTTAAGGTAACAGGAAAGATACTAAAGCCTGTTGAATTGCAATTCATCAAAATCCCTATTAGGGATTGAAACGCTTGTTTAGCTTTTGGCTATATCCTAAATAACGAAAAATTTAGCAATTAAAATTACTTTAACTAATCTGCTTTTGCCATTTTACGATCGCCTCCTCTTCTGGGTCAAAAATAATTAGGGACTTCCAGTTAAAAAAGATCCCATCCCTGCGGGACGCTCCGCGAACTTAAGGGCGCAAGGACTTGCGCCCCTACTAGAAATAATTTCAGATAATTTATTTTTTGCAAGTCCCTTAACATTTACTAATTAAAAGCGATCGCGCCACCACAATATATTACTGTTCTTCGCCTTTTTCCTGAAGGAGCGATCGCCAATCTTCCATCGCCTTCTCCGTCCACAGCCAATTTTTAGTTAATTTATCTACCTGGAAATTTTCTCGATCGGACTTGAGAACCGTTTGCCGCAACTTGATCGCTTCATTCAGATATTGCGTCTGCTTACCATTAGATTGACTAAGTGCAGATTTATACAGTCCAAGAGCTAAACCAGCATAAGAAGTTAAAGCATCTTGAGGAACAGCTGTATTTCTGGATGTTGAATTTGTGTTCTGTTCTTTGAGAGCTAAATTCAAAGCCTTGAACCAAGAATCATTGGCGCGATTCAGATTGCCTTCTGTGTAGTAGGCAAATCCCAAAGCGTTATTATATAAAAGCGATTCGGGTTTAGCTTTGGCAGCAGTTTCCCAATAACGGCGGGCATCATCGACGCTATAGTTATTGTCTCCAGTTTGGATAGACTGCCACGCCAATCGTCCCTTGTAAAAGTTTACAGATGGATCGTCAGCTTGTTTACTGGGAATTAGTTTTAAGGAAGTTTCAGCCGCAGCCAGTGCGCCCCGATTGAGTAGTTCTTCTACAGCCAATAACCCACCTTGCAAATCACCCTGGCTCAATTTTTCCGTAGCAGTCGCGGTGACAATCCCAGTTGCTTCTATTCCTAAATCGATGTTCGGCTGCTTTTGAATCGGTCGAGAATCAGGTAGAGACTGGGCGGGAATTTCTGATATTTTAGGCAATGCTTGGGGGCGATTTTGCCACCACCAATTTAAACCGATCGCAGCGGCGATCGCACTGATCCCCACAACACCCACAATCGGCCACATCTGGCGGCGACGGGTACGATTTCTTGGTGGAGGTGGTTGCGATTGCGAAAAATTAGAATTTCGCCAATTCTCTTCAAGGTTTCCAGGAGTCGGAAGTGGCGGTGGTGGAACTTCTCCCCACAAATCTGCTGACTCTTCTGAGGAAGTCATTTCCTCTGAAATCTGGCTTTGGTGAAGACTATTTTCGCGAATTTGTTGATCCGGTTCAGTTGCAAGTTTTTGGTTATCTAACTGACGAAACAAATCCGAAACTATCGCAGAATCTTCTTCATAGCTTGGGTCATCATACTCAATTTCATCAACCAGATCGCCCCAAGTATCTTCACCCAGCCAGTCCAACCCAGAAGAGTCACGCGTCAAACCAGTAGGAATCATATCCTCCATTCCTAAAGGCATCTCGCTATCATCAGGCATACCAGGGTACATCGTGGAAGTTACCCCTAAAGGCGAACTATACTGATTCAGCGACTCCCTACTTGCGGATACCTCAGTTTCCTGACTCAGAAAACCGTCAAATTCTGGCTGAAGATATAAAATCGGTAATGCCCAGTACATCTGGTGAGAACCATAGGCAGAAATTAATCCTTGGCGCACCCGACTTACACACAAATCTACTGGATATCCCTGACTTAAGTTGCGGTAAAACAATTGTGTGAGCGTCAACGCCACTTCATCAGGAATCCTTTCTGACATCGCCAAAACGCTTCTAATTCCGCGCTTAACGAGACTTTCTGCTAAGTTTCGTTCGCCAGTATCTCCAGAGGGATTGGACGCCGCTGTGTACGCGCCCAAGCAGGAATTAAACACTGCCATTTGGATGTTATTGTTGACAAGCAAACCTGCCAAATCGTCCCCAGTCAAGATTTCCGTTAAGCCAGTTCTGCGACTAACAAGATAAATTTCTCCGCCATTTCCACCTAAGTTACTATGACCAGAGTAGTGGAGAACGTGGTATCTGCCTTGTTCTAGGGCTTGCGTCAGTTCTTCGCGTCCTGGTTGGTCTAATACAGTGAGTTCAATTTCGGGGAAACGATTGCGACTTTCACCAGGTCGTGACGTTTGACGGTGAAGTTCAGCTTGCAGTTTAATTGCTTCTTGCTTCTGTAAGTCAAGACGGACTTGATCTGAGGGAGAAGCAATTACCATTAATACTTTGACACCACCTTGTTCTAGGGGTGTGGGCATATTTTGCGTAGGCGTAGCCCCCCGCAGGGATCGCAAAGGAGAAGCCCCCAAAATTCCACTTTGGAAGCGAGAAAAAGCCACATAAGGCCCAGTAGCCAGAGGGCGATCGCCTGCGTGCATTACTTCCCAAGGCAAACGAGCTAATCTAGTGTCTTTTAGCCCCAAACGTAACCGTAGTACTTGTTGATGGTTCTGGGCAATACCTTGGGCAGTAATCCAACTATCTCTGAGAGTGCCTTGAAATAGCGCGTTATAAAATTGTTGACCCAACGCCACCAAATTCACAGAGTTTCTGGCGATATCGCTTTCATGTCCACCAGAGGTAAATGGATCTCCTTGCAACACTGAATTCAACGGGTCATTCATCAAATGCCCAGCAGCCATCAACCAATCAGCTATAGGCCAAGTCACCAATTCTTCTGCCAATGGTACCCCAGGCGCTACTTGTTCCGTCCGCACCAAGTAGTCATTTTGTCCTACAGGAGTTACCGAAATGTGGAATTCCTGGGTCACAGTTTCTCCTGTCCGCCTCCTAAATCTGGTTTGAAACGCGAAAGTTTCAAGTCGATTTTTCGCTTCCTCTGATAATTTAGATGCATCGCGCCCCTGAATGTTTCTGATTCGGATGTCGTTTTGGTTTTTCTGCCTCTACAACTTTATCCGGATCGGATTACCTGGGTCTAGAACACTTAATTGGTAGATGCACCTTGATCTTCAACTCCCCTAGTTGGCTAACACCCACTGGGGGTTTTTTTATTTTTGGCAAACAACAGCAACTTCTGACGCAGATATTCTCTACCAGAAAATAGTGCTTAATCCTAGAATACTTGATTAATAGATAGATGTCCCTCGATCTTTAACTTCCCTAATTGAGTTAATATCCACTTTTATTTTTTTTACACACGACAACAATCAATTTTCTAATAAATTTATCCGGAGCATGGTGGTTAAACCTAGAACATTTAAGTGGTAGATGCACCCTGATAACTAACTCCCCTGATTGGCTAATGCCGACTGGGGGTTTTTTTATGAAAATTGAGTGCTATCGATTAACCTTGACACACCCATTTTGTAAAGCAGCGCACCGATCGTTTAATTGGTAGGTCTGTCCTGATAACTAACCCCTCTGAGGTTTTTCTTTGATCGACAAACAGTAACAACTTCAACCTCTGCTAATTTATCCGGTAGCGACCCATTTATTTTAGAAAAGATTATTGGTAGATGCACCCTGATAACTCACTCCCCTGGTTGGTTACACCCACTGGGGGTTTTTTCTAGTTGCGTCACCGATAACGAACGCGAATGCGTCTCGTAGAAAAATATTAGCAACTCTTTTCCTCTCAGAGAAGCTACGCGTAGCTTGCTTCTCCATAAAGGTACGAGTGTCACAGTCCGTTATAGACATCGCCATCAACCCTAATTTAGTGCATTTTTCCCGGAAGATGCTGGCTGCCCCTAGAAAACATTATTGGTAGATGCACCCTGATAACTCACTCCCCTAGTAGGCTAACACCGACTGGGGGTTTTTTTTATTAAAAAAAATAACTGACCCTGATAACTCACTCCCCTGATAGGTTAACACCGACTGGGAGTTTTTTCTACTAGTTGCGCTACCAATAGCGATCGCGAGTGCGTCTCGGAGATAAGTGCTAGCAAGTCTTTTCCTCTCACAGAAACTACGCCTAGCTTGCTTCTTCATAGAGGTACGAGCGTCACAGTCCGTTATAGACATCGCCATCAACCCTAATTTAGTTCATTTTTCCCGGAAGATACTGGCTGCCCCTAGAAAACATTATTGGTAGATGCACCCTGATAACTCACTCTCCTAGTAGGTTAACACCCACTGGGGGTTTTTTTATTTAAAAATAACTGACCTTTGTACAAATTTATCCGGAGTATGGTCTTCAAGCTGAGAACACTTAATTGGTAGATGCACCCTGATAACTAACTCCCCTAGTAGGTTAAAACCCACTGGGGGTTTTTTTATTTAAAATAACTGACCTTTGTACAAATTTATCCGGAGTATGGTCTTCAAGCTGAGAACACTTAATTGGTAGATGCACCCTGATAACTAACTCCCCTAGTAGGTTAACACCGACTGGGGTTTTTTTTGCCGTAGACGCATAGCGGTGAGCCACATAACTGGAGTAAATCACTATCACTGCTCTTGTTGCTACTGTTGGTAGACCTTGAGTATCCTCCTGCTGCCAGGAAGGATAGAGCATAACTTACTCACTCAATCCCTGAATCGCTTTCTTTTTATTGTGAGCTAGAGATGCCACTCCAAAATGATTGCTATGATATTTAATCACATTCTTAATTTTTTTTATATATTTTGACGAATTCCCTTTTAACTTTCCCTATTTATCTGCCTGTCTGCCTCAGCAAATCTTACCTTCTTACTCAGCACAGACTAACAGACTAAATGTCACGCTACCGCTAACAGCACTCCTGAAGCAATTGAAAACTGCTAGAAGTTCCAAGTTTTTAGCTGGTTGGGATTAGACGGTAATTGTGTGGTAAACAGGCGGTCTAAAATTTCTGATTTCTGTTCTGAACTGAAGTTGTCATAAAAATTGTCATGCTTCTCAACTATTCCAAAATTTCTGAAAGCCTCTAAATTAGAATCTGGTTTTTCAATTAGAGTTTTTTGTCTATTCTGGGAATAAGTAAGTATGTCTACTGTATGATTATTCTTTCGATGCACAAGCTGCATCAATAAATCTATTGCAACAGTTGGCAGAACGCGGCAGGTATAAGTCACGAAAAAATCAAAAGTCATATTTCCTAGACGGATGCGATCGCCATCTTTGAGCTTGATCGGCCTAACAGCGCGATTACCATTCACAAACGAGCCATTGGTACTGTTGAAATCAATTAAGTAAAAACCTTGCTCGTCAATATGCTGAATAGCAGCGTGGCGACGAGACAGATGATTGTCAGCAATGCAAATACCACTGGTGCGATTACGACCTATCGTCCAGATTTGTTGTGGCTGTCGTAAACTCTGAGTCTGATTGTCGCCCAAGTTAGTCATCAAATAAACAGCAGCATTATCCACTACACCATGTACGTAACCCGCCTTGACTCTCCTCAACGACGGTTGAGATAGGTTTTCTAGCTGAAGAATTTCATCTAGAAGGCTGCTGTGGTGTTCATACAACTTGAGGAATACTTGATATAAAGTTAATCGCCGTTCTATTTCTGTTTGTGCAAAGTCAGTCATTATACGTAAACCTTATACTACCGGATTTCGGTTGTAATATACATCTCCAGCCGACAATCAGGGATAATTGATTTTTTGCTTTTTGCTGTCATCTGAAAAATTTAGTGGTTTCGGATCATTCGATTTTACAAATTTTAGGTTTGATATTCCCTGTTCTTTGTAAACATAAAAAGCATGTAAATACCTTTAGAAAATTATTATGATACTTTATTGTTTATTGTAAATAATCATTTGTTATTTGTAACAGATAAAAATCATAAAGATTTCATAAAGAATTAACAATCATCTGCGTATTTTTGCTAGATATTTGGATATTTCTTAATATTAGTGCGAGTGATGGCTATCGCTCAACCTAAGTATTATACATATTTGGTCAACTCTGAATAAATCAGAAGTTTTTATCGAGAAGAATTAAGGCTAATTTTCCTAGATATAAGAAAGATAAAGTTCAGCTTTGTGATTCTTATAAAATAAGTGTTTTAAAATTTTTAATAAAAATGGATAACTTAAAAGCAGGGAGGTTAAAGCTATTCTCCTAATCTAAAATAATTGATTTCAATAAAAAGGATTCATCCGTCAGGATAATCTAGAATCTAATATAGGAATTCGGATAGAACTACGGCGACAAGAGAGACTATTCCCGATGAATTGGGAAACTCCATCCGTCTATAGGTTAGGGTAGTTCACACTTTAAAATCACAACAAGCCTCGTTTGCCATTGGGGCGCACGGTCATCCAATTTGTTTTTGCTAGTGCTAGCTGCTCATCGGAAACTTTGGCACTGGTGAGATTAGCACCACACAGATTAGCTCCTCGGAGGTTAGCATTGCTGAGATAAGCATTGCTAAGGTCTGCACCTCGTAGGTCTGCTCCTTCTAAATCAGCATGGTTAAAGTATGCTTTGCTCAAATTAGCATCCTTAAGATTTGCTCGAGTAAGACTGGCTCTACCAAAGTCACTATTGTGAAGATTAGCGCCCTGAAGATTGGTTTTTTGCAACTGAGCAGAATGGAAATTTGTTTGAGATAAATCAGCACCTTGCAGATTTAGCAAATTTAAATTGTGTAAGGCAAAATCTCGTCTTCCCTTCAGATAAGCTGTTAATAAACCTTGGGTATCTAACTTCCGCCCAACTTTAGAATTTTGAGCTTGTGAACCATTGCTATTGCTACTGAAAGTCGTTGATTTGGCCATCCCAGAACCTTGGTGCGATCCCGCAGCTTCCGCTGCCTTGGCTCGTCTAGCACGAATCGCTGCCGCTACCTGTGCCACTCCAGTGCTGGTAGCAGCAGGGTTGTTACATAAAACAGCAGAATTTTCCAGGTGATTATGTGTTCGCTCTTTAGATCCATTATCAGATTTAATCAGCAAACCCTTTGCTAAACTATCTAAGTATGGTTCTATTTCCAATGCTCTGAGAACTTCTGCCGCTGACTGATAGCGATTACGTACAGACACCTCTAACATTTTTCGCAACACATTTCTTAAGTGATCGCTCACTTGCACAAGCTGCTCCCACATCATCTCGCCAGTGTTGGGATTGTAATCTAAATCTTTAGGAGTTTTGCTAGTCAGTAAATAAATGCATGTTACCCCCAAAGCATAAATATCACTGGCATAGACTGGACGCATAGCCATTTGCTCTGGAGGTGCAAAACCAGGAGTACCAATTGCATACGCAGTTAATGCTGTCTGTCCTGATGGACCTGTCGCACCTTGGCTGATTTGGTTTTTGACGGCACCAAAGTCGATAAGTACCATTCTGGCATCTTGAGTGCGGCGGATTAAGTTGGCTGGCTTGATATCACGGTGAATCACCTTTTGATCGTGGATGTATTGCAACAGTGGCAAAGTCTCGCTCAAAAACTGCTTGACTCCGGTTTCGCTCAAGATGCCGTTAAGTTTGACCTCCTCTTGCAAGGTGTCACCACTGATATATTCTTGAACCAAGTAGAATTGCTCATGATCTTCAAAATAGTCTAACAATCTTGGTACTTGGGGATGATTGCCAATCTTACCTAGAGTTTTGGCTTCTCGTTCAAAGAGTTCTCTGGCCATCTGTAAAACGTGTGGGGCGCTTCCTGATGGGCGTAATTGTTTGATTACGCAACTCGGTTCTCCTGGTAAGCCTTGATCGTTGGCTAGGAAGGTCGCCCCAAAGCCACCCTGACCTAATGGTTTGATCACCTGATAGCGATCGCGCAACAGTAGTTGCGAGCCACAAGACTGACACCTTTGGCTATACACCAAATTTTCTGGATTGGAACAGGTAGGATTTAAGCAGTAGCTCATGCACTCTCAACTCGCTGCACGAATAATCACGGGGAGTGTTATACTCCCTTTCAATTATTTAGACATTAATCAACTCTTGCCAGGTAATTTTTGCTGGAAATCCTTTGAAGAGTTCCTAAAGTTTAACTGAGATTACCTAAAGCGATCGCTAAACAAGATTATTTATTATACTTACACTGGCAAATACTGTTTATGCTACTTTCTACCAATTTGTAATTCCTAATGACGCTCTCTCAAGGCTTGTGACGTGTATCGTGCTGTTGCCCCATTGAGAAAATCAGCTTTAATCTGGTTGTTTGTATAGGAGAATTGGTATTTAAAGATATTGGAGGGCAGTGCCCAACGCCAGTTACTATATTTGGGGAAACCCCAAGACGGGACTGGCTACCCTACAGAAAACCGCTGTAGGATTTTGGATGCCCAAATTTGGAGGCAATTTAGAATCATCTCCATTAGTCGTTAAGAGATTATTAACTAGCTTTCATGTTCACACTAATCAGCTGTTCGATAAGTGCAAAAACATCACTGCGACTGAGTTTCTCTTTACCATTAGCAAGGGCGTCAAGAGTGCCGTTTGCTAAGGTAAAGGGGATTTGACAAAAATCTAAGGCTGGCCCCGTAGGAAGGTCTTTGATATAAGCTTCGGCTAGGCCTAGATTGCGCCGGGCATACTCTTGCATATTTTCTGCGCTCCAACCTTCTGGGAAAAATTCTACCCCACGCCCCAAATCTTCATTGTGGTTACGCAGGATATTAACTGCTTGTAAACCCCGACCAAAACCAATCGCCTGGGTACGGTTCGTTTGTGTTCCATCATACCAAGTCCACAAGTCAGAAAGTAACAGTCCCACTGCACCTGCAACTCCAAAGGTATAACGATCTAAATCAGATTCCGTATAAATTTTCCAGTTTTTTTCTGCCCAATAAGCCATCCGGTCTGCCATTGCAGCAGTGGCATCCCAAATTCGAGGTGCAATGGTGTCTGGTGCTAGCAGTGACCATTCTCTAATCCTCAAAGTGACTTCTTCTAATGAATTCTCATACCCACTAAATCCCGCAAAGAAAGCATCTACCGCAAAGCCATCAACTCCTGCCTGTAATGTCAGGCTAATGGTTCTTAACAGCTTTGCTTTAGTAGCGTTATCTAGTTCGGGATGATCTTCAATTTCATCAATGGCACGCATACACAAATATGCTGATGCTACTGCTTCTTGCAATCCTGGCGGTAAAAGACTAATTGGGATATAAAAAGTTCGGCTAGTTTCTTTGAGGATTTGCAATGCATCTCTACGTAAATTCATGTTTTCACTCCCCACTTGATTTTTGCACCACATGAAGTTTGCAGTTTTTTGATGATACTGGATATAGTTTTGACTAAACCTTAAAAACTATAGACTATAAGATAGGCTAGTATTTCATCTAAAAATTGATAGTTTTTGGTGTTGCAATTAACAAAACTCTCAAATTGATCAAAGTCTAGTCTAGTATAGAGGTTTTTGGGTGCAAAAGTGTTTGAAGTGTCGTTTAATATAGCTTTCATAAACTTTTAGTATAGATATAAATAATTATGGTAATATTTGGTTAGATATGACCAAATATTACCATAAGCAAACATCCATTTTAGGGATTTAAAATTACTTGAAGTCTGCGTTAATCTGACTAACAAAGTGTAATTATTGTATATATAAAGACAAGTCTGGAAAAGCTGACAACGGATAACAGCATTTGTACATACCTTTGGATGGGTACAGTGGTTTACCGAAGAGTTAGGGTCAGTTAAATTGGACGACATAATAATGCTGCAATGCCTAAGTTGGACTATACCTAATGGATTGGAGTCAGAACCACCTTGCTGTTCAAAGTGACATAAAGTGACCAAAATTCAAAACAAGAAGTTCCCGTATATTTACGAAATTGGCAATAAAAGGGAAAATTCATACCTTTACCCTTTACCCCCTTACCCTTTTCCCCACTTCTGCAAGAAGTGCGAATGAGAGGACACCTCCCCATCTGCTCTTCGCAAGGGGGTTATTTCGCGTATTCATCAAGAATCGGTGTTATAGTCCAAATTATGTTTATAAACAAACCGAACGGTCTGTTTATATTCAAAAAAATATCGAAGTATTCCTAATTATTAAATTTTCTGAATCCCTTGTTGATACTGTAAATATTTTTTCTGTAATTCTTCTGGAATGGGAATAAGACGATTATTTTGCAGACTGACAAAACCACCCTTCTGGCTAGCCACTGCTGCTAACTCATTGTTAGATAAAATTTCAGCTTGCACAGTCCACTTTAAGCGTCCTAAACCACTCAGCCATAAACGTCCAATCACTTGATCAATAATCTTTATTGGACGTTTATACTCAATTTCAGTCCCAGCTATAATCGGTGTATATCCTTGCTCAATTTGTTGATTGAGTTGCCAATGTTCATCTAAAAACTTTAGACGTAAATCCTCTAACCATCTTATATACACGATATTACTCACAATTCCCATAAAATCAATGTCGTATGTTTTTACAGGAATTGCTAATACTACTTCTAATGGTCTGTGTAAGTTTTTATTTACTAGCATTATTTCTTTTGATATTTTTTAATACCGCTCGCTCTATTCAATTAAAGAGAAGTTTTCAAGTATTGATTCAGGTGATTAATTACCCTATGGATATGAATTGAATCTCCATAAAGCTTGCTCATCATTATGCCTCCTTCCAGTGTTGCGATTATGATAGTAGCGATTTCATCAGCACTCACTTCCGCGCGAATTTCACCCTTTTCAATTCCTGTTTCAATAATTCGACAAATTAGATGCAGCCAAGAGTTCATCGCCTGTTGAGCGCGTTCTCGCAACGCCGGATGAGCATCATCACTTTCCACAGCAGTATTCAGCAGTGGACACCCTCCCTTGATGGGTGGATTTTCTGCGAAGCTACTAAATACCCCAATGATTGCTTGCAGACGTTCTACTGCGTGGCGTTTGTTTCGTAATACAAATCTAGTATGCTGCTTAATGCGAGCGATCGCAAAATCAAAAGCCTGTAGCGCGAGATCATCTTTGCTTTGGAAGTGATTGTAAATTCCTCCTTTCTGCAATCCAGTTACACGCATAATGTCTGACATCGATGAACCTGCATACCCCTGTTGATTAAACAGTTCGGCTGCTTGCTCAAGAATTCTGGTTTTTGTTTCTTCGCCTTTGGACATTACAGCGATTTTGATAGTAGGGAGTAGGGAGTAGGGAGTTTATTAAATTGAAAATTGCTGTAAATAGCTGTAAATAAAATATTACCGACCGAATGGTTTGATTTAAATTATCATGATAGTTGCTTGTAAGTCAAGCTTTTTTCAGCACTGGGTACAGAACTAGTACAGTACGGCGTAAATAAACTACCCATTCAAAACCAATGAAATGCTTACGCTGTATTAATTTTTAATTTTTAATTTTTAATTCCGCCTTGCGGTACTAGGCATTGGCTATAGCCAAAGTTTGCCAATGCAGACTTCACCTGGTTATAGACGCTGTTAGTTTTGATGCTACCCCCACCATAATTAATCAGGATTTTGGCATTATCAGGAATTTCAGCAGCAATGTTGGCGATTTGACCTTTGCCAAACAGGATTTTGACTGGATTGCAAAAAACTAGGATCAGCCCTTTCAAGGTGACTCGTAAAATCTCTGTTTTTCTCTCTGCGCTCTCTGTGCCTCTGCGGTTTAAAAGTAATTTATTTAACCACAGAGACGCAGAGAACACAGAGTTAAGAGATTAAAGAGGAATTTTTTGAGCAAAATTTTTACTCACCTTGAAAGGGCTGGTCCTAAAAACAAAGTTTTCCATGAGTCATTAAACTAGGGAATCGTAATTGAGCTTTAGTATTGTAATCACTTTCAGGATGTTGCCTAATTGCAGCATAATGCGATATATCGTGTCTCTACAAAGTTTGGTATTATCCCTATGCTTACTAACTTGTAAGTAAATTTTTGAGCAACCAGTCCGTAGGGAGTTTGACTGACTGCGGTGTATTATCCAGATAATTGAACAATATACAACGCGAATACGCTAGACGTTTAATCATACTTACGAGTAAAATACGGTAAGTGCATCGCCTTACGTGGTTTTATATGTAAAACTGTAGAAAAACCTAGTTAGAAGTTGAGTTTAGCAGAGCGACTGACCAATAAGCATTTATCAAAATCTATTTGAGCTAAATGCCAGTTGTCATGCTTACAAAAACTTCCAGACAGGTTTTAAGTTGTCCAGGAATCCTTGAGAAACACAATACTTGTCATAAATAGCCCAGTCTACCACTGGGCTATAGTTTGGCTGAGTTGCTGCTCTCTAACTGCTCGTAGTTAAGTCAGTGAACAGTTATCAAGGCTCCGTTTGGGGAATTAATCAACCCTTACCGACGCTGCTCACTTATAGAAGTGGGAGACTCAACAGGACTCTGATAACTGATAACTAATTGTTGAAATCGCCAAAGAGTATGCACTATCTATTACTACCGTTCTTTAGCTTTTTTGTTGGTATCATCGTTGGTTTGACGGGAATTGGTGGAGCGTCTCTCATCACCCCAATGTTGATTTTTGTTTTTCAGGTTCCACCTTCCATCGCTGTGAGTTCTGATGTTGTGGCCGCCACCTTGATGAAAATTGTTGGTAGCGTCAAGCATTGGGAACAGAAAACCCTCGACACAGAAGTTGTCAAATGGCTGGCATTTGGGAGTGTTCCAGGCTCATTGTTCGGAGTAGGGATTTTGCACTTCATTAAACGTACAGGTGAGTATAACCTGGATAATATCTTGCTCCGTTTGCTGGGTGGGATGATTTTGCTAGTCACAGTGTTAGCACTAGTGCAATTGTTGTTATTGACTTTTTTCCCCAAATTTAATTTACCCGAACTGCCAAAGTTAGACTTAGAAACTAACTTTGGTCGATTTATAACAATCACCTTGGGAGCAATTTTAGGCTGTTTTGTCGGTCTAACTAGCGTCTCATCAGGTTCAATGTTTGCCCTAGTGCTGATTGGGTTTTTCCGCCTTGATGCACGGAAGTTAGTGGGTACAGATATTTCACACGCAGCAATTTTACTGCTGTTTACAGCCCTTGGTCATCTCAGCCTGGGAACAGTTGATTGGAGTTTGGTACTGCCTATATGGTTAGGCTCTGTGCCTGGGGTGTTACTAGGTGCTAAAATCTGCCAAGTAGCTCCGCAACGCCCACTACGGTTTATTATTTACGCCATTTTGATGATGGTAAGTTGGAAATTAGTTCATCAGGTGTAACCAATTTGAGATTTTCAATTCCAAATCCAGCATTCAACATTGATTAACTTCTCATCCAAGATAGTAGAGTGAACGTACCTCGCTCGTACATAATGAATAGACCCAAACCAATTAAGACAAAAGGTACAACAGCCTTACCGTAGCGACTTAAAATATCAGCAATGGTAGGTTGACGGCTTAAAAAATAAGCGATCGCACACCAAACCCCTACCATGATAAAAAATATACTTAGAATTACTCCCAAGCTGGCAAGATCCTGACCAGCGAATAAAGGGATATATATACTAATATTGTCACCACCATTAGCGATCGTTACTGCTGCCACTTTATAGGTTTGGGGATGCAAAACACTCAAAATAAAAGACAATACTGGGTTCGTAGGTGTAGGCTCTCTAAAATCACTACTGACTGTCTGAACTGTTATAGTTTCTTCTTTTCTAGATATTAATTGTTGAATACCAATTGCTATTGGTAGTAGTCCTAATAATCCTATCCATTCTCGCTGTACAACCAATCCACCGAAAAATCCTGGTAAGCTAGCGATGATGATGGCTGCAAAACCCAGATATTGACCGAATAAGATATGCCGCCGCCGAAAATTACCGTCTACCTGTGAAAAAAATATTAACAAAATAATGATGTCATCTATGTTAGTGGCGATGAAGGCAATTATCCCTTCACTGAAGGCTGTCCCTAGCTGACTCATGCTGGATTTTTAGAATCTACGATTTACCACCATACCAAATTAATCTTTCAAGTAATTGAACTACACCACTCCCCACTACCCATTACCAATCTCAGTCGTAGTCTAAATACCTGAAAACTGCTGTTAAATATGAGCGAGTTAGTTACTGAAATTACTACAGGGGCAATTGCATTCATTGCCACTAACATTGATGATATTGTCATTCTATTGTTGTTTTTTTCTCAAATAAATGCTAACTTTCGTCCCCGGCATATAGTTGCTGGCCAGTTTCTCGGTTTTACAGTTCTGTTAATGCTTAGTCTTCCGGGTTTGTTTGGTGGATTAGTTTTATCAAAAAACTGGATTGGATTACTTGGTTTACTACCAATCTCCATAGGTATCAGTAGTTTAGTGAATCGGGAAGAAGATTCATCAAAAGAAGTTTTAGCTGCCACAGAACAAGCTCAAACATCAACAATCACTAGCTTTTTTTCCCCCCAAGCCTATAGTGTGGCAGCTGTTACAATTGCCAATGGTAGCGATAATATTAGTGTCTACGTGCCTTTATTTGCTAGCTGCAACTTAGAGAGTTTTTTGGTAATTCTCGGATTATTTTTTCTCTTGTTAGGAGTTTGGTGCTACGTTGCATACAAATTAATTAACAATAGAGTCATAGCTGATGTATTGACTGACTACGTTAATTATCTTGTGCCTTTTGTTCTGATCGGATTAGGCGTTTTTATTGTATTAAAAAGCGAAGCTTTAAGTCCAATAAAGCTAGCTGCTAGTGGTATCTGTTTGATGATTTTGGTGAAAAACAACGAAAGTGCCGATGAAATTGGCGAAAATTCTAGTCGATAAACGAGCCAATTTTAGATTTTTATCGAGGAAGGCAGGAGGAAAACGTTTTTTGTTTTGCTGAGTATCGTTAAAAAACAAGAAAATACTCTTAGACTTTTCTTCGATAATAGTGCCTGTGCTGTCTAAATACTGTCCATTGGTATCGAAAACAGTTAATCCATCTGGAAAAAGAGGGGCAACGACATTATTTAAAAAGCTTTGAAAATCATTATTAGAAACCTGATATAACTTGCTCAATCAGGCTGAAGCGAGACTGAGTAGAAGTTAGACCTGTAGAGACGCGAAATTGGATTGGGTTACGCTAACTTCCTGCTGTACTAATGCGTCTCTAACAAGGATTTTGGGCTTAATTGATGGGGATTCAGACCCCACCTGAATCAAACTTTACTCAACCACTCATTCTCCTCTGGGTCTTTAAATAGTGAGGTACTGAGGTAGCGTTCACCAAAGCTAGGCTGGATCATGACGATTAGGCGACCTGCATTTTCTGGTCGTTGTGCCACTTGAATAGCCGCATATAAAGCAGCGCCAGTCGAAATCCCCGATAGTAATCCTTCTTCTTTTGCAAGGCGACGACTGTAAGCGATCGCTTGCTCATCCGCTACCTGAATCACTTCATCCACCAGTTCTGAACGGTAAATCGCTGGGACAAATCCCGCGCCAATACCTTGAATTTTGTGAGGCCCTGATTTACCGCCTGCTAATACCGGACTGTTGCTGGGTTCAACTGCGATCGCTTGGAAACTCGGCTTGCGTTTTTTAATAACTTCTGAAACTCCCGTAATTGTGCCACCAGTACCCACTCCCGCCACGAGAATATCTACCTCTCCATCGGTATCATTCCAAATTTCTTCGGCTGTGGTTTCGGCGTGAACTTTCGGGTTGGCGGGGTTGCGGAACTGCTGCAACATATAAGCATTGGGCGTTTTAGCTACAAGCTGCTCTGCATGAGCGATCGCTCCTCGCATCCCTTCTACCCCTGGCGTTAACTCTAATTGAGCGCCATAAGCTTTGAGCATGGATCGTCTTTCGTGGCTCATTGTGTCAGGCATCGTTAGAATGAGATGGTAGCCCTTGGCAGCTGCCACCATCGCTAGCGCAATTCCTGTATTTCCAGAAGTCGGCTCTACTAAAACAGTTTTTCCGGGGTGAATCAAGCCTGCTTCTTCTGCCGCTTCCACCATACTCGCGCCAATCCGGTCTTTCACAGAAGATGCTGGATTCATGCTTTCTAGCTTCACCACAATCCGAGCAACCGCTCCTGACGCTTGGGGAATCTTGTTTAATTGAACTAAAGGAGTTCGGCCGATTAACTCTGTGATATCTTTCGCTATCCGCATGGGGGTACTCCGTCGTGTCTAAATATAATACATTGGACTCTGCTGGGCACGAGTTTCTCTTTCGTCGCACAAGTTTTGAAGTGTATAACGACCCAAAACTTCTATTGAGGCAGCGTTAGCTTGCTCCCAAACTTCATAAACCAGAGTCTTTTCTAGAGTCGGAGAGTTAGAGGTATCTTTCTCTTTCCGCTCGCCTTCAACCAAAGTGACAATTTCAAGTATTGTAATCTGCCAAGGTTCCCGAACTAAAACGAAACCTCCTTTAGAGCCGCGTTGACTCTGCACCACACCAGCACGCCGGAGGTTGGTCAAAATTTGTTCCAGATAGCGCTCAGGTATGGGTTGCTTGGCAGTAATCTCGCTCATGGTTAAAGGAAGTTTTTTTCCGTGGTGGCTTGCCAGTTCTAATAGTGCCAGCAGCGCATATTCCACTTTGGAAGACAGATCCAAGAGAGCGTAGTTTTGGCTATTCAACACTGTACTCAACATACTACGGTGAATTGAGGGACATATCGCAGTTTATGCGAAATTAATTTTTTTCAACTGTGGAATGTGATAGCATCCCACTTATTACCCACCAAAACACTATACTCTATCGACTTACCGTAGATTGTACTTTTACACAATTCTCATAAAGGACTCGATCTTTTTCTGGGAATTATCCTGAGTTTCTGTTTTCAGAGCCTCACCTACCAACAAAAATCTCAACAGAGTATGCTACTAACTGATTTGCGAACCATTTTTGAGCGTGACCCAGCAGCCCGTAACTGGCTAGAAGTATTGTTTTGTTACCCTGGACTGCAAGCTCTAGTGTTTCATCGATTGGCACACTGGCTGCATAAAATTGGAATTCCGTTTATACCAAGATTCATCTCTCATCTTAGTAGGTTTTTAACCGGAATTGAAATTCATCCTGGGGCATTAATTGGCCAGGGAGTGTTTATTGACCACGGTATGGGAGTAGTGATTGGTGAGACTGCGATCGTGGGCGACTATGCTCTGATTTATCAAGGTGTCACCCTTGGCGGGACTGGGAAAGAAAGCGGCAAACGCCATCCAACTTTAGGCTCTCATGTAGTTGTGGGAGCGGGTGCGAAGGTATTGGGAAATATTCAAATTGGCGATCGCGTCCGTATCGGAGCCGGTTCTGTGGTGCTAAGAGATGTCCCCAGTAACACTACTGTAGTTGGGATTCCAGGGCGCGTAACTCGTCAGAACAACTCGTCTAGCAATGTTCTGGATCATGATAAAGTACGCGACGTAGAAGCTGAAGTCATCCGCGCTTTATTTGAACGCGTCAAGTCTCTAGAGAAACAGTTTGAGCAGTTGGAACAATCAAGTTCGTCTCCAACTGAACTTGGCGACGAATTAACCGACAACCCTAAGAGTAATAATTCTGATGGGATGATAGAAGATTTTCTTGATGGTGCGGGAATTTAGGGAATGGAGGGGAGAGGTGACAGGTGATAGGCAATTTTATCTGTACCCTGTAACCTGTACCCTATTCCCTTTTTTAAAATACCCATAGGTTCTTATAACCTGATATAAATGTAATACTACGGTTAATTTATCGGAGAATAGTTTTATATACTATGGTGTCTTTGTACACAAGCTTATCTAGTCTAAGCAGTAACAATACTAAGCAAGTTTTTGCGCGTAGGTCATTTCTGCCAGAGCATCATAACGACCTTTGGAAGATTGAAACGGGTTTTGTCAGAACTTTTACCTATTTGGAAGATGGTACAACTGTCGCTTTAGGATTGTGGGGCCCTGGAGATGTCGTTGGTAAGAGGTTGTCAAAATTAGAACCTTATCAGATGGAATGCCTAACTAAAGTGGAGGCAACAGTTTTACCTCTAGAGGAGTGGACTGAACTAACAGAAACTCTACTTGCCCATATCCAACAGGCTCAAGAATTGATGATCATTCGTAGCCATAAAAAAGTGGATACTATGCTCATCAAGCTGTTGGCATGGTTATCCAAAAAGTTTGGTTCGGAAGTTGAGAAAGGACGTTTAATAGATATGCGTCTGACTCATGAGGATTTGGCGGAAATGCTTGGTTCAACTCGTGTTACCATTACTCGTGTTCTTGGACAGTTTGAGCAAGAGGGCTTGATCGATCGTCTCTCCTTACATCGAATTGTTCTAAAAGAAGAAGAAATTTGGTACTACGAAATTTAGATTATTTCAGTAAAACCAGCTATCGCCGTCAGCATTCGGCTTACCCACAATTCTAAGATTCAGGGATTCTAGGTAAGCTAAACCGCGAGAAATTTGTGGCACTGTTCCCCGCAGTTCAATGTCAAAGCATCCTTCTTGATCTGTATTTGGTTGTAGCATAGCCTTGGTAATATTAACTACCAAGCCGTAAGTAGAAATTAACTGCGAAATTACGGGCGCTTGCAGATAGCATTTGGGAATATGTATTCGCAGACGAATCTGAGTGACTTGGCTTTTTTCAGAAACTGAAGAAACCAGTGATAATCTGTTTTGGGAATTGGTTTTTTGGTGATTTAGTGCTGCCATTGGATAGTGGTAATTTTATTAATTAGCGTAGGCGTAGCCCGTCGTAGACATCGCTATAAACGCTAGACAAATCTAGCCAAATCGGTAGTCCCAGTTTTTCTAAATAACTCAAGCTAGAGTAGAGTTGCTTTGTTCTCCCCCACAAATCCAAGTCAAACCAGCCGTCATCTTGCGTATCGGGTTGAAGTATAGCACTAGTAATATTGACCGTTAGTCCATAACGAGAAACTAACTCAGAAATCACTGGTTCTTCGTAATAAGATTTTAAGACGCACAGTTGTAAGCGCAATCGATTGGTTTGACCCAGAGAAATCCATTGCTGGAATTGTTGTTGCCATTTATTTGTCAGCCATGCAGAGTCTTTGGGACTCAGTTTGGTAGCTGGATTTGGGAAAGGTAGAGTGTGCTGGTTGGATTGAATTTGGTTAGCGATCGCTAGTTGCAGCAAATTCACTCCCAATCCTTGCAAGTAAGATAAACTATTTGTCAGTTTTTGGGGATTTCCTGAAAGTTCCAAATCAAACCAGCCATCGCTGTCATTGTCGGATGTCAGGGATGCAGCTTTGATATTGACGGTTAAACCATAACGAGAAACGAGCCGAGAAATTACAGGTTGCCTGTTATACCGTTGAGGCACAAGAATTCGACTGTGGACTGAAGCAGGTTCTACAGATTTATTCTCAGACATCAGATTAATTCCCAATAGCGATCCCTACGAGGGGCTGCGCCTACGCAATTTTTGGGTTCGGCAGAGAATCTTGCTAATGCTGTGCCCCTATAATTCAACTGTGTGTGGTTGAATATCAGCCTCATAGAAATTTTCATATTTCTGGCTTTTTATTTAACTACGGTAACTCTATCGATTTAATCAATTTACTTGTTATGTAAAGGAAAGTATCACAAAGTACGCAAAAAAGCAATCAGTAAATTAACGTAAGTTCGGAGCAATTTATGTAGAGAAATAGACGCTAAACGAATTGAGAATTTATTTCATCTGTCCCTTCGCTGATATCGTCATTATCTTGGAATTAAAATTGAACGTATCCTTTTTACCCGACCTCACCAAATCGCGTTGCTCCCTTCGATGTTCTTGTGAGAGAATAAGTTACACGTTGCTTTTAGGGACTTACATGAATAAACCCTAAAATATCATCACCTGACCCTCCAACTGTGGAATGTCGTTTACAAGATTTAAGTTTTAATAAGCACTGTATTTATTCACAAGTTCCTTACATTCTTTTTCTAATATCAAGCATCAAGATTGAGGCGCTCAAGTATTGCATTAATTATCTTGAGAATTCACCGCTTTAAACAATTTTAATAACGTGAGTGCAATCTATATGAACTTTAAACAGTTTGGTGTATTACTGTCTATATCTACAATTTTTGGAATGAACGTTATTGCGACCAAGACTGTGGCTCAAGATTTACCTAGTATTACTTTTGGAGCAATAACAACGGTTGGATGTAGTGTTACAAATACGCTTCCTGGATCTGCCCCTACAACCTTACCGATCGCCTTGGATCAAATCAGTGCAAGCGAGGGTCAGCGTCAAAGGTGTATTTTACGTGCTCAGACTTTTATTCCTAGTGGTTTCTTCGTCAAAGATATACAGATACTGTACCAAGGAAGTGCTACAGTTAGTTCAATGAGTAAAGGTGCTAGCTTAAGCAGAACCTATAGCTTTAGTGGTGGTGCTCTTGGTCAAGACATATCTCCCCCTAAAACTACCCAGTTTACATCTAACGGTTCTAATGGATTTGCGGAGCAAGATGGTATTACTGTTCTATCTACTTCATGTGGTGGACAAGGACTATTAGGTATTAATATAATTGCACAATCATCACTAGGAAGTTCTATAGACATCTCCAAAATAGTAATATCTTCTGGTGAGCTGTCACGTTGCTAAATTTAATAAACTGTATTACTTTCATTTTTAATTTTTAGCTTCCATTTAATCAGACCACCTTCATTAAGCAATTTACTCGACTTATTTGCCAGATATTTACCAATTGATATAGGGGAATCGCCTCATATAATACCGCCCCTTTTTTATGAATCGAAGGTCTGTAAATGGCTTTCCTGGTATAGTTTTAGCGTGAATTAAGATGAGACTATCCAAAGTTTTTGCCTCTTGGAAATCCTATACACCTCTTTACATCCGACTTGTTTATACACGGTAAAGAGCTGCCTTACAAACGGTTAGCAGGGGGAAAGGAGAGAAATAACTCTTCATTGCCAATAACCGCAGCTTTACGGATGGACACTACTACCGTCACAAGGATTAAAACCTCTTAATACTTGGTTAAATTAAAGACATCGATAAGGACGAGAGCAAACCTCTCGAACGATATGAGCGATCCACGCACAACTACGTGGGACTTAGTTGCTACTTGAGCTAATTCTTAATAAACTAACAGGTCACTGCTGGCGCGATCGCAGAAACTTTAAACTTTAAATTCATATCCTAAAATTACCTTGTTATTTACCCTGTTAGGATATTAATCAGCATAAGATAGTCGATTAACTTTTGATTATAAAGTTTGATGATTAATATTACTAAATTCAATAAAATTGATCTTCTCGTTTTGATTGGAATTGTGATTATTGGTCTTATACATTTACCTTTTCCATTTGACGGAGATCAAGCATTTTTTAGGCTTGGTGCTTTGGAGATGCAACAAGGAAAGTTACTTTATCGTGATTTCTGGGATGTGAAGCAACCGGGGATTTTTTACTTTTACTTTTTGGCAGGAACTTTATTTGGTTTTAATGAGATTGGCATCCATCTCTTTGAACTTATTTACATGATATTTCTGTCTATAATATTGTTGCTGAGTCTAAAAAGCTATTTTCAGCATCCGATAATCGCAAGTCTAGTACCTTTGTTAACGGTTGGCGTTTACTATACTGTTTCACAGCCTTGGCATCTTACTCAAGTAGAGGCACTGGTTAGTTTGCCTTTATTTACTTGTGTTTGGTTGACTTGTGAATCTTTTAAATGTGAAGGAAGACAAAGATTTTTTCTACTTTTACTATCAGGTTTTATTGGTGGAATTGTCCTCATATTTAAATTAATACTTCTGCTAATATTACTTTCATTTTGGCTAACTCTTTTGATATATGCTGTGCTAATCAAACGCGAGCAAATTCAAAAAGTTTTTTTAGAAATATTTATTCCAATTTTTATGGGAATTATATTTCCTATTTTATTTATTGTAAGCTATTTTGCCTGGTTTAATAATTTACCAATTTTGTATCAAACATTCTTTTTATATCCACCTCGGATTGTTGCTAATTCACAATTTGACCCAAATGGGCTTTTTGCAGGAATAAAATGGTTTTTAAATAATTTTTACCCTCTACTTTTAGCCGCTACTGTTGCAGTAGATGTATCATTGCGTAAGTCTAAGAATATATTCACTTTGCTACTTGTTGTTTGGTGTATTTTTGCTTGGGGTGTGATTGTTCTACAACGTGGGGCATTTTGGGAATACCATTATTTACTATTGTTTGTACCTTTAGGAATTTTAGCTACTAAAGGATTAGATGTTTTATGGGAGTCTTTAAAAAAATTGAGTTCCCCATTTACTACAATACTACTGATATTTTTGTTTTTCTTCCCTTTATCGCACACTCTTCTAAAAAAGAGTGTTGTTCTGGTTAATAACAATTTTGCTTTAGCTGAAGATACACGATTTAAATATCAGACTGTTTTTAGAGAAAAATATCCATCTCTTCGTTCAGAGGCTGAATTTATCTCCCAACCAGAAAGTCTTCCTGGTAAGATTTATGTAGCTGGCGATCCATCTATTTACTACTTCTCGAATCGGACTCAGGCTACATCACTACGTGGTTGGGCACTTGAATATTTTCTGCCTGAGCAATGGACAAAACTTCTAGAAGAGTTAGATTCATCTAAGCCTCCTTATATCTTTATTGATTATATTCAGCAGTCTACTATCAACAAAAATTTTCCAAGAATGCTAGAATTTCTTGAGGGAAGATACCGTATTTTACGTCAAAATGATAACGGTATTTGGTATACCCTTTTGTAGAAAAACCACTACAGCAATTCTGAATAATTGATGATAAACAAGATCCCCGATAACTTTTACGAAGTCGGGGATCTGCGGGTTACAATTCTCTTAAAACCAGATAAATAAATTGTTTGTATTCCTATAACCCTTACCAATCACTTGCTTTAGTATCATCCCAGACTTCCAATTCCAAATCGCGGAGATAAGTTAAACCGCTTTGAATTTGTGCATCTGTTCCTTGTAGTTCAAGGTCAAACCAACCATCTCCGACAGCATTGGCTCCTAAAATCGCTGCCGTGATATTCACAATCAGTCCATAGTCAGACACCAGGCGAGAAATGACAGGTTCCTGGTGATAATCTTTAGGAATTCTGAGTCGAATCCGTTTATTGGTAAGTGTATTGTCAGTAGCCATATCTGAGTTATTTCAATCCCTAATCGGGATTGGTACAGAACTACTCTTAACCCTAACGGTAATTTCCTGATAGGTACTAAGTAGATCGTACCATGTCCCATGATTTGCTTGTATCCTATTCAAAAGATAACTATAATTGCTTGATTTTTCTATTCAACATCTTTAATGCGGGTTTTCCGTTCTAGAATCTCCTTCAGCACCAAGGTTACTACTGCTAGCAACGCTAACAGTACAGCCGCAGAGAAAGCCGCTTCGGTTTCGTATTGTTTGTAAGCGTCTTCTACAAATAGTGGTAGGCTCTGGGTTCGGTCAGCAATGTTACCAGAGACGACGGAAACCGCTCCGAATTCACCCATTGCTCTGGCATTGGTCAAAATTAAACCATAGAGTAAACCCCAACGGATACTGGGTAGGGTGATACGCAAAAATATCTGCCAATCTTTCGCACCTAGAGTTCTAGCAGCTTCTTCTTGATCCTTACCAAATTCTTCTAAAACAGGAATCACTTCCCGCGCCACAAAGGGCATACTCACGAAGGCTGTAGCTAGTACCATACCTGGAAAGGCAAAGATAATCTTGATATCGTGGGCTTGAAGCCAAGGACCAAACCAGCCATTGCGGCCGTAAAGTAGCACAATCATTAATCCTGCAACTACGGGTGAAATCGAAAAAGGCAGGTCAATAATGCTCAAAACTACGGCGCGTCCAGGAAATTTATGACGAGCGATCGCCCAAGCTGCACATAAACCAAATACTGTATTTAAAGGTAGAGAAATCACAGCCAGCAATAGCGTCAGCCAAGCTGCATGGAGAAAAGCTGGTCGCGTCAGGTTGGACAGAAACGGTCCAACTCCTTTGCTGAAGGCTTGGACAAAAACGTTAATTGCCGGGATATATTGAACTAGAGCTAAATAGGCGATCGCTATCCCAATTAAAACTATTGGCACCCAACTCTTCTGCTCTTTCGGCTTGGCCGTATGTGTCTCAGATGCAGATGAGTGAAAACTTGGCTTATCTACTGTCATATCGCCTTGCCCATCCTTGTAAGAAATTAATTGCCAATAGCAGTACCAACGAAATTGATAGTAAAACTATGCCAATTACTGTTGCACCAGAATAGTCATACTGCTCTAACCGCTGGAAAATCAGCACAGGTGCGATTAAATCTTGATAGGGCGTATTGGAAGAAATAATCACAGTTGACCCATATTCCCCAACCGCACGGGAGAAACCCAAGGCAACACCAGTTAAAATCGTCGGAAATAAAGGTGGCAAAATTACTTTCCAGAAGGTCTGCCATTGAGAAGCACCCAGACACCAGGCAGCTTCTTCAATTTCATGTTCCATTTCCTGAAGCACGGGTTGCACAGTTCTCACAATAAAAGGTAGTGAGATAAATATCATTGCTACCGCTACTCCCGTCCGGGTAAAAGATACCTTAATTCCCAGTGGTGCTAATAGCGAACCTAGCCAGCCATTATCGCTGTAGACTGTTGCCAAGGTTAGCCCTGCTACGGAAGTTGGTAGTGCAAATGGTAAATCCACTGTGGCGTCAATCAAGCGCTTGAAGGGAAAGTCGTAGCGAACCAGAACCCAAGCAATCAGAGTTCCAAATACGCCATTGAGTAAGGCGGCAAATATTGCCGTCACAAAAGTTACGTTGTATGTTGCTAGTGCGATATCACTGGTTGCGATCGCCCAAAATCTAGATGGGGGTTCTGTACCCGCTTTCAGGAACATGGCAATGATGGGGATAAACAACATCACCGTCAAGTATCCAATGGTGATTCGCCAAGTCCAAGGAACTCGCCCCAATCTCTTCCAAAATGGCGTTTTGCGTTCAACTTCCACAGAAGGAGATACAGATGTCATAGTGAAAAATTCAAAATTTAAATTTCACAACAAGTTTTTTGTCAGTGGCCGGTTGTTTTTTCTACTTACCACCGACCATTGACTAATGACTAATTACCGTTATTTTTGGGCTTGAATTTTGTCAAACACGCCCCCATCTGCGAAGAACTTCTTATCAATTGCTTCCCAACCGCCTAAGTCTGCAACTGTACCCAAAGTTTTCAGCTTGGGAAATTTGTCTGTGACTTCCTTGGTTTGAGCTAAAGTCTCATCCACAGGACGGAATCCCAATTTGACAAACTCTTGCTGTGCTTCTGGGCTATAGAGGTATTTCACAAAACCTTCAGCAACTTCGCGGGTTCCATGCTTATCGACGTTTTTATCTACCACAGCGATCGGATTGTCGATGGATATATTCACATCGGGAACGACATACTCAACCTTTTCGCCCTTTTGCTGTGCCAAAATAACTTCGTTTTCGTAGTTAATTAAGACATCACCCTGCCCTTGCTTGGCAAATGTATCAGTAGCTTCCCGTGCATCTTTAGGCAAGATTGGCACATTTTTGTAAACTTTAGTCACAAATTCAGTAGCTTTAGCCTCATCGCCACCTGTTTTAATTACAGAATCCCATAGTGCTAAGAAATTCCACTTAGCACCGCCGGAAGTTTTGGGATTAGCAGTAATCAATTTGACACCATCTTTGGCTAAATCTGCCCAGTTCTTGATACCTTTAGGATTGCCTTGACGAGTGACTAATGCTGCAACTGATTTGGAGACAATACCATTGTTGGGAACTTCTTTTTCCCATCCTGGCTGAATTAATCCAGCCTTCTCAATCTTTGTGGTATCTCCAGCTAATGCCAAGTGGACAACATCTGCTTCCAAACCATCAATAACAGCGCGAGTTTGGGAACCAGATCCGCCATAGCTTTGCTTGAAGACGACAGTTTGATTATGATCTTTCTTCCACTGTTCTACAAACTTAGGAATAATGGCTTCATGAGCTGCTTTGGTGACAGCAAAGGAAACTAGAGTTAATTCAACATTATCTTTACTGGCAGCTACAGGGGTAGCACTAGCACCAGGGGTTTCAGAGGCAGAATTACTGCCAGTTCCACCACCAGAGCAGGCGGCAAGCGCCACACTCAATACAGTCCCTACCAAAAAGAGTGATACAAAGCCTTTGAGCGAACTTAGTCTGAACCGATACGTTCTATGTTCAGCTATCGCTTGTAATCTTTTCAGTGGGCGTTGCCACAAACTCATTCTATTTCCTCCACTAAATCTACAGATAACTGATGGGAATACAGTTATATCATATTTATGATACTGGATGATTCCATATATCTAGTTACAAATACTAAAAAACATCATATTTTTGACAAAGAATATGGAGATTTTATCAGTTTTGTGAGCAATTAAAAATACTTTCAATTTCAACTATCAAATTGCGCTCGCAATCAGTGATCTAGTGTATCAAGCAACTTGCTAGGGAATAGCTAATTTTTGATAACAGTGTGTTGTAGCGTAGGGGTAGCCCATTTTAGACATCGGCTTTGCTCAACGCAGCGCAACAAAATTAAGTAAGTTATGAATAGTATCAGTATCAAAAACAAAACCCATCTAGAAATTATCTAAATGGGAAAAATAGATTAACTACTTATTATTAACTGAATACATACAGCAGATTTGAAGGAAAGTTAGGTACACAACGATTCGTCTGTTAATCAGGTATAAAGCGTGTTTTACTCCTGAATTCTGAATTCTGTATTCTGACTTCTGCTGTATTTCAGAGGCAGCCCGTCCTGAAAAACTAGTAATTCTCCAGGTTGAATTTGTGTCCAAACTTCGTTGTCAGTGAGAGGTGTAGTAGCAATCACAGCGACACGATCGCGTTCAGTAGTCACCTCTCGAAAATCTACAGTCATGTCTTGGTCAATTAAATGGGCAGCGGCAAAAGGCGCTTGGCGAACAATGTAGCTGAGTTTAGTTGAGCAATAAGCAAAAAAGTGTTCTCCATCTGATAATAAGTAATTAAATATACCTACTTTCGCAATTACAGCAGTAATTTCTTGCAGCACAAAATACAGTTCCTTTATGTCAGGCTTACCTTTAGGAAAGCGCGATCGCAATGTTTCTAGCATCATGCAGAATGCTTTTTCACTATCGGTATCACCTACGGCTTGATAAAAGCCCAAATTTTCTGGATCAAAATCTGGCAAATTACCGTTGTGGGCAAACACCCAATACTGACCCCACAATTCCCTGCGGAAAGGATGGCAGTTGTGTAGGGCAATTTCACCCTGAGTAGCTTTGCGGATGTGGGCTATGACATGGGTTGAGTGGATCGGATAACTCCGTACAAACTCCGCTACCGGAGAAGCAACAGAAGGTTGGGCATCTAAAAACATTCGACATCCCTTTCCTTCAAAGAAAGCAATGCCCCAACCATCGCGATGGTCATCCGTTTTTCCTCCCCGTGCAGAAAACCCTTCAAAAGAAAAGCAAATATCCGTTGGAACATTGCAATTCATTCCGAGCAGTTGGCACATGGATGTTGCAGCTCTCAATTTTTGACTAAGGCCTCAGGATCAAGATACTTCAGAATGCTGCATGATTCTGGAGCGATCGCTTCAATCTTAGAATTTAAAGCTGAGATACTCCAAATTATCGCCAAAAATAAAGAGTCTGCTTCTAGTTAGCAAGATCGCACTATGCCAAAAGATGGTAGCGGCGGATATCTGGTGCAGCAGTCACTAAACCTTCGAGTTTAGCTGCTGCCGCTTGGAAATGAGGCGAATCTAGATGAGTATTCAGGGCTTCATTGGAAGTCCACTCCTCTACAAAAGTAAAGTCTGTTGGATCGTATTGGTTTTGCAAAAGTTTATACTCGATCGCACCTACTTCCTGACGGGTTGGCTCAATGAGTTCCAACAGTACGGCTTTTAGTTCTTCTACTTTGTTAGGCAAAGCAATAATACGGGCAACAATCTGAATAGTTTGGTTTGTCATTTGTCATTTGTCATTTGTCATTAAGTCAAGAGTTAGGAATTCTTTCGCTGCTCCTCTGCCCCTCTGCTTCCCTGCTGCTCTGGTGTTAAAACTTATTAAAACATCTGCTGTAAATATTGTTCATAGCCTAGTTTTTCTAGTTTTGCTTGCTTTGCAATTACTGATTCACATAGGGTTTGACGATATTGTTGCACTTTTTCTAACAATTCTGGTTGATGAGTTGCGAGGATTTGTATTGCTAAAAGACCGGCATTTTTGGCATTACCGATCGCTACTGTTGCCACAGGAATACCACCAGGCATCTGTAAAATAGAATACAAAGAATCTACACCTTGTAAGTTACGAGTGGGTACAGGAACACCAATGACAGGAAGGGGAGTTAAAGACGCTACCATTCCAGGTAGATGGGCAGCACCACCGGCACCAGCAATAATTACCTTAATACCGCGTTGGTGTGCAAGTTGAGCATATTGCACCATACGTTCTGGGGTGCGGTGAGCCGAAACGATCGCAACTTCGCTCTCAACTTCAAATTCTTCACAAACTGCAATCGCATCTTTCATAGTGGGCAAATCGGAATCGCTGCCCATGATAATACCAACTAAGGGAGTCATAATAATTCAAAATTCAAAATTCAAAATTATTTGAACTAGCTTATGGAAGCTAGGTGATGCGGATCATCATCTCATCTATTGGCGTTGTTTGAATTGATTCATTGATGTTGGTTGCATCTAAAATCAGATTTAGCTCTATTCTCGCCAGTGTGATGACCCAAGCAACACAAAATCCTGTAGATATTATTATCAATGCTAGAGTGTCTGGTTACAAAGATTTGCAGATGCTCTTGGTTAATCAAGAGGGCATAATTGAGCAAATCTTGCCAATGGGTACAGTAGGGACGCACAGCCGTGCATCCGTAATCGATGTAGCTGGCGACTGGATTTCATTGGGTGGCGTTGATTTGCAAATTAACGGTGCTTTGGGATTGGCATTTCCTGATTTGACGGCTGAAAATGCTCATGTACTCCAGAAAATAAAGCAATTTTTGTGGGATGTGGGGGTAGATGGATTTTTACCGACACTTGTGACAACTTCAGTAGAAAAGATTCAGCGATCGCTTGCTGTGATTGCTGATATTATCCCCTGTAAACAAGCAGGTGCCAAGATTCTCGGAGTTCATTTAGAAGGCCCATTTTTGAATTACCAAAAGCGCGGCGCACACCCAGCAGAGTACTTATTATCCTTAACAATTGACGAGGTAAAGCGGGTTTTGGGAGATTATGCCCACGTCGTAAAAGTCATCACCTTAGCGCCGGAGTTAGATCCCACTGGCGAAGTAATTCCATATTTGCGTTCTTTGGGAATTACCGTTAGCTTAGGACATTCTCAGGCAACATCAGCCCAAGCGCAACTTGCTTTTGAACTCGGTGCAACGATGGTAACTCATGCTTTCAATGCCATGCCACCATTGCATCACCGCGAACCAGGATTATTAGGGGCAGCAATTACTCATCCTGATGTGATGTGTGGTTTTATTGCTGATGGTGAACATGTTTCGCCCACGATGCTGCAAATATTACTTCGCGCTAGCTATCAAGAGAAAGGGCTGTTCCTTGTGAGTGATGCCCTTTCACCTCTGGGGCTACCCGATGGCGTGTATCCTTGGGACAGTCGGCAAATTGAAGTTAAAAACGGTACAGCACGACTAGCGGATGGCACCTTATCGGGGACGACTTTACCCTTATTAGTGGGAGTGCAGAATTTGGTGAAGTGGGGAATTTGTGATGTAGAGACTGCCATTTTATTAGCTACAGATGCACCTAGACAAGCAATTGGTTTGCCTGGAATTGCCAAGAGTCAACCCGCTAATTTATTACGCTGGCATTGGGATGAAGCGACAAAAGAATTAACTTGGCAGCGATTCTTGGGCTAAATTTTGCATCAAGCTAAAAGAATCAAGGTGACAGGGGAAGAAGCGTTAATATACTCAGTAAAAATGTACATTTATGAAATAGACATTGTAAACCAATGGATATAGCTCTACTCGTTAAATTTCTCGCTCCCTGTCTGCCATTTTTGTTGAATGTAGGTAATAAAGCCGTAGAAGGGGCATCTCAGAAAGTAGGTGAGGATGTTTGGAATACAGCCAAGGCAATTTGGGGAAAGTTACATCCCAAAGTAGAGGCTAAGGAAGCAGCGAAGGAAGCAGCAACGGATGTGGCGCAAAAGCCAGAAGATGAAGATTTACAAGCAAGTTTGCGAGTGCAACTCAAGAAGATTTTAGAAGCGGATACAGTACTTGCAGAGGAAATAGCTAAAATTTTGCAAGCATCGACTGACAAACCCGGAGACAATATTCAGGTCAGTGCGAATGCTTACGACCAAAGTACGGTGAAGCAAGTTGGGAAGATTGACGCAAACCAAGTAAGTTTTTAATTAAATAGGGTAGACATTTAAAAGGGCGGTTTGTTTGGTTGTCTCGTTCCCAGTCTCTGGCTGGGAATGTCTATCGAAGGCTCCGCCTTCTGACTTGCGGCAGAGCCGCAATGATCAGCATTTCCAGCCAGAGGCTGTAAACGAGGTTTTGACAGAGTTTTAGCTTAAATTGACACGTATGCAGAATACTGCCCACCCTAACAATTTTGATGTTCCGAGTTCCGAACAGAAACGGTCGAGTTCTAAACAGAAACGGTCGAGTTCTGAACAGAAACGGTCGAGTTCTGAACAGAAACGGTCGAGTTCTAAACAGAAACGGCCGAGTTCTAAACAGGAACGGCCGAGTTCTAAACAGGAACGGCCGAGTTCTAAACAGAAATGGTCGAGTTCTAAACAGAAATGGTCGAGTTCTGAACACGAACGGCGGAGTTCACAGCCACAATATCAAGCAAAATTTTTACTTAATGTAAGCAATGGCAGAGGAACCTAGCCCTAGTAACTCGAACAACATTGAAATGAATCTCACTGCCTACGGTGACAGTAAGGTAACTCAAGTAGGACAGATAAATGCAGCAGAAGTCAAGATTATTGTTGACCGAATAGAACCAGTACTAGAGCGATTACAACAAATCTCTCAACCAGAATCGCCAGGGGTTCTTAAAGCAGGAAACCCTAATAAAAGTTTGGCTTACTGGCAGGGACGGAAAACAGAAATTGCCCAAATACAGCAATGGTTAACTGATAAAAATACATTCCTAATTGGCATAGAAGGCATCGGTGGCACGGGTAAATCGATGCTAGCGGCTAAAATTTATGATGAAATTGAGGGTTTCCCTAAGAGATTTTGGGCAGATGTTAGTTATGGCGCAGGTTTTAGCGATTTAGTCCGTCAAGTTCTCAGTGAATTTGGCTTTCCGATTCCAGAACAAGAAGCGCAGTTAATGCAGGCGCTAGTTAAGTGTCTGCAATCTGGGCAATATTTACTGATCATTGACAACCTGGAGAGTTTATTGCAGCCAGATAGACAGTGGGGAAGTCAATTCTACAGCGACTTTTTCAATGCTTGGGTGGAATATGGCGCTAATAGTAAGGTAATAATTACCACTAGGGAAAGACCAGAATTAAAAGGCTTTGAGTGGCTACCCCTGAAAGGTTTACAAGTCGCAGAAGGGGTAGCACTGTTAACTGCATTAAACATTCGCGGGGATTTAGGGGATTTTGTCGAATTGGTAGATGGGCATCCTTTGCTGTTGAGATTGGTAGCAGATTTATTAAAAGAAGAATATTCCCAAGACCCTGATTTAAGAAGATTGGCAGATTTAGGCTTAGGGAATTTGCGACAGTTGTTGACAGATCCCCAAGTGGTAGGTGTGCATCGCCGGGAAAATGTGGGGATGGTGTTGGTGTTGGATGCCAGTTTTGAGCGATTGAGTGAATTGCAAAAGACTTTATTTATTGCTCAATATTAGCGTTTATCGTGGTGCTGTTGATAGTGCAGCAGCAGTGGCAGTGTTGCCGGGAAGTTCAAAAACAGAGATTGAGGGAGAATTGAGGAATTTGGTTAAGCGTTCTCTGTTGTCAGAAAAGCTCAATGGTAAGAGGCGGTTTGAGTTTCAGCCTGTGGTGTTGGAGTATGCGCGGTATAAGGCTGGTGATCAGACAGAGGTGCATCAACGAGCTATTTATTACTATCTTTTGAATGTTAAACAACAACCTTGGCAGACTAAAGAAGATATCAAGGAATATTTAGAAATTTTTTATCACTGGTATCAACTAGAAAATTATGACTCGGCATTTGATGTATTAGACGCTTGCAATGATTTTTTGACCTTGCGGGGTTATTATACAGATCAAGTTTATTTATATAGGCAGTTGATAGAAGCGTGGGAAAAAACGGGAGAAAGAGAACACTGGATTTATCTGGCTGCTTTCACTAATTTAGGCAATTCTTATTATTTATTGGGAGATTACTTCCAGGCAATTAAGTTTTGCCAGCAGTCATTGGAGATAGCTAGAGAGATAGACTACCCAAATGTGAAAGCTGCTTCTTTAAATATCTTAGGACTTGTTCACCGCCAGCGAGAACAATACAAGCAAGCAATTGAGTTTTTCCAGCAGTCTTTGAGGATAGTCAAGGATCTCAAGGAGATGCGTTATCGCAATCAAGAAGCCAAATTAATGGGCAATTTGGGTAATGCGTATCAATATTTGGGGGAATACTTGCAAGCAATTGAGTTTCACCAGCAGTCTTTGGAGTTAGCCCAAGAGCTAGACGATTCTAATTGGGAAGCTAGCTGTTTAGGTAATTTGGGCAATTCTTATCATGGCTTGAAAGAATACAACCAAGCAATTGAATTCTTTGAGCAGCAATTAAAGATAGTTAAAGAGATAGATCGTCAGGGGGAAACTAATTGTTTGGGCAATTTAGGTATTGCTTATCGCTGCTTAGGGCAATATCAGCAGGCAATAGAGTTTCAACAGAAGTCTTTGGAGATAGCTAGAGAAATAGGCGATCGCAAGGGGCAAGCAGACGCTTGGTTTAACTTAGGTTTGGTATTAGAATACGTCAATAGGGAATCAGACGCGCTGGGTGCTTATAGCAATGCTCGTGAACTATATCAGGCGCTAGAAATCGATGCGAAGATACAAGATTGCAACAATGCAATTGAATATCTTTCACAACCAAAAACGTCTCTAGTCTCCCGTCGTGGGTTTTGGGTGTGGTTGCGTCGGTTATGGCATTGGGTACGCAGTTGGTTTAGGCGGTAATATTAATTCACTATCTTCTTATGAAAACAGAAATAGTCGGCTATTTTTCAACTATATGCTGCAAAAACCATTGGTCAGTCTGTTAACTATGGGATTGCTTATGCAACCTATTGCTGCTCACTCCCAGGCTTTAACCTATAATTACAGCAATCCAAGTTTATCTCAGCAATCCTTACTAATAAGCCAATTTAGACCAGGGGCTAGTTGTGAAGCCAACGATAACTTAAGTTTGTTTGCTGATACTTTTATTAGTGTGTGCCGAAAAGCATCGATTAGGCGGGAGTTTCCCAGCGAGTTTCTGAACTCTTATTTAGAAGACATCAAGAAAAACAGATCGGCTAGTGGTAAAAAAGCTTGGAAGTTATTGAATGATAATAGATTCAAAAAATAGCTGGAGAGAACATGAAATGGAAACTAAAAGTGTAAATAAAGCAGAATCTTTCTATATTGCTATAATTCTCTACAAATCATCTTCAGATAAACCCGATCGTCAACCGTTGTACCAAGAAAGCTTTGTTTTGATTAAAGCCGCTTCTTTAGAACAAGCAAAAGTAAAGGCTTTGAATCATGGTAAAAATGAAAGTGTCAGCTATACAAATGAAAATGGAGAAACTATTACTTGGTCTTTACAGCAAGTAGTAGACGTGAATTCAGTTTTGTATGATGACTTTAATTCATCTGAGGATATTGTTGATTTGTATGCTCGGCATTTTCGGAACTATGAGGCTTACCAATCATTTGAGCCGTTATTGTCTAAAGAGCAATTTGGAGAATAGTTATCAAACCACGCGATCGCTCTTGCCGATTCCCATCACTGAGACAAAAGCGATCGCAAGTATTTTGACTTTTCCCTTTTTACTGGCGTTAACTCGCACATTACGAATGAGGCTCTCCCAACAACACAATTGAGCATTTCAATTCTTGAATCATCTGCGTTGTCACTTCGCTGACTGCTAATCCCCCGGCTGTGCGATACAGCATTTACGGCTGTTATGAGGTACAGTAGCAGCAACTTGCAAACCAGTTTCTTAAATGTTGAGGATTTATTAAATCAAGTGCAACTGAGATTAGTTTATCAACCATTTCTGTTGTAGTTGGAGTGAAACTACGTAAAAAAGATTTAAGTTGTGACCACCATAATTCAATGGGATTAAAATCGGGAGAGTATGAGGATAAACAAATAACCTTCGCACCTACAGCTTCAATCATTGGCACAATTGAATCTAGTTTATGTGCGGATAAATTATCCATTACTACCACTGCTTCTGACCATAAATTTGGCACTAAAAACTTCTCAACAAACAATTCAAATGCAATGCCGTCCATTGAGTTATTCATTGTCATTAATGCAACTACTTTTTTAATACTAATTGCTCCAATTACTGTAAATGAGTGATCCTCTATAAAAGGGATTGAGAGAGTAGGCCCTTGTTCCCATTTGTGAACGGGCATGAGTCCTCGTTAACCCAAGTAGAATACCAGTTTCGTCCAAAAATACTAAATTTTCTGACTCTATATGTTTGACCTTTTCCCAATAATCTAATCTTAAATTTAGGACTCGCTCTGTGCCTGCTTGGGTACTCCGCTTTGTTTTTTTTTCCGATTTAATCCTAATTTCTGTAACGCACGACACATTGCACTTTGACCTACCCAATTGCCAGTCTTGTCTGCGAATAATTCACACAACTCTATCAATGTTGCATCGGGATTTGATTCAACTAATTCTCACGGGCTCTATGTCAGCATTTGTTAGATGACTAAATTGTGGTTTTCCTCGCGGCTTGGATTGTAAATTTCCTTCAAGCTTTTGTTGCTTTACAAGCTTTTGAACTAAACTTTTTGAGACGGAAAATATGTTAGCTACTTTTCTGATTGAGATGTTTTTTTAAAGATGTGCTGCAACTATTTTTTCTCGAAGATCGACAGAGTATGACTTCATTTAAAGGTATTTATATTTTAATTTATTGTACCTCATAACAGACGCAAGTGCTGTAACGAACGGAACGTAATACTGCTAAATCAAACGCCTGAGCTTCCCGAATAACGACTCTAGCGACATCATCACCCCTGATTGTTTGGATATTCGTATTCACCTGTAACTGGCTTTTAGAAGCGATGTCAGACAATTGAGACACAAATTTTTCTACTCGATTTGGGGGTGATTTGCGATCGCATACGTGTAACAGCACAACTTCCGCCTGATTAACATCAGCCAAAATCTGGGCAAACCTTAAAGCACCAATGGTTTGGCGCGTTAAATCTCCAACTGGTACAAGAATTCTTTGGATTGTCTTGGGACTGCTCAAGAGGCGTGTAACTGCAACCGGACAGTGAGAAGACCAAAACACGCTATCAATGACATTACCAAATAAGCGGGCACGCAAACCTGTTGTCCGCGACCAACCCATCACTACTAAACTAGCGTTTTGTTCTCGACTGGTGCGGCTAATTGCCAAAGCTATATCATCATCAATCCGATTTGCAGGCGAAACTTCTACATCAAATTCTTGACTTATTTCTTTAGCTAAAGTTAATCTTTGCTGGCTCTGGTCGAGTGCTGTTACTAATTGTGGATCATCCATGTGAATATGCGCTTTAGTAATAGCTAATGGCACAATTTTTCCAGATTCATGACTAGCCAGCAGTGCTGCCATTTCTATTAGATAACGCTGTGTTTGAGGGTTATATATTGGTACTACTACAGTAAATGGATCTGGTTTTTTCTCTACTAGTTGAGATTCATTACTTTCCCACCAAGTTGTCAAACTATCTGTTTCAAAATCTGTAAATTGCTAATCCTCCTAATAAAGTAGCTAAACTTAAGGCAGAGAATTGCCCTCCATGAATTCCCACACAAATTGCTAAGACTAACAAAGCACCTGTGTCAGTAAAAATTGTTGCCCCAATTGTGACGGTTACAGCTTCATTTGTTACTACTCCCAAACGACTCACAATTGGATACGCTAAGAGTGTATGAGATGCTAGTAGAGAACCAATTAGGAAGGAGGCATTCCAACTAAAATTGAATAAACGTCCAACAGCAATGCCAGCAATTAATGGTACTAAGAATGTCAGTATACCAAACCCAATTGAGCGATTTCTAGTTTTACGGAACTGCTCTAAGTCAATTTCCAAACCTGCCACAAACATCAAATAAATCTTGCCAATATCCGAGAGTAAATTGATAGTTTCTGACTCAGGATTTAACAACTTTAGTCCATTTTGTCCTAAGACTACGCCTGCTACTAACAAACCCACTAATCCAGGTAGTCGCAATCGCTCAAATATCGGAGGTATAGTAAAGATTACTGTTAGGAGAATTGTAAATGCAACGATAGGACTGTCTGTGAGTGAGTTAAGTGTCATGTGTAATAAATCAGCCTAGATAGTAGATGTACAAGAAGCATACGAAATTTTACTTAATTTTTTTATATATTTAAGTTTCATTATTTACATATAATTAAATTTTTAACAGCATAAATGTTGCGATCGCAATTCAATTCTATCTTAAGGAGGTATTTTTTATATCCATAGATATAAATTTTGATGAGATTTGAGGTTGTAAAAATTATGGGTATTTAAATAGCTATAAATAGTATTTAGCAATTCTCAATTGTGAAACCATATAAAAATAGCAGTTTTAATTTAAATAAACAAATATTAGCTGAACAATGATTTAAACGGAAAAATAATGCCAACAGCTTATGAAATTACAACATCAAATTTGGTAATATAGACCAATCCAAAGTAATTGTATAAATATCGCAATTTGGTGATTTATTTCAAAATAAATCGCTGTTATGGGCAAAAAGTATATCTAAAAGCCATAAAACCTAAACTAAATTCAGTATTTTGCTTGTTAAGCCAGTACAACTTCAATTTTGCGCGTCTGGACTGGAATTCGACACCCAGAGTTCCTCTATGTACGTAAGTATCCTTGCTTATCGGCGAATTATCATCTGGAAAAATCTGGAAGACCGCTCTTATGGGTTCCTATCAATGATAATTTTAAGCATTGGGAACCCCTAAAAATCGAAGTTTATGAACGCAGCCGACGACAAAACGATTGTTCGCGAGTATTTCAATTCCACAGGGTTTGACCGTTGGAAGCGAATCTACGGCGATGGCGAGGTCAACAAAGTCCAATTAGACATCCGCAATGGACATCAGCAAACTGTGGATACAGTTCTCGGTTGGCTGAAGGCTGATAACAATTTACCAGAGCTATCAATCTGTGATGCTGGGTGTGGTGTCGGTAGTCTCAGCATTCCCCTGGCAGTAGATGGTGCCAAAGTCTATGCCACCGATATTTCGGAAAAAATGGTAGAAGAAGGCAGAGATAGAGCAAAGCAAACTTTGGGAAATGCCGAAAATCCCACTTTTGCTGTGCAGGATTTGGAATCATTGAATGGTAGTTACCATACCGTTATTTGCCTAGATGTTCTCATTCATTACCCTCAAGAAAAAGCCGATGAGATGATATCTCACCTTTGTTCTTTAGCACAGTCGCGGATAATTCTCAGTTTTGCGCCGAAGACCTGCGCCCTGAGTATACTCAAGAAAATTGGCAGTTTCTTTCCTGGGCCAAGTAAAGCCACTCGTGCATATTTGCATCGTGAGGCTGATGTGGTGAAAATATTAGAAAGTAATGGCTTTTCATTGCAACGACGGGCAATGACGAAAACTCGCTTCTATTTTTCTCGCCTACTAGAAGCTACACGCAATTAAGGTTAAAATCGCAGCAAAGGTATAATAGACTTCTTGCTGCGATTTGACAATCTCAAACCTGAGATATGGTAGATATTGCCGTTGGCATCAAGCTTTGTTTTTGTCTAAATAGCTATTCTTCCGCTCTACATAATCATACGTTCTTACAAAGGAAGCGATCGCAACTGCTCCCAAGAGAATAGTGAAAGTTAATAATTATATTTACGTTTTATTTAGATAAAACTTCTTCTTTGAAGCTTCAACAGAAAATATCACACTTCTGGGGATGCTGACTCAAAGGGTTTCATAGGTGTATTTAATTTCTTGTTTATTTAGTTTCTCTAATTTCATACCATAACGGGTGACATTGTATTAACCAACGCTGCATTAAGTAAGCAATGCAGGCAAAAAATATTGTGTAAAGCGAAAAAACTGTTGCCGGGAGTAGATTGATATATTGGAACCTTTATGAAAGTCAGGTTAAAATCGCAAGCAAAGTGTAAATCTGAAGTGAAACTATGAAAACTGCTGAAAAATTAGCTGCCGGTTGGCTACTGACACTCGGATTCATGTTTGTAACTCTATCAGCAACCGCGGCATTAGAAAAATTTGCTACACGTAAAGCCATCATAATACCCACGGGTGAGTATGAGTTTAACGCACCGAATGCTACTTATGAAGATAATAATGCTGCTGTTGGTGGTCTAATTTTTGGCGTCCCTACCCTAACACTGGGCACGTGGTTAGCATTGGGATTGTACCGTCAAAGTCGGCAGGAGAAAAAGGCGATTAATCAACAAGTTAGCGATCGCCTGCAATCGATTTTTTATGAGATGCTACAAGAAAATCACGGGCGCGTAACTGTTTTAGGCTTTGCCATACAGTCACAACTACCTGCAGCCCACGCCAGACAATATTTAGATGAAAAAGCTAAAGAATTCAATGCAAACTTTAAGGTGAACGAAGAAGGGGCTGTATCATATCATTTTGATGTCTAATTGTCATTAGTCATTTGTCCTTTGTCCTTCGCTCTTTGTCATTTGTTATTCACTAATGACTAATGACCAATGACTACTTTACCAACTTACGGCTAAGTCTAATGACGCAGATTTTTTTGAGCGTAGCTGCCATTTTAGGCGGTTTGTCAGTTGCTGCTGGTGCTTTTGCTTCCCATGCCTTGCGGGAAAAGATTAGTGAGCGATCGCTAGAAATTTTTGAAACTGGCGCTCGTTACCAAATGTATCATGCTCTAGCACTTTTTCTAGTAGCCATACTAATTAGTCGTAGCGAGTCCCCTCAACCCACACTCGTAGCCAGTGGATGGCTGTTTATCATTGGCATTGCTATTTTTTCAGGTAGCTTGTACGCCCTTAGCTTAACCGGTATTAAATCATTGGGAGCGATCGCACCACTAGGCGGCACAGCCTTTCTTGCAGGTTGGGGTGCTTTAGCTTTTGCTGCTTGGAATTTGAAGTTGTAAAAAAGTTAGAAGTTAAGAGTTTTTAACTCTTAACTCCATTTTTTAGAAGCTCATTTCGTTATTTAGAAGTAACGCAGAATTTAAAATTCCTAAATTTATCTTTTTTAAAAAAGCTAGTATTGAGGAGTTAAAAGCTTATATTTTATAGTTTCTTGCTCTCAGGCGTATTAACAAATTATCCAAATCTGCATAAGCTGAAGGTGTTTCAGGTAATGGACTAGATTGATATGCCTCCTGTAACTTATTGCGCAGACGTTCATATTCTTTTTGATGAAAAACTACATTAATATCTGACGAAATAGACTTTTCTGTGCCTGCTAATTTTTGGGCGGTCAAATCAGAAATATATGGTAAATTAAAAATCTCATTTAGCTTCATTAAATTAGACTCAACTAATCCTGTTTGCATCAGATAAATTCCAGTTAATATAACTCGGTAAACATAAAGCAATGGCTTAATTCGATGCGTATTTTCTTTCTCAAAAAGTTTCCATTGCGTTGCGGCAAAACCAATATAATGGTAGCTATGGTGACGGGTAATACAATTTTTAGCAATAATTTTTAATTCCTCATGTTCAGGTGAGGTTATTAATATTAAAGGAGAATACAATTGTTCTAATACATAACCATTCTTTTTAAGTAGCATCAAAAAGAATTTTTTTACATCATGAGTTACTAAATCAATCTCTAAAGATTCGCGAACTTCTGAAACTTCAATAGTTTCATTTCTAGTCTGTAATCCCACTACTTCTTGAACTGGTAAAATATGCACACCACGCAAGTCATAATCAGAATCGGCTGAGGGAAAGCCATATAAGTGAGAACCACTGATGATAGCGAATAAAAACGGGTAAGGCTGCTGCTCAATAATTGTGTTAATAGAAGTTGGAATATTCATAATGTATGTATGTGCCGTTTACTTGCTTACCTCGGTTCGCCTATTTCTTTAGAACATCTTCTGTATAAACCAGAACACTCACTCATCGTCCAGAGTTATCAACCCCGTGAAATGATTTCTGGAGTGGTAAATGCAGATGGCTTTGGTGTGGGTTGGTATCATAATCAAAAAGATACTGACCCTTTTATCTACAAAAATACCCTACCTATTTGGAATGATATAAATCTACCCAGTCTCAGCCGTTACGTCGAATCAAAGTGTGTACTTGCTTATGTCCGCAGTGCTACACCAGGACAAGCCGTAGATTTTGCTAACTGTCAGCCATTTAACCATCAACAACAGCTATTTATTCACAATGGACGAATCGAAAATTTCCGCAAAACATTACACAGAAAAATTCGCAGCACTTTAACCCAAGAATTTTACGAAAAAATTAATGGCAGTACTGACTCAGAACACATTTTTGCATTGTTACTTTCGCAAAGTCAAATTAACAAACATCGACCTCCAGAGTATGCCTTACGCACCACATTATTAACGCTTTTAGAGATGGCAAAACGCTATCAAGTAGAAGCCTCGCTCAATGTAGTTTTTAGTGACGGACATCGTTTAATAGCTTCTCGTTTTGCTACCACTTCACCGCCTCCATCTCTTTACTGGATACGAGACGATCCGACTTTCCCACAATCCGTAATTATTGCATCTGAACCTCTATTTCTAGGTAATTGGATTGCTTGCCCAGAAAATAGCATCATTAGTGTGGGAGCAGACTGTGAGATCCAAATTGAGCAAATCTAGTATGAAAGAGGCTATTTATCAAACCTTCGATAAATGTCGCTCGAAAACTTTTGCACTATTTCAGGATATGACGAAGCCACATTCTGACTCGATCTGCTATTTGCTGGTACTTGGGGCATATTGCCTATATCGAATCTTTATCGCCGCGAGAACATAGCACTTAAGCACTTACTTGCTACTATTTTAATGGGAAAATGCTGAAAAATAGCTTTAAAGCTTGAGCTATATTGCTCAAGCATGATTTTATTAACTATGGCTATGTGTTTCACTGATTGGGGTAAAGGTCTGCTATCAAAGTAACCTATTATGCCAAGTAAACGGAGGTTTCATGTCGATATCTAAAACTGTTAACAGCAAGGTTACTTCTCAAAGCAGTGTTGAAAAACGCTTGCAGATAGAGCGTTTGATAGGAGCAACTCAAATAGTTGCACCTAGTGCTGGGAGTGATGTAGTGAAGGGATTAACTCAAACACCTAAATCTCTACCCCCTTGTTACTTTTATGATGACCGTGGTTCCGATCTGTTTGAGCAAATCTGTGATTTACCAGAATATTATCTTACACGTACAGAAACAACAATTTTACAGCAGTATGCTGGTGAAATTGCCAAGATAACTGGCGTTTGTGAATTGGTAGAACTTGGCAGTGGTAGTTCTAGTAAAACCCGCATTTTACTAGATGCCTACCAGCAACTAGGCTATCCTCTGCACTACCTGCCAATTGATGTATGTGCAGGTATGCTGGAAAGTAGTGCCAAGCAGTTATTAGAAGATTATCCCTTACTCCAAGTTTATGCACTAGCGGGAACCTATGAATTAGCCCTTGCAAAACTCCTACCGACGCAATTACCCAGTCGGATGATTTGTTTTATTGGTAGCAGCTTAGGTAATCTTACCCCTGATGAGTGTGATGTGTTCTTCTCTGAAATTACCAATGCTCTACAAGTAGGTGAGTATTTTTTATTGGGGATAGATTTACGAAAGCCAAAACAGATTTTAGAACCAGCTTATAATGACAGCCAGGGAGTGACAGCTGCATTTAACCTGAATATGCTGGAACATTTAAATCAGCGATTTGAGGGTAACTTTGACACCACCCAGTTTGAACACCGAGCATTTTACAATGAAAGCGAGCATCAAATAGAAATGCATTTACGCAGCCTGCGATCGCAAATTGTAGAATTACGCGCTCTTAATCTTAAGGTTAATTTTGCACTAGATGAGACTATCCTCACCGAAATTTCCCGCAAATTTGACCTTAATACTATCAAACAGCAACTAACCGCACAAGGTTTATTACCTCTTCATGTGTGGACAGATCCAAATCGATGGTTTGGCTTACTACTCTGTCAGCTACAAGCATAAAGCAAATCAGAGTCTGACTAATATATATAGCGGTTCTCAGTTGAGTCCAATCTATATCTAACAAAAAAAGCACTTCCCTACAAGCGTTGGGGATTAACACTCAAAGCCTCTCTTCTTTCTTTTAGGAGAGAGGTCAAAGTATATTAGACCTCTTGTACAAGTACAAAATTTGCCCTCTTCTCCCAACCCCTTCTCTCAAATTTGAGAGAAGGGGAGCTAATTTCCTAAGTAAATAAACTAAATGTTTCGCTGCTAATTATTGCTGCATCGAAGGTGTGGGAAAAATTCTGCTGAATATAGGAACCCGTGGACGAGGCTTATTTGCTGTTATATTGCCATTAGTAGCAGAAGAGTTATTAGTTGCCTCAGAAAAAAGAGGTGGTTTGCTATTAGTAGAATTGGCAAAATTACTCAATTGGGTAGCCGAAGATGAACTTGAAGATATGGAAGTAACATTCTCAGGATTTTGACTGTTAGTTTTTACCGGAGTTTGAGCTTGAGATGGAGTAACGAGGAAAGTTGAACTTGTTCCTAATACCAGTATGAGCAAATGAGAAATGTATTGTTGCATAGGGATTAGTAAAATGGGTTGATAAATATTCAAAGCTTAAAGAAGTTGTGTTAGTTCTCATTTAGAAACAAAACTGCAATTTTCCAATAGAAATCATGACGCTGTTGTCCGATATAACTTGAACACAGCGATTTCTAAATGAATAGACTATTAATGCTTAGTACATTAATTTGCTAACAACAATCTAACCTCCCTCAATCAATGGGAAGCTAAACTCTCTTTTATAAAAAGAAAGAGAGCGGTTATTTTAAGACTACTGAATCTGGCTGAAAGAGAGTTAAAAATAGATGCACATGGAATAATTGACGTTTTTTTAATCAACTAAGCCAGCACAACCATTAATATTCTATTGATATTTGGCTTGTTAATAAAAGAGGAATGTTACTGAACTTTTTGACAAAGCTGATTTATATAAAATCAACTCTAACTCGCATATTTAACTAATTAAAGCAAAAAGTATATGAATTTTTAATAAAACCTAAGTTTGATAAAGTAGTTTTCGTTAATAAATGCCTGTATATTTCAGCAATATGCACTAATACCGATTCTGTATGAAGATGCGCTAAACCATATTAGGAGTGAAGTATAAGAAAAAAAACGAACCGCATACTCCTACGGAGAAGCAAGCTACACGCAGCGTCTCGTTAGAGGATCTTTGAAAAGTGTTTGACTGTGATTTTTATTGCGTTGTTACCCCCCTTACTCCCCCCTTGTAAAGGGGGGAAACAAGAAAAAATCTGGTTCCCTCCCCAATACATACGGGGAGGATTAGGGATGGGTAAAAAATATTTGATACATCAATCATGATTTTTAAAACATCCCCTTAAACCACGACCCATTTCTATTAGATAAGACAGACAATAATTAATTAAAATGAGATTTTTTTAGTCAAAGCGATTTAGTAAATTACTTAGGAAATATCTTTTTATCTCAACCTAATCTGGAAGATTAAGCGGCACCTACGCAAGAGAAAAGGGGGCAGGAATTAGGGAGAATTCTTGCATCTTTCTCCCCTTCTCCTTGCTCCCCTATCTTTCTGGTCTTGAATTATCAAAAAGCGTTATAACTTCGTCCCACACTCAGCACAGAAGTTATGGGTAGGAGCATTTTTTGCATTGCAGTTGCTACAATACACTGGCTCGGCTGCCGCTTTCGGCGCTTGCTTCTGCAAGCCGACCATTTGAGCGTTGCTCTTGCCAGGGGCTACCATTGGATAGCAGTTTTCGTCTCTGGTGACGTGGACATTTAAGATTACTGGCCCTTTGTGTGCTAGCATTTCAGCGATCGCATCTTTTAATTTACTGCGATCGCTGATTACCATGCCCTTAATGCCATAAGCTTTTCCCAATAACTCTACGTCTGGCATCCCCACTTCCATGTCGGAACATGAGTAACGTTCGCCATAGAAGGCTTGCTGCCACTGGCGCACCATCCCTTGCCAGCCGTTGTTGATAATTATTGTCTTGACATTTATTCCATACTGTGAAATTGTTCCTAGTTCCTGTAAACACATTTGGAAACTAGCATCACCGCTGATACAGATCACTTCTTCATCAGGAAACGCTACTTTCGCGCCCATTGCCGCAGGTAAGCCAAAACCCATCGTTCCCAAACCAGCGCTAGAAATCCAGCGCCTTGGGCCATTCTTCAGGAATTGTGCTGCCCACATTTGATGTTGTCCGACATCTGTGGTGTAGAAAGCATTGGGTGCTTGGCTATTTACTTCTACAATTACTTCTTGGGGTGAAATGCTGTCGGGATGGTGCGGTACTATCAGAGGATATTCTTCGCGCCAACGGTTGACTAAATTTAACCACTCTTGGTTTTGATTCGGTGTAGCCTTAATCCCTGTTTCTTTACAGCGACGCAATAAGTCTACTAACACGTTCCGCACATCGCCGACGATGGGCACTTCGGGAATGCGGTTTTTGCCAACTTCTGCCGGATCGATGTCGATGTGAATTACTTTGGCGCGGGAAGCGAATTCGTCTAACTTGCCTGTAACGCGATCGTCAAATCTAGCGCCGACGCAAATCAGTAAGTCACAATCACTAACGGCGAAGTTAGCGTAAGCGGTGCCGTGCATCCCCAACATTCCCAAAGCTAGGGGATGATGTTCGTCAAAGGCACCGATCCCCATTAAGGTTGTGGTGACAGGGATATCGAATAATTCAGCTAGTTGTTTGATTTCTTCATGGGCACCAGCTGCGATCGCGCCACCACCGACATACAATAGCGGACGGCGACTTTCAGTAATCAACTGAATTGCCGCATTAATCTGCCGAGGATTTCCCTTGACTGTAGGACGATAACCGCGTAACTTCACTGAGCCTGGTTTCACAGGTACATAGTCAAATTCTTCTAAAGCTACATCTTTGGGGACATCAATCAAAACTGGCCCCGGACGCCCAGTGCTAGCGATGTGGAAGGCTTCGGCGACAATTCGCGCCATATCTTTGGGGTCACGCACCACATAAGAGTGCTTGACGATTGGTAGGGTAATTCCGTAAATATCAGTTTCCTGAAACGCATCTGTACCAATCGATGGACGTGCTACTTGTCCCGTAACCACAACCATCGGGATCGAATCCATGTACGCTGTGGCGATGCCTGTCACTAAGTTAGTTGCTCCTGGGCCAGAAGTGCCAAAGCATACTCCTACTTTCCCTGTGGCACGGGCGTAACCATCAGCAGCGTGGGCTGCACCTTGCTCGTGTCTCACGAGAATGTGCTTCATACCACCAGTTGCTTCTTGCACCTTATACAGGTCGTCGTAAATTGGTAGAATTGCCCCACCAGGATAACCAAAAATATAATCAACGCCGTGGCGATGAAGGCTGTCAAGCAGAGCAAAACCGCCAGATGCACGTTTGGGCACGATTGGCGGGCTAGAAGCACGAGACTGTTTTTGATTCTCAGTTTGTGGGAGACTAATTGGGGAAAGCGATCGCACGGTCAAACCTCAGACTATAGCTAAAGTTAATGCTGAATTCTGTAGTTAAGATTTCATTTTAATTGAAAACTTCAATCAAAATCTTATTAATTTTTATATTAAATATAAAGCTAGATTATTAGCTTACATTAGTTAAATTACGTCTTGCAAGACATTGCGGGTATTTTTCCAAGCCCAAACACCAACAACCACGACAACAATACTCATTCCTACTAGTATAAATCGCAAGCCCAGAACATCAGTTAATGGTCCAGTAATCGCCAGAGGTAATGCCAGAGCGATGTTGACGGCATGATTTTGAAAGCCAAATACTTTACCGTGCATGGTAGGTGGTGTTTGCTGTTGAATTAAAGTTTGCATAGGGACACCAATTAAGGCAGCACCTATACCCAAAAATGCACAGAGTCCTAGCGCCAGCAACAAGTTGTGCGTAAAAGTGAACACCCCTAAAACTAGTGCCATCATCAAAAATCCAATTAAAGGTAGAGGCTTGTGATGCAATTTATCACCCCAATGGCCTAAAATTGCCGCACCAAAGACCATACCTACCCCTGCTGCTGCTAAGAAAAAGCCAAACTGTTTTTCTTTTAGACCAAATTCCTCAGCTAATCGAATCGTCAGCACTGTTAAGGCTGCAAACACACAATATAAGGTTGTCAGTTGCAGCATAGCGTTTAAAATCAAAGGATTTTTCTTGAGATAGCGGAGGCTCTCGGTGAATTCAGCCCAAGGGTGATTTGATGCCTGGTGTTCCCGGTGAGGTTTGTCTTCTTTAAACTTAATTGGCTGCATAATTGCAGCCGATAATATGTATAATCCACCAACCACAATCTCTTGACCGTATTCTTCTCCCATCCAGCTTTTCGCCAAACTCAAAATCGGCTCTCCAATGGCAAAACCAACAATTAAAGCTCCCATCATCGTGCTGGTAAACAGCGCATTGGCTGCCAACAAATTCTCTCGTTTCACCAACAAGGGAATCGCTGCTTGTTCAGCTGGTGCAAAAAACTGCGTCACCGTGGAAATGGCAAAAGTCAGGATTAACAGAATCAAGAAGTGTCGTGGTAACAAGGGAAGACACAGCGTTAATATTCCCCGCACGACATCTGAGCCGACCATAATCAGCTTTTTTGGCAAACGGTCAACAAAGATACCACCGGCAGAGCCGAACAAAATTGCTGGGATTGTAAACGACAGCATCAAGGTTGAGTACATCGAGTTTTGTGCCAAACCAGGAAGCGGTGGGTAGTTCTCCAGCAGAGCAATCAGCAAAACGAAGAAGACCTTATCTGCTAACTGGGACAGGAGTTGCCCAATCCACAGGAGCATAAAACCACGGTTTTTTAGTAGTGCGCCAAAGCCGTTATTAACAGCAGCCGGTTCAGTTGGAAACATTAGATACTTATTTTGGGTAGATGGGGCATAGGTCATGGGGCATAGGGCATGGGGCATAGGACATGGGCTATGGGGTATAGTTTTTCTTGACTGTCACCTGTAACCTGTTCCCTTCATCACTCCTCACTCCTAACTCCTGTTTACTTACTCCATTGTCCGGATTAATTTGCTTCATAGTGCTTTAACAGCATAAGCAAAAATTCAGTTGCTGTCAGACGACCTTTGGGTGGAATAATCTCAATGGATGAATCTACCCAGCAGCCTTGTACAATTTGGGGCGATCGCCAGATGGACAAATGATCGACTGCTGGCTCTGCATAAAAGTTATTTTGCCCACTGCCTAGCAAACATGAACTCCAATGGGTGAAATAATCATGACTCATCCGATGAATAGGGAAATTACCCTGTAAAGGGACTCCCCATCCATCTATAGCAATCAACGCTTTGACACGACCACCCAAGAGTTGCCACAAATGTGCTGCCCCTATTGCCCCAACTACGCCAGCACTAAAGCTGATGAATATAATTGGTGATTCTAGAGAGTCGGTTAAGCGATACCTGCGGTGAGCTACGCTAACGCGCAAAAACTGCAAAATGTGCAAGGCTGATAAAACTAAAACATCTTTACCCGGATAAATCAGTATATTTGTAGGGTTGTGTGCGATCGCGCCATTAGAAACTAAATCTAACAATCCGACTCTAAAGCTTTCTGTTAACTCTGGCTCATGAATTCCAGGGCAAATAATTATATTCATCTGTCTATTCTGATTGGGCATTGGAAGATAATTCTTTGTGCTTATACTCGGATATATATCGTACCAGCAGCTTTTAGTATCATCAAAAGTTAGATCCCCGACTTATTTAAGAAGTCGGGGATCTGCATACCTCTAAGTATTGTTACTAGTCGGAAAATAGCTCTTTGCCCTCGCTAGCCACATACCGAGTTTAAAGACTCCCGTATACCAATCTTTGGTGGCATTGAAAATTTTTCTGAATTTTTCTTTTAACTCATGCATTACTTTCAAAGTTGGACATAAGCTTTTAACTTGTAGCAGTTTTTTAACTTGCTCTTCATTTAACTTATCTTCATTCTTCAGCAGGATGTGATTTTAATGCTTTAGCATAACAGGTACTGAAGAACCATATTTTCTTTGTAGATGACATGATATACATAGCCATTGAAGAAGCAGTATAAAATAATATATTTGAGTCTAATTTATTTACAAGTATGTTGAAGTTTGCGCCTTTAAGAGAATATTTTGAAACTCTCAACTTGATGTTGGGAATTGTTGAAGACTTAAATCTTGATAGACGCATTTAGCAAAAAGCTCTACCAAATTAATTTCACTGAAAACGCGGCTTTTTGGCATCTTAAGCACTTTCGCTATTCCACGCAACATAGCAGATGCCGTATTGGTTCAATTTTCCATGCCTACCTGCCCTGAGCGTCCCGCAGGGAAGGGATGCCCAATGCCCCACGTAAGTTTTGTATGTCTTTTGATGTATTATCTTGATTTCCCCACCATCCTATCCCCCTGGATGGGATAATAAGTTACAAGTAGGGAAAATGTGCAAACTATTCCCTGACTTTATAATATTTCTCTGCACTCTGGTTATATTGAGGAACTAATTGTGGTTGCCACGCCGGAAAAAGTACAACACACCCACGAGCATCTATCAGGTAAAGACCGTGTAGCCGTACTGCTTATGGGCTACGGCGAAGTCGAAAGCTACGAAGATTTCGCCAACTATAACGAACAGGCTTTAAATCTACTGACAGCAAAATTCGCACCAGTACCAACCTGGATTTATCCGCCTCTGGCAAAGCTTTTGGCGCTATTTGACCGCCACGAGTGGGGACACACACACCACGATTTTATCTCCCCACACAACGCCATTTTTGAACAGCAACGGGCTGGGATTGAGAAGAATTTACAAGAGAAATGGGGCGATAAAGTTCAAGTTTTCAAGGCTTTTAACTTCTGCGCCCCTTTTCTACCCAATCAAGTCTTGGCAGAAATCAAAACCCAAGGCTTTGAGAAGCTGCTAATTTACCCACTGCTGGTTGTTGATTCTATCTTTACTAGTGGAATTGCGATCGAGCAAGTTAACAATGCTCTGGTTGAGTTGACTGACGGTGAAGAACACTGGGTGAAAGCACAGCGCTACATTCCTTCTTTCTTCAACGAACCAGCTTACATCGATTTAATGGCTCATCTGGTTGAAGAGAAAATTGCTGAGTTAGCAGGAGCTTATCTCCCTTCTCAAATTGGCATTGTGCTAATGAACCACGGCTGTCCCCATAAAGCTAAAGGCTTTACTTCTGGGATTGCCGAAAGTGAAGCAATGTACGACTTGGTTCGGGATAAGTTGATTAACCGCTATCCCTTAATCTCCGTGGGTTGGCTCAATCATGACACGCCCTTAATTGATTGGACGCAGCCAAATGCAGAGCAAGCTGCTAATAACCTGATTCAATTGGGTGCGAAAGTAGTGATCTTTATGCCAATTGGCTTTGCCACAGAAAACCACGAAACTTTATTGGATGTACACCATATCATCCATGCTTTAGAGAAACAGCATCCTGGCACGAACTACGTGCAAATGGCTTGCGTCAACGATCATCCAGAATTCTTGGCAATGGTGGCGCAATGGGCTGATGCTCATATAGCAGAGTTGTTGTCGGAGCAACCTTTGGCAATTAATCCCCAACTAGCTGGGGATCACCATCATCACCACCATCATCATTAAGTTTTGAGTTTACTAGGGTGGGCAAAACTAGACCCACCCTACAATTAATTTACGCCCCGTAGTTTGCGAGTGTTATCAACTAAACTCTGAGCAAATTGATCAAATCTTTGAGAGAGCTTTTCATCTACTAGTTTGCCTTCAGGACTGAATGCACCCCAAGCTTGTCCGATCGCAATTTGTTCAGGGATAGACCAACAATGAACCCATCTGGTAATTAACCGTAGTTCATTTAGAGCGTTGCTATTAGACTGACCACCCAAAACACTAATAAATCCTGCTACTTTATCAGATAGTTGATCAAAACTCATTAAGTCCAGAGCATTTTTTAGGACACCACTAACGCCACCATGATACTCAGGTGTCGCTAAAATTAACCCATCGGCCTGACTAACTGTTTCTTGCAACCGCTGAACATCTGGATACTCTGGATACTCCTTTGCGCCAGTGCAAAATGGTAGCTGTAACTGTCGTAAATCGAGAATTTCTACCTCTGCACCTACAGCTTCAACCCTTTGCGCTGCGACTTCTAAAGCAAGCTGGGTATAAGAGTTGGGTCTTAAACTACCACCAATGCCAATAATTTTCACCATAATTAACCCACAAACTATTAACTAGCTACTATCACCAGATTTCTTAAAAAGCGGAATCGTTATGACTATGTTTATCTTAGCGATTTGTGCCGTAATGTGTCAAATTAATATCTACTGGGGAATGGGGAGCAGAGGAGAAGTTGCAGTAAGATTTTTCCACTCTGCAACTTTGCCCCTCTGCCTCTTGTACCCAATGCCCAGTTTTAACAGCTGCATACTAGATAACGATCGCTCAACTTTATGTAATAGCCTGAAGAAACTTGGGAATGCTTTTGTGAGGAAGTTAGACTAGATAAGAAAAGTGTAATTTCCAGTTATTACAATTTTTGATAGAAGAATAGGCATAAAACCAGCGCTTAACTTGTGCCAGCAGACAAAGGGTAATTATTATGACAAATTCGGGAAAAAAAGCATTGATAAAAAGGCAGTCCTCAAAGCGCGTTGCTTGGTTTGGTGCAATTGCTGCTAGTTTGATTATGTTGCCAGGAATTTTCGGAAGTACTCCTGTCATGGCACAAAAGGCAGAAACCGCCTCGCTAAATTATGGTGACTTGATCAAGAAAGTGAAGGCGGGAGAAGTCGAGAAAGTAGAGCTTGACGAAACCGAACAGCTAGCAAAGGTTTATCTCAAGGGACAAAAAGATAATACACCACCGCAACAGGTGAGACTTTTGGCGCAAAACACAGAGTTAATCAACATTCTCAAAGATAAGAATGTTGATTTTGGCGAAGTTTCCTCTGCGAACAGTCGAGCTGCTGTTGGACTGTTGATCAACTTGATGTGGATTTTGCCACTAGTAGCTTTAATGCTATTGTTCCTCCGACGCTCTACTAATGCTTCTAGCCAAGCGATGAGTTTCGGCAAATCCAAAGCTCGCTTCCAAATGGAGGCAAAAACTGGAGTGAAATTTGAAGATGTCGCCGGGGTTGAAGAAGCTAAAGAAGAACTTGAAGAAGTTGTGACTTTCCTAAAACAGCCAGAAAGATTTACTGCTGTAGGCGCACGGATTCCCAAAGGAGTGCTGTTAATTGGCCCTCCTGGTACTGGTAAAACTTTACTAGCAAAAGCGATCGCTGGTGAAGCTGGTGTACCATTCTTCAGTATTTCCGGTTCAGAATTTGTGGAAATGTTCGTTGGTGTGGGTGCATCTCGCGTGCGCGACCTCTTCAAGAAAGCCAAAGAGAATGCCCCTTGTCTAATATTTATCGATGAAATTGATGCAGTAGGTAGACAACGGGGTGCTGGGATTGGTGGCGGTAACGACGAGCGCGAACAAACCCTCAACCAACTGCTCACCGAAATGGATGGGTTTGAAGGTAACACAGGCATTATTATTATTGCTGCCACTAACCGCCCAGATGTTTTAGATACAGCGTTACTCAGACCGGGACGCTTTGACAGACAAGTGATGGTCGATCCACCCGATCTCAAAGGGCGACTGGAAATTTTGCAAGTCCATGCGCGGAATAAGAAAATCGATCCTAGCGTATCATTAGAAGCGATCGCTCGCCGCACTCCTGGTTTTACCGGCGCAGATTTAGCTAACTTACTCAACGAAGCCGCTATTCTCACCGCTAGAAGACGTAAAGAAGCCGTCACCCTTTTAGAAATTGATGCTGCTGTAGACCGAGTTGTTGCAGGTATGGAAGGTACCGCCTTAGTAGACAGTAAGAGCAAGCGCTTGATTGCTTATCATGAAGTTGGACACGCTTTAGTGGGCACATTGCTCAAAGACCACGATCCTGTGCAGAAAGTTACATTAATTCCACGGGGACAAGCACTGGGATTAACTTGGTTTACTCCCAACGAAGAACAGGGGTTAATTTCCCGTTCCCAACTCAAAGCTAGGATTACTGCTACTTTGGGTGGCCGCGCCGCCGAGGAAATCGTTTTTGGTAAGCCAGAAGTGACCACAGGTGCAAGCAATGACTTGCAACATGTGACAGGGATGGCGCGGCAGATGGTGACACGCTTCGGGATGTCAGAATTAGGCCCATTGTCCTTGGAAAATCAGAGTGGAGAGGTATTTTTAGGACGCGACTGGATGAATAAATCAGACTATTCTGAGGAAATTGCCGCCAAAATTGATTCTCAGGTGCGCGAAATTGTTAACAATTCCTACATTAAGTCCAAAGAACTGTTGCAAGAAAACCGTGTAGTTTTGGAACGTTTAGTAGATTTGCTAGTAGAACAGGAAACAATTGAAGGCGATTTATTCCGCAAAATTGTTGCTGATAATGCTCAGGTAGCCGATGCAAAGTTGGCTGTACCTCATTAGAAAGATGAGTGAAAAATAATGTAGATACGTAGCAGTGCTACGTATCTACAAGGATTCTGGATAAAGCATCTTTTATTTCACCAGATGTCTATTAAGGAATAGGCAAAAGCTAATAGTCCATCAACTTTAGACTACTAAAAATCCAAAGGTTAAGATTCCCGACTTTTTAAAAAAGTTGGGAATTTTGTTGTAAAAAAATTACAATACTACCTCAGCTTTCCCAGAAAGTAGCACACATCAAGTCTTTTCACTGTAAAGCTTAGGCTATTGTATTATATATACCCAAACAATGTACTACAAGTAAACATAAACATCATGAAATATAGATATTGGGCAAGTTATCTGCTTGCTGCTTTAGCATTTCTGCCCTTCGAGCCTGTAACCATGACTCAGGTTTTGGCAAAAGAGTCAGTTTACCAACTGGCACAAGGAAAATCTGCTTACACCCAATATATGCAGCTTGGTTATAACGAAACCAAACGGAGAAACTATAGAAAAGCTTTATTGAATTTTCAGCAAGCAGAGCGGCTACGTCCTGGAGATAGATATGCGACTTCTGCAATTAGAAATGTTACAAGTTACATTCAACGCGGTAGAAATCGTATCGCCTTTGTCCCAGGTAGACCTGGTAGGGTAAGGTCAGCAGGAACACGAGGAAGTTGCTTTCAAACTGGACAATATCTTATTCCCTTGACACCAACAGATAAAGAAGCTCAACGCACCACATCAGAGCATCCCACATTCTTTTTCTACGTTCCTCAAACCTCGACAACAGTGCAAGCACTAGAATTTGTTTTGCGGGATGGTGATAGCATTGACCCCTTGTATAAGGGAATTTTCAAACCTGTTGGGCAGAATGGTATTGTTAGTGTAAACGTACCTGTCGATCAGCCATCTCTACAAATCGGTAAAGAGTACAATTGGACTTTTTCGATGATTTGCGATCCTAATAATCGCGATAAAGACTTTTATGTAGAAGGTACAATTGTGCGATCGCAAGATGAAAACCTATCTCTTCAGCTAAACCAACCAAACACAGACTTAGATCGTGCCGTTTTATTCGCCACAGCCGGATTTTGGGAAGATGCTCTGAGAACTTTAGCTAATTTACGCCGCCAGCGTCCTAACGATCCCGAAGTTCAGAAATATTGGGAAGATTTGTTAAATTCAGTAGAGATTAAAGAAGTTGTAAATAAGCCTTTATTGCCCTGTTGTACTGCTCAGAAATAAATTAACAATTACTTAAAAACCCGGTTTTCATAGAGAAGCTGGGTTTTTTACCCTTCAATATAAGATTAAGCGATCGCAAATACCTACCCAAACCTATACAAAGCGGAGTCTGATGCAGCAATGTAGTTAAGGTGCTTGACATCACTTTGTAGTGCGATCGCAAACCGCTTTCATGAGAATCACTTAGAGCAGACAACATCAATTCTCGTTAACTACTGCTGTAAGTCAACCTGGTAGAGAAATAGGAAGTGCAAGATCAAATGAAACGCTACATTTTGCGTAACTATCTTTTTAAGTTCGGTAATCCACACTACATATGTATTATTATACTAAAGCAAATCTTCCATAGTAATGCTAATTTATACATAACTTTGACTAAAGTTTCATAGGTAGACAACCTTGTGAGACAGTCAATTGCAACTGTTTGAGTATTTTATGAGTTTATTTGACGGTGTATTTGATGATGCAAAAAATGCTCTCTTTCTTAGAGAAGATTCTAGGACAGAAGGTAAGTTGCCGCTTGCTATTGAGCAAATAATTGAAACAGAATTAGGATATTTTAATCAATCAGTATCTATTACTAACCAAAATCAGATTCCAGACACGCCTCAAATACCGATTCAGAATCCTACAACTTGGTTAAAGGTTCCAGATGTCATCTGTTGCTTTGTAGATATGGAAGGATCTACAAAACTTAGTGCCGGATTACATGACAAAACAACAGCAAAAGCGTATCGATTTTTTACAGAAACTGCTATCCGAATTTTTCATAAATTTGGAGCTGCATATATTGATATTAAAGGAGACGGAGTTTTTAGCCTATTTAACAAGAGCCAATCTTATACAGCACTTGCTGCAACTATATCATTTAAAACATTTGTTTATGAACATTTTACGCCTAAAGTTCAAAAACTAACTGAACAGAATGTTGGCGGTCATTTTGGAATTGATCAGAAAACTGTCTTAGTTCGTAGATTTGGGTTGAAGAGTTATCAAAATAGGACAGATAGGCAGAATGAGGTCTGGGCTGGAAAACCCATAAATATGGCAGCAAAACTAGCTAGTTTATCTACAAATAATAGGCTTTGGGTATCAGATAGATTTTTCTCTAATCTCAAAGATGAGCAGGCTATATATTCTTGTGGATGTCCAAATGGTGTTAATGAGGAGCTTTGGACAAAAGAAGATGTATCCAATGATAGTCGATTTGACTTTGATAATGCTTACAGTCTCGGCAGTAATTGGTGTGAAAAACATGGAAAGTCTTTTTGCTCAAATTTAGTAAAGCTAGACACTGTAAATTAGGCTTAATTTTTATGATTACATCCAAGCTTACTTCAATTTCTGAAATAGTAAATAATTGGCTTAAATTTGCTGAGGCTAAAAATGCTATTCTTCTGAGTTTTTCGGGTGTTATAATTACCATTATTTTTACATATATTAAAACTAGTACAAATATATCATTTACAGTTTATATAGGATTTACGATTGTCGTTTTTATATTATTTATTAGCTTGTTAATTTGTTCTTTATCCTTTCTTCCTAAAATTGATATCGAGCATTTTATTTGGTTAAGATCAAAACCATCCAGAAAATCTAAAATTTTGCTGAAAGATACGGATAACTTCTATTTTTTCAACGATCTTAAAAAATATCAACCTGAGACTTTGTTAGACTCAATGAATAGATTATATTTTGATAATCAAGTACAAATACCATATAGAAAAGAAGACTTAGATATAGCAAATCAAATAATTATTAATTCAGAAATTACATCAATAAAGTTCATATTTTTCAGAATAGCTTTATGGCACCTAATATTTTCTATTATTACTATTGGATTTTCATTACTGATTAGTGTATTGCTACATAGTAAATTATAAGTTCTAAGCATCCTACGCGCGAGTAGACAGGCTGTACTAAAAAATTTATTAGTTTAAAGTGTATTCTTTAAGACAAGACAAAAGACAAATATAGTTACAGCAATTGCAACAGCGCTCCACAATCAGGCATCCCGTTGATATAATTTACCTCTAAACTGAGTTGAGCAATTGTCAAAGCTTTTTGGTACAGTATTCTAGAAAATCCATATCACGAAAATAGGCGATCGCTAATTACAATTGCCAGTTTATTACTCAAAATCTAGAACGCAGTTGCTATGATCAAACGCCTGCTTGTAGTAGAATCTCCCGGAAAAGTCAAAAAACTCAGTCAAATTCTGGGTTCGGATTGGAAAGTTTTAGCTAGTTGTGGTCACATCCGAGAACTCAGCAATGAAGGGGACGATTCCTTGGGCTTTGTCATGGACGGCAGTAATGTCCGATGCAATTACGTTCCGCGTGACCAACGAGCGAAAGAAACAATCCAGAAGCTCAAGTCTGCGGTGAGGCAGGTTGATGAGGTTGTCTTAGCAACTGACCCAGACCGGGAAGGCGAAACAATTGCTTGGCATCTCAAAGAAACGCTGGGTTTAAGGGAACCGAAACGAGTAATTTATACTGAGATTACAGCATCGGCGGTGCAGAGTGCGATCGCTAATCCTAGAAAGCTAGACCAAAACTTAATTGGTGCTGGACTGTGCCGAGATTGCCTAGATAAGCTGGTGGGTTATAAAGGTAGCCCTTTAGTTTGGGCATTGAATAACGGCGCTAAGAGTGTTGGCAGAGTTCAAAGCGCGACGTTGCACTTGATTTGTCAGCGAGAAAACGAAATTCTGGCTTTTGTCCCCCAAGATTACTGGAGTGTTTGGGTAGATTATGCTGAAGGATTTCGGGCTTTTTACAAAGGGACGATTGATTCTGCGAAAGATGCGGCAGAGCAAGAAACTGAAACTCACGATGACGCAAAGGTAGGTAATAGTCCAGAAACACCGGAGTCTAAGCGCGTTCTTTCGGAAGCAGAGGCTACACGTTTAGTTGAAGAAGCACAGCGACATCCTCATCAGGTGATTCATTATGAAGGAAAAATTGTTAACCGCCAGCCACCGCCACCATTTACAACCTCCAGCCTTCAGCAAGCAGCCGGTTCAAAGTTGAGGTTTGCTCCCGACAAAACCATGATTGTTGCCCAAAAGCTTTATGAGGCAGGGCTGATAACATATATGCGAACAGATTCAGTAATGCTGAGTCCAGAATTTTGTGCCAGCGCCCGTAAATGGTTGGAGCAAAATGATCCGCCGAATGTACCGCAGCAAGTCGCCAAGCATCGTAGTAGCAAATCGGCTCAAGAAGCACATGAAGCCATTCGTCCAACTGATGTGTTTCGTCCCTCAGTTCAATTGCGCTTAGAACTTCCTGATGATGAGTTTAATCTGTATGTGATGATTTGGAAACGGTCAATTGCTTCTCAGTGTCGTGCTGCCCAATTGCGTAAAACTTTGGTTATTACTCGGTCTGGTTCTCTACTGTGGTCAGCCAGAGGGCAAGTAATTGAATTTTACGGTTATGCTCGGTACTGGAACAATCTCAGCAAGGATAGTGTTTTACCTTCATTACAACAGGGACAAGCATTAAAACTGGAGAATGCTGGACATGAAAAGAAGCAGACGCAGCCACCACCCCGTTACAGTGAACCAAAATTGGTGCAACTGATGGAACGTAAAGGAATTGGTCGCCCAAGTACTTATGCTCCTACTGTTGCTACTTTAAAAAAACGAAATTATGTCGAGTTGAAAAAAGACCATCTGCAACCGACAGCGTTAGGGTTAGAAGTTGATGCGTTTTTGCTCAAAGCACTGCCGGATTTACTAGAAGCGGAATTCACAGCAAAAATGGAGGATGCTCTTGATGCAATTTCTGAAGGAAAGAATTCTTGGCAGCATTATTTAACTAGTTGGAATCAGAATTACTTTATACCAGCGCTCTCCAAAGCTAAAACTGTAGTTGCGAGTTCCCCAAAAGGTAAAGCTAATGTGATAACTGAGTGCAAATATGAAACTTCTAAAACGCGATGCCCTGAGTGCAAAAATTTTCTCGCCAAAATTCCGAGTACTAAGGTTAAAAAGAAATATTTCCTCAAATGCACAAAAGGCTGTGATGTCGTGCTATTTTGGAGCGACTTTAATAAAACTTGGCAGCCACCACAAACTAAAGCAGTCCAAGCTGAGAATCAACAAAAACCTCCCGTCAAGATGACAGCATATCCCTGCCCAATATGTAAGAAACCTCTAGAGGAGTACAGTTATATCAAAGAGGGGCAGAGTAAGACAATGTTACGATGTTCTGACTCACAATCCCGTAAGGATACTAAACATAAAGATGTGGCTTATTTCAGTACACCAAAAGGGTGGTGGAGTCCTAAGTTTGGGGAGATATCAAAAACTTAACTAATTTTAGCTATTAATGTTGCAGGTCATTAAATTTTAGTCTTTTACTTCTTCAGTTTCTTTAAAAATATCCTCATCATCTTCAATTTCATCAGATTCCTCTTCGTCCTCCTCAGAAGAGTCAAGCAAATCTCGAACTTCAGCAAAGGAGTCATCTGATTCAGAAGATTCCTTTATCTGCTCATCAATAAAATCAACTTTAGGTAATTCTACATGAAAATCTTTTCTCCAAGTGGAAATCAAATTTTCATTCCAGTTAACCTCATTACTGACATCATCTTTAGTACGTTTTATCAAATCTCTCACCCCATCAGAAGAATCAAGCAATATCATTCTGACAAGATCAATACATCTTTCAACTCCAGATCCTGTAGTGATAATGGTTAGGTTTTGATTTGGGCGTACTAGAACATTAGACCAATGAGATTGATCTCGACTGAAAAAACCATCTTTATCCATTTTAGTAATACTAAGCGATATCGCATTAAGAATTGCTGGAATACGATACTCTATTCTTATCTTAAGTAAGAACCTTGAAACAGCAAAAAAAAGAATTTTTTGTCCTAAAAGAGTATAAAGAATGCTGGAATCTCGTAATTTTTTTATACTTGCTTTTTGACTTGCGTTTAATCGAGATTGCTCTGGTTGAATAGGAATATCTATACCTACGTGACTAATCTGTGATACCCAATCTTTGAATGGCTGAAGTTCAGTGAAAAACCACTTAAGCAATTCTTTTGTACCTATTTCTGGAAGTTTAGGATGAGACTCATAATAAGTCTCCAAAGCAATATTACGCTCAGTTGGTGAATTAAATGATTTCTTTAAAGCTTGCTTAGGATAATCTTTTAATAGTTCAATAGTACATTGACTAACCAAATCTAGAGTCGTTAAGTAAGGTTCTGATTGGTTTAGGCTTCTTGCTGTGGAAGACCATTTAACGAATCTATCTTCAAGCACTCCTTCCTCTAAAAGCTTTCTAGGAATTAATGCTGATATTTTACTATCATCAAGCAATAGCTGAGTTTGTTTATCAATTGATTTTGCAGTCTTGTTTATCACTGTAAAGATATTACGAGTTGCTTTAATGATCTCATCTCTTACAGTTTCGCTTAAGTCTGAATGGCCAACTCTGCCTAGATTGCCAAACACTAGATAAACAACTGGTATGTCAAAAGTTTCTGAACAACTAAAATTTTCTTTTATTTGTTGAGAGTTTAAAGGCTCTTTTCCAGTATGGGCGTTCCAATATCTTCTTAATGAAAGAAGTCTATGTTGACCATCAATTACAATTCTAGCTACATTTTTATATAGCTTTAAATTGACCCATTTTTCGACAGTTTTCCCCTGACTACTAACTGTAGAGAAGTCCCAAAACTCTCTTTGGTCATTTGAGTTGGGTAAAAGTACAACTACAATTGAATTAAAAAAGCGAATTCCACCCTGTGCTAGGTAAGAAAATATTTCTGTATTCGCTCTGTTTTCATCTAGTTTTCTTTGAACTCGTTCAGAGAAGCTCCAACTGCCTTGAATTTCATCAGCAAATCTAATATTTTCAACTGCATCACTTTGCTCAAGAGTTGTTATGAAGTACCTTACCTCACCAAACTCACCACTAATTGCCTTATATTCAATAGTCTCTGGAGACTGGTTATCTAATTCCATTTTTAACTCCTCTGTGTATTAAATTTAGGCTGACATAGCTGAATTAACAGGCTTTCCAACTCTCTAGAAATGTTTTTTGGGCAAGGTAAAAATACGAACAAAAATTCATCATTGGGTCTTAAGTTTGCGTACTTTGAGAAAAATCCATCATCTCGCTCCAAATGCTGAATGAATCTATCTCTTAAGTTGCTTGCAGTGCCAATGTAATCTGGGCGTTGGAGAATGCTACATGAGATTAGAAGATTTTTTAATATTCTTCGCTCTTTAGGCTGAGAAACAGCTTTAATAAATTGATCCATTTTTGGAGACAAACCAATTGACTCTCCACAAGTATCGACAATGAACTTACTTCTATTATCTTTCTCAGAAAACTTTGTTTTAAATACCGTATTTTTCATACGAGTATCTATATGATCAGATAATTTATTTTCTAAAAAATCAAATGCATGATACAAGGCATAAATACCTGATGTTTCAGGAAGATAGTCTGCGGCAGATATAGTTGCTGTAACTACAGTAAAGTTCTTGAAAAAGTTGTCGTGGACTGTTTCTTCCATAGATAGAAATCACAAAAAATTTAGATCAGAAAGCTCCGTTCCATGACTATGAGCAGAAAGCTATCCCTTTCCTCAATACCTGGCATTCAAGACGTTATCTATTCACGCCTGAAGAACAAGAGTACATATCAAAGACTAACAATGCTCCTAAAACAGAATATAGACTGTTTAGAGGTTTCAATGTGTACTTGAGCAGAAGTAAAGAGCAGCTAGAAGCTGGTGAATATGAGTCTATGTCTTTTTTAACACAGTTGACTTGCTTTAGCCGCAAGTTCTGCGGGGTTTATCTGCTCGTAGTGTTCAAAGGGTTGGTGAATCCACGGGTTGTCAGGCAGATAATCAACATAATAATCGGGTGCTATAACTGAACAAGCTTTATACCAAAGAACGGCGGTGCGAATTTCCTCAATGGGAAAATCAATATTTTGCTTGAGCCAAGGTATAGTCTGTTGGAGTGTTACCCCAGAGTCTACCAAATCATCCACTAGGAGAATGCGCGAACCTAACTTTTCGGCAGTCATTGTCAAGTGGCGGGAGAAAATTAGATTATTTCTTTCTTGCTTGCCAGGACCACTGTAAGATGAGGTTGCTAAAATTGCCAGTGGTTGCTGGTATATCCGGGAGAGAATATCTCCAACTCTTAATCCTCCTCTGGCAAGACAGATAATCTGGTTGAATTCCCAACCTGATTGATAAATCTGAATAGCCAGTTGTTCAATTTTTTGGTGATAATCTGACCAAGAAACATAAAGGTCTGGCATAAGTCTAACGGGAGTGGTAGATGACTGTATTGAAGGCGATGTCTACGACGGGCTATTGGGCGTCGCAGATTTTTTATTTTAGTATGAGTGCAAAGTTTTATGAATGATTCTGCTGCTGATGGCGGTGCCAAACGAGATATTCTCAGTGAAAAACTCGACTTAAAAACAAAGCTGGCTTACGGTGCAGGAGATTTAGGGCCAGCAATCACCGCAAATATCTCCGTCTTTTTTCTGCTGGTTTTCTTCACGAATGTTGCTGGTATCCCTGCGGGTCTAGCGGGCAGTATTTTGATGATTGGCAAAATCTGGGATGGCATAAACGATCCGTTTGTCGGCTTTCTGACTGATAAAACGAAATCTCGTCGTTGGGGGCGTCGTCTTCCTTGGATGTTTTATGGGGCAATCCCCTTTGGAATTTTCTTTTTCTTGCAGTGGATTGTACCGCAATTTAGTGCAAATCAGAGTGAGAATATTTGGCCATTATTTTGGTATTACGTAGTCATTGGGGTGATATCTCAGGCGTTTTACACGGTTGTGAATTTGCCTTATACGGCGATGACTCCAGAATTAACTCAAGATTATGACGAACGCACCAGCCTTAACAGCTATCGCTTTACATTTTCTATTGGTGGCAGTATTTTATCGTTGATTTTAACGCAAATTGTTTTTTCGCTGATTGCCGATCGCAAACAACAATATCTTGTTTTAGCAGCAGTTTCTACTGTAATTTCAATTTTAGGATTATATTGGTGCGTTTTTGGAGTCCGCGATCGCATCTTAGCTTTTGAGGCTAAACGCAGCCAAACCGAGGAACCTGCATCTCTCCCTTTCTTTGAACAGCTAAAAATTGTCTTTAGCAACCGACCTTTTTTATTTGTTATTGGTATATATCTTTGTTCTTGGCTAGGTGTGCAGGTAACAGCCAGCATTATTCCCTATTTTGTAGTCAATTGTATGGGACTCAAAGAATCAGATGTCCCCACAGTCATGATTGCAGTCCAAGGAACTGCTTTGTTGATGCTATTTGTCTGGGGAGCGTTGAGTAAAAAAATCGGCAAAAAAGTTGTTTATTTTCTGGGAATGAGTTTGTGGATTATAGCCGCCGCCGGACTATTTTTCTTACAGCCTGGTCAAATAGTTTTGATGTATGTGATGGCTGTGATGGCAGGTATTGGTGTATCCACAGCTTATCTAATTCCCTGGTCAATGATTCCAGATGTGATTGAATTAGATGAACTGCAAACCGGACAACGCAGAGAAGGCATTTTTTATGGCTTCATGGTTTTGCTGCAAAAATTTGGTTTAGCTTTGGGGCTATTTTTGGTGGGAAATTCTTTGCAAGTATCGGGTTTCAAAGAATCTGTAGCCGGAAGTCCACTACCCATCCAACCGGAATCAGCACTGTTTGCTATTCGCGTTGCCGTTGGCCCCATACCGACAGTTTGTTTGATTTTTGGCTTAGTTTTAACGTATTTTTACCCAATTACCCGCGAGATGCACGCTGAAATTATGCTGAAACTCAAAGAACGGCAAGAGAAGAGGGGGAGTTGAGGGGGCTGGGGTGCATGTTAAAGGTTACTGGGTTTGGGAAAATTCCATACCTTTACCCTTTTCCCCACAATGCCAAGAAGTCTATAAGATCAAAAATCAATAAAGGCACAACGGCTTAAAACAATTTCTCTCCAAAAGGGGTAGGCTAAAAAATAAATTATTAGTACACTAATGTTTAGTTTAACTAATATTGCGCTTATCTAATTAGAATCAATCGCAACCAACCATTTTGCGGAAGATGCGATGTCTAAAGACAAGCTAGTATGTGTCTGTGCTTCCCCTTTCCCCCAGATTGTTGATATGCGCTGTTTAGCTCCTGTTCAGACGATAAAGCCTTCGTCTTTGGCTGCTGAAACTGTTCCTCGTTTTCAGAGCATGATTCAAAGAGGGCGGTTCTCGCTACTTATATTAAGTCTAGCCTACTTGTGTAGTGCCTGTAATGCTTCCGAAGCCCAATCAAGTGGCAAAGAAGCAGGAAAAAAACGAGCTGTGCCAGTGGTGGTTGCTACTGCGACTCAAAAAACGATTCCAATACAGCTATCAGCGACGGGAACGGTGGAAGCATATTCTATAGTATCTGTCAAGTCTCAGGTGGGCGGTCAGCTTACTGGTGTCTATTTTCAGCAAGGACAGAACGTTAAAAAAGGAGACTTGTTATTTAAAATTGATTCTCGTCCTTTACAAGCTGCGCTGATGCAAGCTAATGCTGCCAAAGCGAAAGATTTAGCCCAAGTGAAACAGGCACAGGCAAATGTCCTCAAAGCGATCGCTCAAGTAAACCAGGCAAAAGCGAATGTAGTCAAGGATAAAGCCCAGGCAACAAATGCAGATGCACAAGCGCAACGTTATAGTAGTTTGCTTAAGCAAGGGGCAATCAGTAAAGAACAGGCCGAACAGTATCAAACCAGTGCTGATGCTCAACAAGCGACGGTGAACGCAGATCGAGGTGGTGTGGCAAATGCTCAAGCAGCAGTGGCGGCAGCCCAAGCAGATGTCCAAAATGCCCAGGCAGTAGTGGCATCAGATGAAGCTGCGATCGACAATGCCAAAGTTCAGCTTTCTTATAGTTCCATCTACTCACCAATTGCCGGACGCACAGGTAGCCTGAAGCTAAATCAAGGCAACTTGGTACAGGCGAATGCTACCGATCCGCTAATTACAATCAGCCAAATTCGCCCGATTTACGTCAACTTTTCTATTCCCCAGCGATTGCTGCCAGATATCAAAAAATACAGTGCCAATAACGGCAAGTTAGAAGTCGATGCTTTACCTCCTAAAGATGCAGGGCATCCGGTACGGGGCGAACTAACTTTTGTTGATAGTGGAGTCAATACCCAAACAGGCACAATTCAACTTAAGGGTACTTTTGCCAATGCTGATGAGCGGCTATTTCCGGGGCAGTTTGTCAATGTAGTACTCAAACTCAGCGAAGAACCAAATGCCATTACTGTGCCTTCTCAGGCGGTACAGAGTGGACAACAGGGGCAGTTTGTGTATGTAGTTAAACCTGACAAAACAGCAGAAATGCGTTTAATTACCGTCGGCGATACCGTTGGGAATGAAACGGTAATTAAGCAAGGGGTGAAACCAGGTGAGCAAGTAGTTACTGATGGACAATTCAACCTAGTGCCTGCTGCAACAGTCCAAGTGAAACCGGAAGTAGGAAGTAGAGGGGCAGGGGAGCAGGGGAGCAGAGGCGCAGAGGGGCAGAGGTGATGGAAAAGATGACAAATGACAAATGACCAACTACTAAGATGAACATTTCCGAGCTATTTATCCGGCGTCCAATCATGACGACTCTAGTTATGGTTGGCATTTTGATATTTGGGCTGATCGCTTACCAACAGCTACCCGTTAGCGACTTACCCAATGTAGATTATCCAACACTTCAGGTAACAGCGAACCTGCCCGGAGCTAGCCCTGAAACAATGGCTGCCTCAGTCGCAACTCCCTTAGAACAGCAGTTTTCTAGCATAGCGGGATTGAGTTCGATGAACTCTACCAGTTCTTTGGGTACTACACAGCTGACGCTGCAATTTGACCTCAATCGGGACATCGACGGCGCAGCCCAGGATGTGCAGTCTGCTATTTCTAAGGGAGCGAAGCAGTTACCGACTAATATGCCTAATCCGCCATCTTACCGAAAGGTAAATCCGGCGGATCAACCAGTTCTTTATATCTCCCTGAATTCTTCTATTCTGCCCTTGTCAACTGTAGACAAGTATGCTGAGACATTGCTGGCACAACGTCTATCAATGGTAGATGGGGTGGCGCAAGTGCAGGTTTTTGGTTCTCAAAAGTACGCGGTACGAATTCAGCTTGACCCCGAATCGCTGAGTGTAAAGGGAATAGGAATTGATGAAGTAGCTGATGCGATCGCTAATGGAAATGTCAATCTACCTACTGGGACACTTTACGGTCAACAGCAGAATTCTACCATCCAAGCAAACGGTCAACTTAATGATGCTGCCAGCTATCGTTCCCTGAATGTGGCTTATCAAAACGGCGCACCAGTGCAGTTAGGTGAACTAGGTCAAGTTCTGGACAGCGTGGAAAATGATAAGATTGCCAGTTGGTATTTTCCTGTCAAGAAGGAGAGTAAGGGAGCAGGGGAGCAGGGGAGCAGGGGAGCAGGGGAGCAGGGGAGCAGGGGAGCAGGGGAGAAGTCCCCATCTAAAATTCAAAATTCTGGTGTGCGAGCGATCGTTTTGGCAATTCAGCGCCAACCGGGAACTAATACTGTTCAAGTAGTAGATGCAATCAAGAAACTGTTACCCACCTTTCGGACACAGATTCCGGCGGCTGTGAACATGGATATTCTCTACGATCGCTCTCAGTCAATTCGGGAGTCGGTGGATGATGTACAATTCACGCTGTTGCTCACCATCGCTCTGGTGGTGCTGGTAATCTTTCTGTTTCTCCGCAATATCTCTGCAACAGTCATTCCCAGTTTGGCAGTGCCGCTTTCGATAGTAGCGACTTTTGGAGTCATGGTGTTGCTCGGCTTCTCCCTCGATAACCTGTCGCTGATGGCGTTAACCCTATCAGTAGGTTTCGTGGTTGATGATGCCGTAGTTATGCTGGAGAACATTGTCCGCCACATGGAAATGGGTGAAAGCCGGATGGAAGCAGCCCTAAATGGTTCTAAAGAAATTGGTTTCACAATTTTATCTATGACCATTTCTTTAGTAGCAGTATTTATCCCGATACTGTTCATGGAAGGTATTCTGGGGCGATTATTCCGCGAGTTTGCTGTTACTATCAGCGTTGCAATCTTGGTATCTGGCGTAATTTCCCTCAGCTTAACGCCAATGCTGTGTTCCAGATTCTTGAGTCCACCTCATCATGAGGAAGAGAGTGAGGGGGCAGGGGAGCAGATGAGCATGGAAGAAATTCTTAATTCTCAGTCTCCAGATCCCAATCCCTTATTGCCAGAGGAGGCTCCATCTTCCCCAGCCCCTAGTCTCCAGTCCCGAATCAAAAATTTCAACCGTCGTCTTTATAACTTTTCAGAAAACATTTTTAATGTGATATTGGGCGGATACGATTGGAGTTTGAAGAAATCACTCAAGTATCACCGCACGACGATGGTGATTTCGGGAGCGATTCTTGTAGCGACAGTGTATCTATTTATCATTGTGCCTAAAGGGTTTGTTCCCAACGCAGATGTTGGACAAATTACGGCAACTACTCAGGCATCAGAGGATATATCCTTTGATGAGATGGTAAAACATCAACAGGCTGTAGCTGCGATCGCTTACCGCGATCCGAATGTCGATTCCATCAACTCTAGTGTCGGGGCTGGTGGGCCAAATGCTTCCGCCAACGCAGGACGAATTTTAATCGAACTCAAGCCTCGCCATGAGCGCCATCTCAGTGCTGATGAAGTTGTGCAGGAACTCCGACCGAAGTTGTCAGTTGTGCCTGGAATCAAGGTTTTCTTGCAAAATCCCCCAGCTATTAATGTCGGTGGACAACAGACAAAAGCACAGTATCAATTTACTCTGCAAACTCCCAATATTCAAGAACTTTACCAGTATGCTCCAGCTTTAGAAGAGAAATTGCGATCGCTATCAGATTTACAAGATGTTAACAGTGATTTGCAAATCAAGAATCCCCAAATAAAAGTAGACATCAACCGCGACCAAGCTTCGGCTCTAGGTTTGACCGCCAATCAAATCGAAACTGCTCTGAGTAATGCTTATGGCACTCGCCAAGTTTCTACCATCTACGCCCCCGATAGCCAGTATCAAGTAATTATGGGCGTGGAACCAAAATATCAGCAAAATGCCAATGCTTTAGATTTACTCTCAGTTCGCGCCCCTAGTGGACAACTTGTACCTCTTAACGCTGTAGCTACCTTGAGCAAAGATGTGGGGCCGCTGACTATTAACCACAAAGGGCAACTAGCATCTGTCACCTTCTCTTTTAACCTCAAACCAGGAGTATCACTCGGTAACGTCACTGGCAAAATTGAGGAACTCGCCCGTCAAACCCTGCCACCTACTATTAGTACAGGTTTCCAAGGTTCAGCGCAAGCATTTCAATCTTCAATTCAGGGTTTAGGATTGCTACTGCTAGTTGCCATCTTGGTGATTTATATCGTGCTGGGGATTCTCTACGAGAACTTCATTCACCCACTGACAATCCTTTCTAGCTTACCCTCCGCTGGATTTGGGGCAATACTGACCCTGTTGCTGTTTCAAGTTGACTTGAATATTTACGCCTTCGTGGGCATTATCCTGCTAGTTGGCATCGTGAAGAAAAACGGGATCATGATGGTTGACTTTGCGATTATTGCCCGTCAAAACGGTAAAACGCCCTATGAAGCTATCTATGAAGCTTGCTTAGTGAGGTTCCGTCCAATTATGATGACCACAATGGCAGCACTTATGGGTACGCTTCCCATCGCCCTCGGTTTGGGAGCCGGAGCAGATACACGCCGTCCCCTTGGTTTAGCAGTAGTTGGGGGGTTAGTATTCTCACAGTTTCTCACACTTTATTTAACACCTGTTTTCTACACCTACATGGAGTCTTGGCAAACAAAGCTGAAAAAACGCAGTTGGCGCAAACAGCCAATTTGAAACTCCCCCGACTGAACAAATAACACTTAGTTAATTTGTTCAGTCGTGTTTCAACAATTCATTGTGGTAAAAATAGACGTGAGTTCGTTGCTCCTCCCTCTCCGAAACGGAAAGGGAGGAGCAACGAAAGATTCAGCTTTTTGCTCCCCTCTGCGTGTCGGAGAGGGGTTGGGGGAGAGGTCAAATAAGACTTGTCGAACTCACGTTAAAAATAGAATTTTTTATCGCTAACGATGACAGATATCTATGAGGATATTTTTTGATTTTGGCGATAGCTACATCTCAAGGCGCGATGTCTGCGACGGGCTACGCCTACGTAAACCTGTGTAATTGATTTTGAGACTGATTCACTGATTCGTTATAATATTAGACGATAAACTTCCCGTCATCTGAGCGCGATCGCATAAGTTGAAATGATACCCGCTTTTGATTTGATTAAAATTGAACTAGCGATCGCTATTCATCAATCAATATTTAAACCTAACCTATAGCAAACTCCGTATCAGAGCGCACCCTAGCAGGTTGAAAACCCAAAACTATATCTTGATATGGTACACCCAATTTTAATAACTCATAGGCAATCCCATCTTCCGTACCATCATATTGAATCCAAATCTTGCCATTTTTAATATCCAAATGTAGCAAACATCCATAATCCCTGATATCATTCTGCGTCCAACCCACATACACTAATTGATAGTGATCTCGCTCCGTATCAAAAATAGGTTGAGCCTCAACATCTTTTGCGGATTTCATCGAGCGATCAGCTTTTGCTTGGATTAGTTGTTGAATATATTGCCTGTAGAGAGCTACTTTATCCATTGCTCAATCGTCTCCTTTTCTAAGTCATAAACTAAAAGTTTAATTTGACTGCGTTGTACCACACTATTAATAAAAGCTAAGTTAAAAAAGGTTTGATAAACAAAACGAGGTACTGCTAAATATAAAATTCGCTCTGGATCTTTATCTTCTAAAGCATAGCGATAATCTAAAAACTGTCCATGCGCTAAATGAAAATCAGAAATCCTTGAGGGACTAATAAAACTTTTCACCTCAACCGCAATTTTATCATTTCCCCTTTGGGCACCAATAATCTGTTCCGCCCCAATGTCTATATACATTTCAACTCCACCTATACGCAATTCGTATGGATCGTGAGTTATTTGCCATCCGTCTTTTTCAAGAGCGCGTTTAACTTGCTCGTGATACAAATCTTTTGCCATATTATGGGTTGCGTTGAGGAACTTGAGCGATCGCTAATAAATTACGGCACTAGAACATTTTAGCTAAAATTTGACAGACTCAAAACCTTCAGTGCGATAGCTATGCAGGAAAAACCTATGCTGTATAGTATTTGCTATCGTCCCAATTACAAGATTGCGATGTCTACGACGGGCTACGCCTACGCGGCATAAAGCATATAGAAAATCACAAAGTTGAAGAATACCTGTATCAACGTGTGAATAATTTTAATCAGCGTCAATTTGGTTTCACTTTTTATAAAAGCAATGCAAGTACTTCAACACGATATTTAGGTACTTCAACACGATATTTGGGTACCTCAACACGATATTTGGGTACCTCAACACGATATTTGGGTACTTCAACACGATATTTAAATGCTTGTGGACTTGGGGTGCGAGTAGCAATGGAACAGAAAACCGGGATAAGAAAATAAAATCAAAAATATTACGTGGTTAGTCCTTTGGGGTGGACGATGGAAGTGGACAGACTTCCATAGCTTGAATCAAGCCGTGTTCAAGGGTGAATCGATGACCCACGTGTTCATTGGCAAGAACTGCTCCATCCAAGTCACGCACGACTTGATGCACATCGACCAAAATGCGTCCGCCCTCCTCCGAGTAAAAGGAAACCGGCTCGACGTGCGGATTGATCTCGCTCCATTGTTCCGTCCAGTAAGCGCGAACTTCTTCAGACCCACGGACAAAACCGCCTTTGAACGCTTTCGGCCAAGCCACGTCTGGAGTCATGAGGGCAAGGGCAGCGTCAATGTCTCGCGCGTTGAAGGCTGCGTAAGCCGCACGGAGCAGTTCAATTTCTGGTGCAGGTTGATCTGACATTTATTGGTATGGTGAAGGAGATGCAGCAAGGACTAATAATTTATTGTACAGAGTTTAGCTGAAGCTTTTTTTATCGACACTATCATGTCTGATGTCAGGTTTATTTCGAGGATTTCTCGTTTTTAATTCTTCTATTGTAAGGAAGGTTGTTTTATTTTCTTATCCGGGTTTTCTGTTCCGTTCGCCACAAACAATGCCATCTCTGCTATTGCAAATCTAATAGATATCTCCGAAAAAGATTTAAATACCACAAATTTGCATCCAGACCTAACCCCCCTTCCCCCCTTCCCTACCAGGGAAGGGGGGTTTTAAAGCCTCTTGACCTTTCGGGGAGAGGTTTGGAGAGGGGTCTTTTTTCTTTTCTGGAGATGTCTAATGAGTGCGATCGCACATCTTCTTTTTCAGAGACGCTGTACTTTTTATTTTAACCCCGACTGCACGTTCCATAAACTAGCATAAATCCCATTCTTCCCCAACAATTTTTCATGTGTTCCCGACTCAACTAATTTCCCATATTCCATCACATAAATACAATCAGCATTGCGGATAGTGGAAAGACGATGGGCTATGGCTATCGTTGTTCGATTAACAGTAATACGTTCCAAAGAACGCTGAATAGCAGCTTCAGTTTCATTATCTACCGCTGAAGTGGCTTCATCTAATATCAAAATTGGTGGATTCTTTAAAACAGCTCTAGCGATCGCAATTCTTTGGCGTTGTCCACCAGATAATTTTTGACCCCGTTCTCCGACTATTGTCTCATAACCTTGGGGTAGCCGCAGAATAAAATTATCAGCTTCAGCAATTTTCGCAGCTTCGATTATTTGTTCATCGGTAGCATTAAAAGTACCATAGGCGATATTTTCAGCAATAGTACCATGAAATAAGAATACGTCTTGGCTGACCAAGCCGATACTGCGACGCAAATCACCTAGATTTAATTTTTGGATATTAATATTATCAATAGTAATTGTCCCAGAAGAAATATCATATAATCGCAATAATAATTTTACCAAAGTGCTTTTACCAGAACCTGTAGAACCAACAATCGCGATCGTTTTACCTGCGGGGATATGTAAGGATAGTTTTTTAATTACTGGCTCTCTATCTTGATAAGCAAAAGTAACTTCTTTAAAATCAATTTCACCACGAACTTTCTCAATAGGTAAAAATTTGTCTCCCGTAGCAATGTTGATGGGAGTATCTAATAAATTCATTACCCGATTGGTAGAAGCCATTGACCTTTGATATTTGTCAAATATTTCTCCTAATGTTACTAAAGGCCACAATAATCTCTGTAATAAAACGAGTAAAACACTGTAACTACCAATAGATATTTTTCCAGCGTATGTTGCCATACCTCCCCAAAACAATAAAGCTGTGAACCCTGCTAAAACTAACATTCTAATTAAGGGCACAAATGCAGCAGAAAGTTTAATTGCTTTCGTGTTACTTTTTCTATATGCTTCGCTATCTCCTGCCAATCTAGCGCTTTCATAAGCTTCAGCAGTGAAACTTTTAATTGTGGTAATACCACTAATATTATTTGCTAGTCGTGAGTTGAGAAAGCCTACCCTTTCCCGTACCTCAGCGTAACGAGCTTCCAGACGCTTTTGATAAATAAAGGAACCCCAAACAATAAATGGCATTGGTAACATTGCGGCAAAGGTGATGGAGGGGGGTAAAATAAAGAATGCACCACTAGTTAAAATGATCAGTGAAGTGATAATACTGATAATCTCATTGGCTCCATAATTTAAAAAATCTTCTAGCTCGTTGATATCATCATTCAAAATTGACATCAAGCCGCCAGTACTGCTTTCTTCAAAGTAAGCTGAATCTAATTCTTGTACATGATTGTAGGCATTTAAGCGTAAATTATGCTGGATATTTTGGGCTAAATTACGCCAAAGTCTATTATATGCGTACTCAGAAATCGATTCTAGTATCCAGACAATAATAGTGATCAATGAAAGTAGTAAAAATTGCCAAAATATATCTTTTATACCGAATTTGGCAAATACAGAATTTTGCTGTTCTACGAGAATATCTACCGCAATACCAATTAACCAGGGTGGAGCTAAATCTAAAATTGTATTGATGATAGAAAATGATGTTGCCTGCAAAATTTGTTGGTGATATTGGCTACCATAGTTGAGCAAACGTTGTAAAGGATGGGCTGAATTTCTCTGATTTTGAGATACTGGAGAAGATTTGGATGTGATTGCCACGACTGTTTATTGTTTGTAGTTAAGTAGGTCGGCGTAAATATTTGTAGTTGGAATAAAGCAGGAGCAGGAGGATTTTAGGCTAGTTAATTTTTCTTCACGGGGATTGCCAAATTTAGGTCACGGATAATCAGCGCACCATCGTAAGCTAAAGACAGACTTTTGGTTGAGAGTCCTTTCATAAGTGAAACCATTTTAGATTTTGGATTTATGAAAACCTGATTTTTGGGTTGATAAAATATTGTTTTTACCAAATTACCAATCCCCAGTCCCTTATTTTTTGCGGTTACGAATTAATAAATAAAGAAAATAAGGAGCGCCAACAGCAGCAGTTACTACCCCACAAGGAAGTTCGATAGGTGCAAACAGCGTTCTTCCTAGCAAGTCTGCCATTACAACAATCACTCCCCCCAAGAGTGCGGAAATAGGAATCAAGCTTTCATGGGTTGCACCTACCAACTGTCGTCCTAAATGGGGTGCGATTAAACCAACAAAACCAATATTTCCAGCTGTGGCTACTCCTGCACCTGCTAAGGCTACACCCACCAGTATGAGTAAAGCACGTTGCCATTCCACTTGACTACCTAAACTTTTGGCGATATCATCTCCTAAATTTAAAGCGTTCAAATGCCTTGCTAATGTCAAAGCCATTGGGACAAAAACAATTAACCAAGGTAACAAGGAAAAGACTTGCTCCCAAGTCCGGCCGTAGACGCTCCCAGCTAACCAAACCAAAGCATTACTAACGTCATAAATTTCCCCAAAGGTAATCATCAAGCTGGTTATGGCACTGGCGATCGCAGACAAGCCAACACCCATTAAAATTAATAGAATCGGGGAACTACCGTTATTCCAAGCCAGCGAGTAAATTAAAATCGCCATCAGCAAAGCACCAGCAAAAGCTGATAGAGGCAAGGTATAAATGGGTGTTGATGGAAACAGTACAATTACTATAACTGCCGCCAGACTCGCCCCAGCATTGATACCGATAATACCGGGGTCAGCCAATGGATTGCGTGTCAACCCTTGGAAAATAGTGCCAGAAATTGCCAGCGCCATTCCTACCATAAAAGCTACAAGAGTGCGGGGTAGACGCAGATTTTGAATCACGAATGGATGGTCTGGGTTTCCCGTATCTAAACCCAATATAGTTTTCACGATATCAAAAGGCGAGATTGGATATTCACCCCGTCCTATATTCATCACCATCGCCATTAGAATCGCTACTGCCAAACATAACAGTATGACTGGTACACGTCGGTCGATGCGGAAAGATATCCCTTGATAACGAATGACTAGCCAATCAACCTTCATTTCTTCACCTTTGACTTAGCCAAATATACAAAAAAAGGAGCGCCAACGATTGCTGTCATTACACCTACAGGTAATTCCTGTGGTTTGAGCAATATACGGGCGGCAATATCTGCGACCAAGAGTAAAATTGCCCCCAAAACTGCACAATAAGGTAATATCCAACGATAGTCGGCTTTAATGTAAAATCTCACTATATGGGGAACTACTAAACCAATGAAGCCGATTGGCCCTGCAAGAGCAACGGAACTCCCTGCCAGTAAAACTACACTGATAGCGGTAATTATTTTGATCCAAGCTGTCTGTTGACCCAAGCCTTTGGCGACATCTTCACCTAAACTCATAGTGGTAATTTGTCTGCCAAGGGCAAAAGCTATTACTAATCCCATACCGACAAAAGGCAATAATTGTAAGAATAAATTAAAATCTCGACCAGATAATGAACCAGCTAACCAAAATCTAACTTCTTCGAGTGTTTGTTGACTAACAATCAGGATACCGGTGGTGAAAGAAGAAATCAGAGCAGTTAACGCCGCGCCAGCTACCGTTAAATTCAGTGGAGTGGCTCCTCCCCGTCCCAGAGAACCAAGGATGTAAACTAACACTGCTGTGACTCCCGCACCCAGAAAAGCCACAAGAGCGTAAAGACTTAGGGATGAACTGCCAAAAATAAAAATTGCGACAACGACAAAAAGGGCGGCTCCTGACTCAATACCTAAAATACCTGGATCTGCTAGGGGGTTTCGCGTCAAACCCTGCATCAATGCTCCCGATACAGCAAGGGCTGAACCGACAAGGATCGCAATTAGCGATCGCGGTAATCTCACGGTTTGAATGACTAGGTGATCGTAGGAACCATCAAAGGCTATAAAAGATGTCAAAATCTTGCCTAGAGGTATTTCTACTGCACCTAGCGTCACACTGTACACCAAACAAATTAACAGCATACACAGTCCCAATACCAGACCAAATAAGGCTGACATTTGTGGCTTTTTCAATCCTCTAGGTGACAATCTAGTGACTTCTATCATGATCTTGCCATCACTTTAATTAACGCTCTCAATATTTAAGAGCTTTTTAATCATTAGAGTTGATAATCTTTCTTGATAAATATATAGATTACACGATCTTGTAGCCTTTCCCCCATTTTTAAAAGGAATAAAGGATACCCTTCTAACTTTGATATACTTTCTCAACAAAGTGGTATTGTTAGATCAACTTATACCATTTTGGATTTTAGATTTTAGATTTTGGATTGTGAAACATCCATTGGATAAGTGTTTCAGTTTTCCATCCGTCACAATCATTTTTCAAATTGGTATTAAATCTGACTTGAAAGTAGGGAGTGGGGAGTAGGGAGCAGGAGAGACAAGAGGACAAGGGGATTTGAGTGATAGCTTGCAACAAGTCTTTCCCCAATACCGAGTCCTCAATCCCCAAGCGTTACATCTATAGATAGTGGGTTTATGAACATGGTGGAGATGGCAGCCTGGGAATTTTTCGTACACTCGATTTTGCTCCTGAAGCAAACGGTCAGTTCCAAGGCGTTGCAGGTGATTTCTATGTGGCTGCGATTGAATTTTCCAACCCTGTACGGGCAATGGTACTTACCAGCTATGGTAATGCAAGTCAAGCTGGATCGCACCACATTAGCGACCAGTTATAGATGTTCGCTAACACAAAGTTACGTCCTGTGTGGCGCGATCGCTCAGATATTCTTGCTCATCTAGAAGAACGCAAAATATTCTGAGGTCAATAGTCTGCTTCTAGCGCTGGCGATGTCTGCGACGGGCTACGCCTACGCCCAAAAACTTCTAAGTTTCAGAAGATGTCTGCGACAGGCTACGCCTAAGCACCAGAAATCGTATGACGGCACTTTCTTTTGACAAGCGATCGCAGTTTGCAGCGAGTAATTTAATCTAACATGAGCCTAAATAATACCGCTAATTTTGACTAGTGAACTAGGAGGCAAGATGGAGAACAACACTATAACGTGGTGGATATATGCATTACTTTCGGCTGGCTTTGCAGCATTAACAACTATCTTTGCCAAAATTGGGGTAGAAAATGTAAACTCTAATTTAGCAACAGCAATCCGAACTGTTGTCATCTTAGTAGTTGCTTGGGGAATTGTATTTTTTCAAGGAAATGTAGTTAATATCTTAGCTATTCCCCAAAGAACGATGATTTTTTTATTATTATCTGGAGTATCTACAGGATTATCATGGATTTTTTACTTCCAAGCTTTACAAACAGGAAAAGCTTCCCTTGTTGCACCAATTGATAAATCAAGCTTGGTATTAGTTTTATTGTTTTCGGTTATTTTTCTAGGAGAACCATTAAACTTTAAAATGATATTAGGAAGCAGTTTAGTAGTTATGGGTACTTTAGTTCTAATCCTTTAAGCTCTTAACTAAGACTACAAAGGGAGCAATGCGATTTGGTGAGGTGCTAAAACCTGGGACGGTCGATCAGGTATCTAAATAAGTCATCAATTATTGTATTGATTGCAAAAATATCGCCTTCATGCCAGCGCAATCCGTCAACGAAATAAACTTGATTTCGTTGAACCGCTTTAAGTTGTCGCCACAAAGGTTTTTGTTGGAGCTTTTCTAAACTCTCTTTAGCACTCTTGCTTCCCCAAGATAAGAAGAAGAGAACATCACCGTCAATATCAGACAGACGCTCTTCAGAAATATTTTCTATATAGAAAAAATTCCCCCTTTGTGAGGATGGGCGTTCTAGCCCAATATCATTAAGAATTCTACCAACAGGACTTTTTTCGCCATAAGACCAAATTCCAGATAATACTTTTGTCGAGGCAACTGAAATCTGCATTTGGTGACGACGGCTACCCAAGGCTTGTTTAAGTTTTTCAATCCGCTGCCAATATTCCTTAATTAATTGATTGACAGCTTCTTCTTTATTTAAGACCTTGCCAAGGTCTACCAAATCTTGCTCCCAACGACGAGTGAGTAAATCGGGATGCCCTATTATGACCGTAGGTGCAATCGTTGATATCTGCTTATAATAAACATTCAGAATGTAAGGATCAGCCAAAATTAGGTCGGGTTTCAGGAGCAAAATCTTTTCGAGGTTTGGTTCATTTACGCTTCCAATTAAATCAACTCCATCTACTCTGTCTCGAAGATATTCTGGAAAAGGCTCACTAGAATCATATCCCGTTGCAATTGGTTTAATCCCCAATGCTAGTGTATCAGCCAAAAAACTTGACCATATCGTTATGACTCGTTGAGGACGGAGAGGGATACAAGTCTTTCCCATCAAATGTTGTACCTTTCGGCAGTTTTGCGTTGGCTGTTTCAAGCTTGTAGCACTATAATTCAAATTTCTGCTACAAGCCGAAACAAGTACAAACATCAAAACTCCTAATAATAGTAGATAGATGAAGCGACGTAAAAACATTGAAAATTAGTGTCAATAGGATATTTGCAACACGTTGTTCAGCCGATTACCAATACAACAGCGAGTTAAAGCTCCCAACGAATAGAGCCGATGATTGTAAAGGGTGCGCCTCTTTCCAGACCTAAAGTGTAACCGTAAGTAGAACTAAAATAGTCCGTATCCAATAGATTACGAATATTGATCGCAGCATTAAAGCGATCTCTACGATAGAAAATCGCCGCATCGGTACGCCAGTAATTGGGTAGTTCAACCGAGTTGTCTGAAAGTGCCGCCCGCTCACCCACATAAAAAAGCCCTAAACCAAATCCCAAACCTTTGAGATCGCCCTTCTGGATTTCATAGGTTGTCCAGAGGCTAGCTTGATTTTCTGGCACACCCAGCAATTTATTACCTACAGAAATGTCAATATCCTCGGTAACTTCTGCATCTGTATAGGCATAAGAACCGATCACCTTCCATCCTGGTAGAATCTCACCCGTGATATCTAACTCAATCCCTCGACTCCTTTGCTCTCCCACTTGAATCTGGAAATCACGGTTATTTTGATCCTGTATTGTAACATTAGTCTTGGTGATTTGATAGGCTGCCAATGTTGTTGAAAGCTTTCCGTCTAGAAAGTCAGTTTTAATGCCTGCTTCATATTGGGTTCCTTTGGTCGGCTTAAACGCTCTACCATCAGGATTGAATCCAGAGGTAGGAAGAAAAGATTGACTATAGCTGGTGTAGAGAGAAACCGATTTACTCGGCTGATACACCAACCCAACTCGGGGACTGAAAGCACTATCATTCTGTTCGGGAGAATCAATTCCGCTATTTGTCTGATTTTGTGAAACCCAATCTAAGCGCCCCCCAACCAATAGCTTCAGGTTGTCTAAAATACTGATTTGATCTTGAAGGTAAGCACCGTAAGATTGGGTAGATGAATCGAAACTATAATTTGGAATATATACGGGGTTTGAAATGTTGTAATCTGGGTTGAAGATATCTAGATTAGGAAGAGCAGAATCGGAAATCGTAGACTCAAAAATCTGAACATTGCGATTGAAATCAAAACCCATTAAGAGTTGGTGCGAAATCGATCCCGTCTTAAACTTTCCAAGCAAGTCGATCTGTCCAAAATAGTTATCTATTGAGTATCGACGTCTTTCAGCGTTAATATCTACTAGCAAAGTATCGTCTACTATATCTAATCCTCCAGCAAATGCGTCTCTAGTTCTAGTAGTAGCCACCGCAAAATTGTTACGAATCTGCCAGTTGTCACTCAACTTGTGATTCAGGGTGTAGCCAAATTTTTGAGTCTTGGCATCAATAAAGGTTAAATCAGGATAGCCGAGAAAGAGACTCCGAGGCAGGAAGCTACCATCGCTAAAAAACCAACTGCCAGACTGATTAGGATATCCATTATAGTTAGTGTATTCATAGTATAAATTCAGGTCTGTCCTATCCCCCAATTTGAGAGTGATTGAGGGTGCGATCGTGGTTATATCTGTGTGGACGAAATCTTGAAATCCGCTCGAATTTTGATAGCTTGCAATAAAGCGATAGAGTACAGTTTTATCAGTATTTAATGGCCCTGAAAAATCGATGCTGGGTTGATAATATCCAAAATTTCCTGCCTCAAATTCGAGACTGTAGTAGGGTTCACTCAAAGGTTGTTTGGTGGTAACGTTGACAATTCCACCCGGTTCTACAGCTCCAAATAGAACTGAGGCGGGGCCTTTGAGAACTTCTACTTGTTCGATCGTCCCAATGCCTGTCAGCGAAAAGTTATCATTTGTATCTCGATAGCCATTGCGGAAATTTCCGGTCTGCACAAATCCTCTGATGACTCTGCCTCCTGAAGGCGCACCGAAGTTGGTTCCTCCATCAACAACGCCACTGACCGTTTCCACTGCCTCTTTTAAACTTCTTACCTTGCGATCTTCCAGTACCTGTCGCGGCACCACCTGAATCGATTGGGGAATATCGCGCAATGGTGTGTCGGTTTTAGTCGCAGTTGACGTTTCTGGTACGTTATACCTATCTTGATCCCCCGTCACTAACAACTCGATCGGCTCATCCTGCTGTGCTGTTGGTTCTTGCTGCGGTGTCTCGCTTGCTGGCTTTTGTTGATCTTGTGGTGTTTGGGGTTGCTGCGGTGGAGAAGTTGCTATAGCCGCAGAATTTATACCAAATACCAGCCCTGTATTATCATCAAATAACTCAACTGTGGGTAACTTTTTCTCACCCAACACCGTCACTCGGACAGTATTCGCATCGATATTTGTAACTGTTATCTCAGTAATTTCTGCAAGGGGTTTTTCGGAACGAAATGTAAAAGCTTCTCCCGATGCTAAACGCAACTGTGCGCCAGGTATATCTGCAATAAAATTATTGCCCGTACTGCGATTTGTAACTTGTAGTTGTTCCCCACGAGTCGTCTCTAAAATCAACTCCACACCTTTGTTTGTGGGATTGGCTTTAACTCCCATAATTGGTACAACTTGATCCCCACTTCTTTGTTCTGGATTTGGAGGGTTGGTTGGTGTTGGTGTCTGCACTAGCATTTGAGCGCTAGTTGCGGGAAATTCGATTTCGCTGAGTTGGGAAATGTTTTTACTTGCTTTACCAGATGCTGTTTGCGGTGAAGTAGATTTCCCTATCACTTGGGTAAAAGATTCGCCTTGAACATCTTCTTGTACTTCCTCGCCTTTAGCAGGAGCGCTGAGACAAACAAAAACCATACCTGTCAGCAGCAGGCTTTGAAACAATTTATCTAACTTCATTTATCCGCTTACACTCAATCACACTACTTGGTTGTACCTGAAGATACAATGACGATCTCTGAAAAAAATTGTCATTTAAGTTGAAATTATTTGAATCATATTATGAAGCGATGCAAGACACAAGATAATTAATAGTTTTTTTCATTTAGCTATGAATACTCAACAATAAAATCTTATAAAGCATCTTATTTGCTTGACATAAAATCAGAGATTGTATTCCTAGCTAAAACTACTTTTCTGCCTTGAAAACAAGGATTGGTGACTAGGAATTAGGGATGAGGACAAGTTAATTTTCATCGGGTGGTTGCAGGCGATCGCTCGTGGAGTTTTAACTTGAAAATGGGGCATTGGTCATTTTCCCTTTGTCAGGGAATATTGATTTTCCCAGAATTGACTGTCTTCAAATGAAGTTTGTAGATTTATCATCTATCTACAGATGTAAACAAAGTATTATATGTAAAACTTATATAAGGGGATTTGTTGATACTAACTTTCTATACTTTCTCTATTGCTAAAGCAACTCATTCTCGTTAGTGTAATCGAAGATAAATAAAAATTAATTGCAATAAGCTAGAGATTGCTCCCAGAAAATCACTAATTAGGATTTAGACAATTTTAAGTAATTGGCTGAATTAATTAACGATTTGCTCTTTATTTTCTCTACAGGACTTACGCAAAATCATGAAAAAACCAACCGCATACTCCTACGGAGAAGCAAGCTACGCGCAGCGTCTCGTAAGAGTTGGACGCATAGACACGAAATGGCTTCCCGAAGGGCAGGACACAAAGGAATAAGAGTTTCAGAGAGCTTTTGCGTAAGTCCTAATCTAGTCAGAGCGAGAAAAAGAGTATCAGGGTTGTATCTAGTTGAAAATCAAAATGAATCAATATTCTCATTGTGTTCTTGAAGTTTCTGGCAGTAGTTCTACATTTGTTGATTTACTGCGCTTAAGAAGCTCTATCCAGCCAAATAGAGATGCTTTTACCTTCTTGCTGGATGGGGAAACAGAACAAACAACGCTAACCTATCAAGAATTGGATAGGCGATCGCGTCGAATAGCTGCTCAGTTACAAGCATTGGGTTTGACTGGAGAACGCGCCTTACTACTTTATCCAGCCGGACTAGATTTTTTGGTTGCTTTTTTCGGTTGTTTATATGCGGGAGTTGTGGCTGTAACGGCATATCCCCCTAGAAATGAGCGCAACACACCGAGAATAAAAGCTATTTCTATAGACGCACAAGCAGCGATCGCTCTCACTACAACAGAAATCCTGCCTACAGTGCGGTCTTTAATCTCACAAAAGACTGACTTAGAATCCTTACAGTGGCTAACTACAGATAATCTTGCTCTAGGAATAGAAGATACTTGGCAACAACCTTCTATTGATCGAGATACCTTAGCTTTTCTGCAATACACCTCTGGTTCTACAGGCACACCCAAAGGTGTAATGATTAGTCATGGAAACCTACTGCACAACGCTGACACAACTTACCAATTTATGGAGCATTCTCCAGAAAGTAAGTTCGTGACGTGGTTGCCGATGTACCACGATATGGGTCTGATTGGAGGAATATTGCAACCCTTGTATGGGGGTTTTCCTTGCATCATCATGCCTCCAACTTCCTTTCTCCAACGTCCTTATCGTTGGTTACAAGCTATTTCTCACTACAAAGGGACAACCAGTGGTGGCCCAAATTTTGCCTATGAGTTATGTACTCAGAAAATTACTCCTGAACAAAAAGAGACTCTTGACTTGAGTAGTTGGAGTGTAGCATTTAACGGCGCGGAACCGATTCGGGATGACACTTTAGAGCGGTTTGCAGCAGCTTTTGCCGGTTGTGGCTTCCGTAAAGAGGCATTCTACCCTTGTTACGGAATGGCTGAAACAACTCTGATGGTTTCTGGTGTGCAGAAGGCAACATCACCGATTATCAAGACAGTCCAAAAGTCTGCACTAGAATCTAATCGGGTAGTTGAATCATCTGTTAAAGATGAAGATGTTTATCATTTCGTCAGTTGTGGTCGAGTCATACCACAACTGGAAGTGGCGATCGCTAATCCCGAAACCCTCAGTAGTTGTAAACCTGATGAAATCGGGGAAATCTGGGTATCGGGGCCGAGTGTTGGTCAAGGTTATTGGAATCGCGATCGAGAGACAGCAGAAACTTTCCATGCTTATCTATCAGACACAGGTGTAGGCCCTTTTCTACGGACGGGAGATTTAGGCTTTTTACAAAATAACGAGCTTTTCATTACAGGTAGAGCCAAAGATTTAATTATTATTCGCGGTAGAAATCTTTACCCACAGGATATAGAGTTAACCGCAGAACGCAGTCATCCATCTTTAAATTCCGGTGCTAGCGCAGCATTTACAGTTGAGGTTGACAACGAAGAACGGGTGGTAATCGTCCAAGAGTTGAAGTTTCGCGCCAAGCCAAATTTAGCAGAGGTTATATCTGCAATTCGCCAAGCTGTGACTGAAGAACACGAAGTACAAGTTTATGCTGTGGTTTTGATCAAACCAGGTAGTATTGCCAAAACTTCCAGTGGTAAGATTCAACGTCGTGCAACTCGCGCTCAGTTTCAGAATGGTGAATTGAATATTATTCTCAGTAACATTCTCAAAATTAGTAATATTGTCAGAGAGGAAACTCGATTACAGCGTTCCGAACTTTTGGCACTTCCTCCAAGGGAATGTCAACGGCTTTTAGAAATCTATCTGATTGAACAGGAAGCGAGAGTACTGGCGATCGCACCAGATGATATCAGTCCTGATGAACCATTAAGCGCTCTGGGGCTTGATTCTTTAAAAGTATTTGAGTTGAAAAACCGAGTTGAGGTTGATTTAGAAGTAGAAGTATCAGTAGCAGACTTCTTTGAAGGGATGAGTACGCGATCGCTAGCTACAAAAATCCTCGCTCAACTGACAACAGATGCACTACCGTCAATATCCCTTACCAAACAAGATAAAAATCCATCTATTCAGCCTCTATCTTTTGGCCAGCAGGGATTATGGTTTATCAATCAGCTAACTCCCAATAGTCCTACATATAACATTCCTATAGTTATTAGCTTAAAGGGCTGCATTAATTTAGCAATTTTACAAGATAGTCTTAACGAAATTATTAGACGACACGAAGTATTACGGACAAGCTTTACAGTAGTTGATGGACAACCAGTCCAAGTTATAAATCAAGCGCCACCTTTAATTTTGGCGGTTGAAGATTTGCGTTCACTCCCAGAAGAGGAACACCTTCAAGAAGCACAACGTTTGGCTACAGAATTTGCACAGCAGCCATTTGATTTATCTGCTCAATCGCTTTTGCGTGCTAAAATTTTGCAATTAAGTGAGAAAAATTATCATTTAATTATCACTCTGCATCATATAATTGCAGATGGTTGGTCTATCGGTATTCTGATCAAAGAAATAGCTGTATTATATGAAACATTATCCACAGGCGAACTCCCAGCACTTCCTGAATTACCCATTCAGTATCGGGATTTTGTCAATTGGCAACGAAAATGGCTTGATTGTGAGCGTATTCAATCTTTATTGACTTATTGGAAACAAAAGTTGCAGGGTGAGCTACCTATATTAAACTTACCAACTGATCGTCCGCGTAGAAGCTTTGCTTCTGATCGTCAAACATTCAAAGGCGCTCAAGGGAAATTAGTTCTATCTCAAACTCTGACAAAAAAGCTAAAGAATTTGAGCCGTCATTCGGGAGTAACTCTGTTTATGACCTTGCTTACAGCCTTCAAAACCTTGCTGTATCGCTACACAGGTCAGACTGATATTGTAGTAGGTTCGCCAATTGCCAGTCGTAACAGAGCAGAAGTTGAGTCATTAATTGGATTCTTTGTCAATGTTTTGGTGTTGCGTACAGACCTTTCTGGCGATTTGAGTTTTCAGGAGTTACTAGCGCAGGTAAAGTCAACAGCTTTAGAGGCATACATTCATCAAGACTTACCTTTTGAAAAATTAGTAGAAGAAATACAGCCAAATAGAGACTTGAGTTACAATCCACTATTTCAAGTAATGTTCGTTCTCCAGAATGTGCCAATATCAAATCCTAGACTCTCAGATGTCTCTGTTACTTGTCAGGAGGGTTATAACGGGACATCAAAATTTGATTTGACATTATTTATGGAGGATGAAGAGCAAGGGTTGGTTGCAACTTGTGAGTACAACACAGATTTATTTAATGCAGATACTATCGCTCGGATGCTAGTACATTTCCAGACGTTATTAGAAAGTATAGTTAGCAATCCCGAACAACGGATTTCAGGCTTGCAACTCCTGACACCATCTGAAGTACAGCAGTTATTAGTTGAGTGGAATAATACTGAGACAAATTACCCACAAGATAAATGTATTCATCAACTATTTGAAGCACAGGTAGAGAAAACGCCATCTAATATTGCTGTTATTTTTGAGAACCAAAAATTAACCTACCAGGAATTAAACGAGCAAGCAAATCAACTAGCACACTACTTACAAAAACTAGGGGTGAAGCCAGAAGTAATTGTAGGTGTCTGTATGAAGCGCAGCCCAGAAATGCTGATTGCATTGTTGGCTATTTTAAAAGTTGGCGGGGCTTATGTACCATTAGATCCAGCCTATCCCCAGGAACGCTTAAGTTTCATGGTAGAAGACAGTCAGACCAAGGTACTGCTGACTCAAAGCCATCTAGTTGAATTGTTTGCTAAATCGAATGTGCATATTGTCTGCATCGATAGAGATTCACAATTACTTAGCCAACAGAGTAGAGAAAATCTGTTTAGTGAAGTAAAATCCAATAACCTAGCTTATGTCATCTATACTTCTGGTTCTACTGGTGTACCAAAAGGTGTTGTGATCGCTCATCAAAGTTGTACTGCTTTCTTAACATGGTCAAGAGAACTTTTTACAGATGATGACCTTGCTGGGGTTTTAGCATCAACCTCTATTTGCTTTGATTTGTCAGTATTTGAACTGTTTGTTCCTCTCAGTTGGGGTGGTAGAGTAATTCTCGTAGAGAATGCTTTGCACTTACCCTCCTTGGTTGCGGAGGTAAGCTTGGTTAATACAGTCCCAAGCATCATTGCAGAATTACTACAAGTAGATGGTTTACCTCCTTCAGTCAGGACGGTTAATCTTGCTGGCGAACCACTACAAAATCAACTTGTGCAGCAGATTTATCAAAACGATCGTATTCAGAAAGTTTTTAATCTTTATGGCCCATCTGAAGATACGACCTATTCCACATTTACTCAAGTAAATAAAGGAGATAGCAACGTAACTATCGGCCGTCCTATTGCCAATACACAAATTTATTTACTTGATACTAAGTTACAACCAGTACCAATCGGTGTTCCAGGAGAAATTTACATTGGTGGTGCGGGTTTAGCTAGAGGTTATTTAAACCGACCAGAGTTAACAAAGGAGCGGTTTATATCTAATCCGCTTAATAATAAACTTGAATCATGGCTATATAAAACTGGAGATTTAGCTCGTTATTTACCAGATGGAAATTTAGAGTATTTGGGGCGAATTGATCATCAGGTTAAAATTAGAGGATTTCGGATTGAGTTGGGTGAAATTGAGAATGCCTTACTCAAACATCCAGCAGTGCAGAAAATTGTAGTTTTAGCGCGAGAAGATAAACCACGTGTTCAACAATTGGTAGCTTATATTGTTCTTTTACCAGACCAAATGCTTACAACTAGTGAACTGCGAAGCTATCTCAAAGAACTGTTACCGGCATATATGGTTCCTGGTGTTTTTATCTTCCTAGACACCTTACCACTTTTGCCTAACGGAAAAGTAAACCGTCGTGCTTTACCTGTACCAGAAGACTTACGTCCAGCATTGACGACTACTTATCAAGTACCCCAGTCGGAAATGGAACAGCAGATAGCAAAACTTTGGCAAGAGGTGTTACATCTTGAACGAGTAGGTATTCATGATAATTTCTTTGACCTTGGTGGGCATTCACTACTAATGATTCAGGTTAATCATAAACTGCAAGTAAATTTGCAGCGAAATATATCAGTTGTAGAAATGTTTCAGAACCCGACTATTTACTCACTGGCGCAATATTTAAGTCAACAGCGACAGCTTTCTTTTACAGGGACGCGCGATCGCGCGAATAAGCAAATTGAGGCTATAAATCGCCAAAAACAACAATTGACTAAGAAAGGTAAAAAGATTTATGATTAGCACTATACATAATGATGCTGTAGAAGGCATTGCCATTATTGGAATGGCAGGACGTTTTCCCGGTGCTAAAAATATTGATGAATTTTGGCAGAATTTACAATCTGGTGTAGAGTCAATTTCTATCTTCACAAATGAAGAGATAATATCTGACGGTATAGATTCCGTTACACTTAGCGATCGCAATTATGTAAAGTCTAGTGCCATATTAGAAAATATCGATTTATTTGACGCTGCATTTTTTAGTTTTAATGCCAAAGAAGCAGAAGTTACTAACCCCCAAAACCGGATTTTTTTAGAGTGTGCTTGGGAAGCATTAGAAAATGCTGGCTATGATTCCAATAGGTATGATAGTCGGATCGGAGTTTATGCTGGTGCTAGCCTAAATAACTATTATTCATTAGATTTAAACCGCGATCCTATAGGATCGGCGCAATGCTATCAAACATTAATTGGTAATGATAAAGATTTTCTGACTACCCGTGTTTCTTACAAATTAAATCTCACTGGCCCAAGTATTACAGTACAAACAGCTTGCTCTACCTCATTAGTTGCAACAACACTTGCTTGCCAAAGTTTGTTGAATTATCAATGTGATATGGCTTTAGCTGGCGGGGTTTCGATCCACATACCCCAGAAAGCAGGTTATTTGCATGAACCGGGAGGCACACTGTCTCCTGATGGTCATTGTCGTGCTTTTGATGCCAAAGCACAGGGAACAACTATTGGTAATGGTGTAGGAGTTGTTGTCCTCAAACGATTGAGCGATGCTCTAGCAGATGGTGATTGTATCCATGCTGTAATTAGAGGTTCAGCCATCAATAACGATGGTTCTGGTAAAGTTGGCTACACAGCGCCTAGCGTCAATGGTCAAGCAGAAGTGATTGCCGAGGCGATGATGCTGGCGGGAGTTGAGCCTGAGACAATCAACTATATTGAAGCTCATGGCACTGGTACAGCTTTAGGCGATCCGATTGAGATTGCCGCCCTCTCTCAAGCTTTTTGTCGCAGTACCAACAAAAAAGGCTTCTGTGCCGTCGGTTCAGTGAAAACAAACATTGGTCATCTAGATGCAGCAGCTGGGATTGCCGGACTGATTAAAACAGTTTTAGCCCTAAAACACAAGCAGATACCAGCAAGCTTGAATTTTGAGCAGCCAAATCCCCAGATAGATTTTGCCAACAGCCCCTTTTATATCAATGCAAAGCTAGCAGAATGGAAAACAGGAAGTACTCCTCGTCGTGCTGGTGTGAGTTCCTTGGGTATAGGTGGGACTAATGCTCATGTCATTCTAGAAGAAGCACCAGTACAAGTCAAAAGTCAAAAGTCAAAAGGCAAAAGTAAATATTTGCTGTGTCTATCGGCTAAAACTAGCTCTGCCTTGGAGACAGCAACAGTAAATTTGGCTAATTATCTCAAAGCGCATCCCAATGTGAACTTAGCGGATGTTGCCTATACCCTGCAAGTGGGGCGTGCTGAGTTCAATCATCGTCGCGTGCTGGTGTGCCAAGATATCGAGGATGCAGTCTTACAAGATCCAGAAAGAGTTTTCACTCGCTTAGTTGAAAGTGGCGTTCACGTTGGCGCAGCCTCTCGTAGAGAAGTGACTCCGCAGGAGTATCGCCCCATTGTCTTCATGTTTCCTGGACAGGGCGCTCAATATGTGGACATGGGTAAAGAACTTTATCAAACTGAGCCGATTTTTCAACAACAGGTTGATTTATGTTGTAAATTGCTGCAACCCCATCTTGGGTTGGATTTGCAATCGCTGATTTATCCCAACGAGTCTGAGTCAAAAGCCGCAGCAGAAAGACTGCAAAAAACTGATATTACTCAGCCTGCATTATTTGTCATAGAATATGCTCTGGCTAAATTATGGATGTCCTGGGGCATTTCTCCCCAAATGATGATTGGTCATAGCATAGGAGAATATGTAGCAGCTTGCCTTGCTGGTGTATTTTCCCTGGAAGATGCTTTGGCAATAGTAGCTATCCGTGGACGACTGATGCAACAACTTCCAGCTGGTGCTATGCTTTCGGTTCCACAAACAGAAGCAGAGATTAAAACTTTACTAAATGAAAATTTAAATTTATCTTTAGCCGCCAGCAATGCTCCTGGTTTGTGCGTAGTTTCAGGAACCCATAATGCTGTAGATACGATTCATGAGCAACTTACAGCATTAGGTGTAGAGTGTCGCCGTTTGCATACTTCCCACGCCTTTCATTCTGCGATGATGGAACCGATCGTTGAGCCATTCATCAAAGAAGTTAAAAAAGTCAAACTAAATCCGCCGCAGATTCCTTTTATCTCTAACGTCACAGGAGCCTGGATAACAGCAGAAGAAGCCACAGATCCCGATTACTGGGCAAGACATTTACGCCAAACAGTACAGTTTGCAGCAGGCATCTCTGCATTGCAGCAAGAGGCAAATTGCATCATGCTAGAAGTGGGGCCAGGAAGCAGCTTGTGTACTTTTGTTAAAAAGCATTCAGATACTCCAGCACTCTGTTCATTACGACATCCTCAAGAAAAACAGTCAGATATAGCATTTTTACTGAACACACTAGGCAAACTCTGGTTATATGGAGTACAGCCAAATTGGTCAGAATTTTACGCCCACGAACACCGTCATCGTCTCCCACTACCAACATATCCCTTTGAGCGGCAGAGTTACTGGATTGAAGACTATAAACAGAGACAGGATAACAGTGCTAAACCTGTTTCATTTGGCAAAAAGCCAGATATTGCCGATTGGTTCTACTTACCTTTGTGGAAACAATCTGTACCTGCTGTACTGTTAAACCAGAAGGAATTGGTAACTCAGAAATCTTGCACTCTTGTGTTTCTTGATGAGTGCGGTTTGGCAGAAGAACTGGTAAAACGACTTCAGCTTAATGGTCAGGATGTAATTATAGTGAAGGCGGGGTCAAAGTTTACTAAGTTGAATGAGCGTGCATATAGCCTTAATCCTAGCCAACGTGATGACTATAATGTCCTGCTCAATGAACTAGTAGCACAAAACAAGATTCCAAAAACGATTGTTCATTTATGGAGTGTGACTTCTGTTAGTCAGATTGAATCTGGACTCGCAGGAGTTGATAAAGTCCAAGAAAAAGGTTTTTATAGTCTGCTGTTTTTAGCTCAAGCACTTGGAAAACAGCGGATCGCAGATGAGCTTCAAATAACGGTCATTTCCAACAATATACACTCAGTCACTGGAGAAGAAGCACTATGCCCAGAAAAGGCGACTGTACTGGGAGCTGTTAAGATCGTTCCCCAAGAATATCCAAATATCAGCTGTCGTAGCATTGATGTTGTGATTCCAAGGGAAGTAAGTTGGCAAGAGGAGAAACTTGTAAATCAGCTGCTGAACGAGCTACAAATACAATCCTCCGATATAGTTGTTGCCTACCGTGGTTTTCATCGCTGGGTGCAAACCTTTGAAGCAGTCCGATTGGAAGAAGCAGAGGGAGAAACATCGCGATTAAGGCAAGGAGGAGTGTATTTAATCACAGGTGGACTCGGAGGCATTGGACTTGCTCTAGCGTCACACCTGGCGAAAGCGGTACAAGCCAAACTAGTTTTGATCGGACGTTCAGCTTTTCCTCCTAGACAAGAGTGGGAACAATGGCTAGCTACTAACGATCGCCAAGATCATATCAGTCATAAAATTTTGAAAGTACAGGAACTTGAAGAACTAGGTGCAGAAGTTTTAGTACTGAACGCTGATGTAGCTAACCTAGAACAGATGCAAGAAGCGATCGCAACAGTCCAGAAACAGTTTGGCCAAATCAATGGTGTTCTTCATTGTGCAGGAATTGCTGATTATGCGGGTGTGATTTCTCGAAGAACGCGAGAGATGACAGAAAATATTATGGCCCCTAAAGTCAAGGGTACACTAGTATTAGATAGCCTTTTGAAAGATGTTAAGTTAGATTTTTTAATTCTTTGTTCATCTCTTAGTTCAATTATTTATAGAAAGAAATTTAGTGAAGTTGGCTATTGTGCTGCCAATGAGTTTCTTGACGCTTTTGCTTATCATAAAACTAATCGAGATCGGACATTCACAGTTTCTATTAACTGGACTGATTGGCAAGATGTTGGGATGTCAGTAGAGGCGGTGAAGCGATTAGCTAACAAACAAGATATTTCTGATGTTAAATCCCTATTAATGGATGCTTTATTACCTTCAGAAGGGATAAAAGTCTTTAGACATATTCTCAACAGTGGAGTCCCTAGAGTTGCAGTATCAACTGAAGATTTGACAACTGTGATTGAACGCGATCGCAATTTTAATCCCCAAGCTCTTTTGGAATCTTTAGGCAAGAATAACCAGTCGAAATTGGTACATCAACGGACTCAGTTGAGTAATGCCTATTTTGCTCCGAGAAATAAAACTGAGCAAACAATTGCAGATATTTGGCAAAAACTACTTGGTATTGATTTAGTAGGTATCCACGATAACTTCTTTGAACTCGGTGGCGACTCTCTAATAGGTATTCAAGTTATTTCGCAATTAAGTAAAGAATTGCATATAGAAATTCCTGTAGTCAGTCTTTATGAAAGTCCAACAGTCACTTCTTTGAGCAAAGCTTTAAATATGGAACAGGCTGAAAAACCTATGGAAGAAAGGAGTGGACGGGGACAAAGACGAAGAGAGAAAAGAATGCAACAGAAGAGCGCTCTATAAAAAATTAATAAAAGAGGTACTAATGAAAATCGATGAAACATTTTCTAATTTAGCGGGTTTAGATATAGCTATAGTGGGTATGGCAGGTCAGTTTCCAGGTGCAAAAAATATTGATCGGTTTTGGCAAAATTTGCAGGACGGCGTAGAATCAATTTCATTTCTTTCTGAGAGTGATTTAGTATCTTCAAATATCGATCCTGCCTTGTTAAATAATCCTAATTATGTTAAAGCCGCATCTATACTGGAAAACGTAGAGGAATTTGACGCGTCATTTTTTGGTTTTGAACCTAAAGAAGCTGAAGTTATAGATCCCCAATATCGTCTCTTTTTGGAGTGTGCTTGGGAAGCAATTGAAAACGCTGGCTACGATCCTGAAACCTATAAGGGTTTGATTGGGGTTTACGCCGGGGCAAATATGAATACCTACCTATTAGAAAACCTTTATCCAAACCGCGATACTATAAATCCTGTAGATGGAGCTTTACAACCTCTACATGGCAGCGGTCAAGCTTTTCTAACCACAAGTGTATCTTATAAATTAAACCTTAAAGGGCCTAGTATTACTCTCCAAACCTTCTGTTCTACATCATTGGTTGCAGTTCACTTAGCCTGCCAAAGTTTGTTGAATGAAGAATGTGATATGGCTTTGGCTGGTGGTGTTTCAATTAAAGTTCCACAAAAAGCTGGCTATTTATATCAACAAGGAGGGATGTTGTCTCCCGATGGGCACTGTCGAGCCTTTGATGCTAAAGCACAGGGAACTGTTTTCGGCAGTGGAGCTGGAATTGTTGTATTAAAGAGATTAGAGGATGCTGTTGCTGATGGAGATTGTATTCATGCAGTCATCAAAGGTTCAGCAGTCAATAACGATGGCTCTTTGAAAGTAAATTTCACTGCCCCTAGTGTAGAAGGTCAGGCGGAGGTAATTGTAGAAACCCTGAGAAATGCTGGAGTAGATGCCGAGGATATAACCTATATAGAAACTCATGGAACCGGAACGGCTATGGGCGATCTCATTGAAATCGCTGCACTCAAAAAAGCTTTTCATACTACTACTCAGAAGAAGGGTTTCTGTGCGATCGGTTCAGTGAAAACCAATATCGGACATCTAGATGCCGCAGCCGGTGTAACAAGTCTCATCAAGACTACCTTAGCGCTCAAACACAAGCTGCTCCCACCTAGCCTACACTTTGAACAAGCCAATCCCCAAATCGATTTCAACAACAGCCCCTTCTACGTCAATACCAAAGTTTCTGAATGGAAGGGAGATCGCGCACCTCGTCTGACTGGGGTCAATTCATCGGGTTATGGTGGAACCAATGCCTTTGTCATTCTCGAAGAAGCTCCGCCGATCGAACATTCGGAAGAATCGAGACCCTGGCAATTGTTGGTACTCTCCGCCAAAACCATCTCTGCACTTGAAATTGCCACTGCAAATCTAATCGCGTACTTAAAGCAGCATTCAAATGTTAACCTCGCTAATGTTGCTTATACACTTCAGGTTGGTCGCAGGGCTTTCAACCATCGCCGGATAGTAATCTGCCATGACACTAATGATGCGATCGCTACTTTAGAAACACAAGATCCGAAACGGGTTTTTCAGGTCTACCAAGATCGCCTAGATCGTCCCGTCGTGTTTATGTTTCCAGGGCAAGGAGTACAGTCCGTAAATATGGCGCTGGATCTCTACCAGACAGAGCCAACTTTTCGGAAGCAGGTAGATATCTGCTCAGAGTTTCTCCAACCACATCTAGGGCTTGACCTGCGACATGTACTCTACCCCAACACAGAAAGGACTCAAGAAGCCGCGCAACAACTAAAACAGACAGCAATTGCTCAACCAGCGCTCTTTGTTATCGAGTACGCCCTAGCAAAGTTGTGGATGGAGTGGGGAATACATCCCCAGGCTTTAATTGGTGAAAGCCTTGGGGAATATGTCGCTGCGTGTCTGGCAGGAGTATTTTCATTAGAAGATGCTTTAACTTTAGTAGCTGCGCGGGGACAACTCATGCAGCAAGTGCCTGAAGGTGCAATGCTTGCCATTCCACTTTCAGAAAAAGAAGTTCAACCCCTGCTAGGCAAAACACTATCTCTAGCTGAGATTAAGGAATCATCTCTTTGTATAGTTTCAGGTTTCATAGAAGCTGTAGAGGTATTACAGAAGCAGCTAGCTTCCCAAGGTGTTGAGTGTATGCGTCTGCATACCTCCCATGCCTTTCATTCTCTGATGATGGATGCCATCTTAGAGCCATTCACAGAGGAAGTTAAAAAAATCAAACTGAATCCTGCCAAAATTCCTTTTGTATCCAATGTTACTGGAGCTTGGATTACAGAAGCGGAGGTGACAGATCCAAACTATTGGGTGAAGCATCTGCGGCAAACAGTTCGCCTTGCTCAGAGTATGCAAGAATTGTTGAAAGAACCAGAGCGCATTTTGCTAGAGGTTGGTCCTGGGCAGACTTTGAGTGCATTCGCCCGTCGTCATTCTGATAAAGAAGCCCAGCAAATTGTATTAACTTCCTTGGGCTATGCACAAGAAAGTCAGTCAGATGTAGCATTCTTGTTAAATACATTGGGTCAGCTATGGCTGGCTGGAGTACAAGTAGATTGGTCAGGATTCTATATCCATGAGCGCCGTCATCGGATGCCTTTACCTACTTATCCTTTTGAGCGTCAACGTTACTGGATTGAACCCAAAATCCAGGTAAACGCTCTCAAGACGGGTGAAAAAAAATTGCCTACAACCTCTCTACTAGGTAAAAAGCCGGACATTGCCGACTGGTTTTATGTCCCATCTTGGAAACGCTCTCTGCTGGTTGCCCCTCAACTAAGTCAAAAGTCGGTTTTGTCTTGCACTCTTGTATTTATCGATGAGTGCGGTTTAGGTTCTGAGTTGTTAAAACGACTCGAACTTGAGGGTCAAGATGTGATTACCGTGAAGATTGGGTCAGCGTTTACAAAGTCGAGCGATCGCGCATATATCCTTAATCCTCGACAACGTGATGATTATGATACCTTGTTCAATGAACTTCTAGCACAAAATAAACGCCCCAAAACGATTGTTCATTTATGGAGTATTACACCCCACAGTTACGCAGAATTAAGACTTGAGGAAGTTGACAAAATTCAAGAAAATGGATTTTACAGTCTGCTGTTTTTAGCTCAAGCACTTAGTAAACACCATACTACAGATGAATATCAAATCGCGGTTGTCTCCAACGATATGCAAGAAGTTGTGGGGGAAGAGTTGCTGTGCCCAGAAAAGGCGACTTTACTCGGACTCATTAGGGTGATTGCGGAAGAATACTCAAACATTACTTGTCGTAGCATTGATGTTGTTATTCCCCAATTGGGAGTTAAGACTGAGCCGAAACTTTTGGAGCAGTTGCTCTGCGAGCTACAAGCCCTAAATTCTGAGAAGGTTATTGCTTACCGTGGAAATCATCGTTGGGTGCAAACTTTTGAGCCAATTCGATTGGAGAAAGCTGGCCAAGGAATATCAAGGTTAAAAGAAGGAGGCGTTTATCTCATTACAGGTGGATTAGAAGGCATTGGTCTTGTCCTAGCCCAACATTTAGCACAGACTGTACAAGCCAAGCTGCTGCTGACAGGAGGTTTAGCTTTTCCTTTACCAGAAGAATGGGAACAATGGCTGGCTACTCACGATGAGCATGATAATACAAGCCGCCAGATTTGGGAAATCCAGAAGCTTAAACAGCTAGGTGCAGAAGTTTTGGTAGTCAGCGCCGATGTCGCCAATCTTGAACAGATGCAACAAGCGATCGCGTTAGCCCAAGAGCGATTTGGCCAGATTAATGGTGCGATCCATGCAGCCGAGGTTTCTGCTAGCGGCGTGATTTTGCAAAAAACGCCAGAAATGACAGAAAGTATTCTGGTATCTAAAGTAAAAGGCACATTAATTCTAAATAAAATTTTCAAGGATATTCCACTAGATTTCTTTGTTTTATGTTCATCAACCACTTCCATTGCAAGTAAATTTGGGCAAATAGATAATGCTGCTGCTAATGCTTTTGTTGATGCTTTTGCTCGTCATAAAAGCGACCGAGATGGCAAATTTACCGTATCTATTAATTGGGATTATTGGCAAAAACTGGGGAAGGTAACAGAGGCGATGAAGCAATCAACACCAACTCTGGATATTTCCCCATCTCAATTAAAAGAAGTGTCTCACCCTTTATTCGCTCAATGTATAGTTGAAGGGAAACAGCAAGAGATATACATCAGCAAATTTAGCGTCATCAAACACTGGGTTTTAGATGAACACAGGGCTATGGGTAAGGCGACACTTCCGGGAACAGCTTACTTGGAAATGGCTTTAGCTGCTTTTGAAACCCATGCTAAGAACGGAACGATTGAAATTCGGGAAGTATTTTTCTTAACCCCCTTGGTAATAGAAGATGATGAGGAAAAAGAAGTTCGTACAGTCCTGAATAAGAAAGGAGAGGGCTTTGAATTTTTGGTAATAAGCCAATCAAACTCAGAGTCTAAGCAATGGATCGAACATGCCAAGGGCGAAATAGCCTGTATAATAGCAGAATCATCAGCAAAACAAGAACTCAGAGAAATTGAGGCAAGATGTAATCAAAAGGAAATAATTATTCCAGAAGGAGAGCATAAGCTTCAAACAGGATTTATAGAGTTTGGTTCTAGATGGAATAACTTGAAACAGGCAAAATTAGGAACAGATCAGGGGTTGATTGTTCTGGAACTACCCGAAGTATTTGCCACCGATATTAATTCATATAAATTACATCCTGCTTTATTGGATAATGCCACGGGTTTTCTAAGTATTGAAAACGAAGGGGTTTACTTACCGTTTTCCTATAAAAGTCTGAAAATAAAAAAATCTTTGCCAAGCAAAGTATATAGCCACATCAGATATACAGAAAATAATCAGTTCAGAGAAAGAACTTTAAAATTTAACATCACCATCATGGACGACCAGGGAAACGAACTGGTTGAGATTGAAGAATTCATCATGAGGAAAGTAGATATTGGCACAATTACTGCTGAACAGTCTGACGATAAACCTCAAAAAATTTCTTCCGTTTCTGGAAGCGAAAACTTCTCTTTAGAGATTGCTTCCCCTGGCATCTTAGATACCCTGACTTTCCGACCTAGTACACGCCAAAAGCCAGGTCTGGGTGAGGTAGAAATTGAAGTCTGTGCGGCTAGCCTCAACTTCAAGGAAGTGCTTATAGCGTTGGGGTTGCTTCCTGTTCCACCCAATGTTCGTATCAACTTCGGTAGAGAGTGTTCTGGAAAAATAGTCGCTCTGGGAGAAGGCGTTAAGGGTTTTGAGGTAGGAGATGAAGTTATGGCGTTTGGCGATTCCTGCTTTAACCAATTCACAACGACTTCTGCTTCTTTGGTGGCACTAAAACCAGAACATCTTAGTTTAGAAGAGGCAGCAACAATTCCCGTTGCCTTTATTACGGCTTACTATGCCTTGATAAAATTAGCTAGGCTTCGTCAGGGTGAGCGTGTTCTCATCCATGCTGCTGCCGGTGGTGTTGGGATGGCTGCCGTGCAAATAGCCCAGTGGGCAGGAGCCAAAATCTTCGCCACAGCAGGCAACCCGGAAAAACGAGCATTTCTGCATTCGTTGGGTATTGAATATGTCATGGATTCCAGGTCTTTGGCTTTTGCCGATGAAGTGATGAAATATACTGACGGTAAAGGTGTGGACGTGGTTTTGAATTCCCTATCAGGAGAATTCATGACTAAAAGCCTTTCGCTTCTAGCACCCTATGGACGTTTTCTAGAACTCGGCAAACGGGATATCCTCAACAATAGCCAATTAGGTCTACGACCTTTTGAGAAATGCTTATCGTTCTTTGCTACAGATGTAGGAAATGATCTCCCTGACTTCATTTCTACGTGGCACGAAGTAGTGCAACACTTTAAAGATGGTAATTTTAATTCCCTTCCTTATCAGATATTTCCAATTACAGAAATAGCTCGCGCCTTTGAATACATGGCTAAAGCCAAACATATCGGCAAGATTGTGGTATCTTGGCAGAATCAGGAGGCTTTGAAAGCGCTGGTTGCTTCAGAAGGGGAAGTTAATCAGGAAAGGAAAGGAACTGTAGCTTCTTCTGCTGGGTTGGGTTCTCCGTCTACCATCCTTTCCGCAGTTAGCTCTGGTATGCAGGACAAAGCTGCTATTCTCAAGGAAGGGTTATTACCAAAAGAATGTGTAGAGGCATTTGACCGCATTTTAGGAAGTACGCTCACCCAGGTTCTGGTATCGACTCGTGATTTCTTAAGCCGAGTTGAGCAGGATAATAGTTTTAACTCACAACCTTTCCAAGAAGCCTCACAAAAGTATAATCTCTCTAAACCGACACAATCAGAACCTGCACTTAGTGGTGCTTATGTAGCTCCCAGAAATGAGATTGAGCAAAAGCTTGCTGTCATCTGGAAAGAACTTCTTGGGAAAGATTTGGTGGGAATACAAGACAACTTCTTTGAAATCGGTGGCAATTCCCTCCTAATAGTCCAAGTTCGCAGCCAACTGCAACAAGTGTTTAATAGTGATATCGCAACGGCTGACTTGTTTGAATATCCAACCATAAGTGCCTTAGCAGAATATTTAAGTCGGAAACAGGCCCAGCAACCTGCCTTTGGGCAAGCATATAACCGTGCTAAGAGGCAACAGGAGGTTATGGAAGAAGAAATGCAACTAATGAAGCAAAGGAGGAAAATACGTGAGTAACCAGTTGAAAGGCGTAGCCATAATCGGCATGAGTGGTCGTTTTCCAGGAGCCAAAAATACTGATCAATTTTGGCAGAATCTGTGTAACGGTGTGGAATCAATTTCATTCTTTAGCGATCGCCAGTTAGTCGCTTCAGGCGTAGATCCAGCTTGGTTGAATGACCCTCAGTACGTCAAAGCGGGGGCTGTGTTAGAAGACATTGAGATGTTTGACGCTCCATTTTTTGGCTTTTCGCCTAGAGAAGCTGAAATCATGGACCCGCAACAACGTCTTTTTTTGGAGTGTGCTTGGGAAGCGCTGGAAAATGCTGGTTATGACCCGAAAACAGACAAAAATCTAATTGGTGTTTATGCAGGGGGTAACTTAAGTACCTATTTGCTTAACAATCTGGCCTCACACCCTGAACTCATTAAAGCGCTGGAGTCGCAAATTACAATTGCTAATGATAAAGACTTTATATCCACACGAGTTTCTTATAAATTAAACCTAAAAGGGCCCAGTATTAGCGTCGGCACGGCCTGCTCTACGTCATTAGTCGCAGTTCACTTGGCGTGCCGAGGATTGCTCAGTTATCAGTGTGATATGGCGCTAGCTGGTGGCATTGCGATACAAGTTCCACAAAAACAAGGTTATTTCTATCAAGAAGGTGGGATGGCCTCTCCTGATGGTCACTGTCGGGCTTTTGATGCTAAAGCACAGGGCAGCCCTTTCGGTAAAGGAGCGGGTATTGTCGTGCTGAAAAGATTGGAAGATGCTGTAGCTGATGGGGACTGCATTTATGGGGTTATCAAAGGTTCAGCTATCAATAATGATGGTTCCGAGAAGGTGAGTTACACCGCACCTAGTGTAACAGGCCAAGCAGAAGTGATTGCTGAGGCTCAGGCGATCGCTAACTTTGATTCTGAAACAATCACCTACATTGAAACCCACGGAACTGCTACACCTCTAGGCGATCCAATTGAATTTAGGGCGCTTAAAAAGGTGTTTAGTGCCGGAACTAGCCAAAAAAACTTCTGCGCCATTGGTTCAGTCAAGACTAATGTCAGCCATCTGAGTTCAGCATCTGGCGTGACGGGCTTGATCAAAACAGTCCTGGCGCTCAAACACAAGATAATTCCGCCTACCCTGCACTTTGAACAACCTAATCCAGAGATTGACTTCGCTAACAGCCCCTTTTACATCAATACTCAACTTCATGAATGGAAAACAGAAGGAACTCCTCGCCGGGCTGGGGTTAGTTCTTTTGGCATCGGCGGAACTAATGCTCATGTTGTTTTAGAAGAAGCCCCTGGAGGGGAGCAGGGGAGCAGAGGGGCAGGGGAGCAGGGGAGAAAGTATCAATTGCTGGTAGTTTCTGCAAAAACTGACTCTGCTTTAGAGACGGCAACTACAAATTTGGTTAAGCATCTGCAACAGCACCCAGAACTTAACCTTGCAGATGTAGCTTATACATTGCAAGTTGGTCGGCATGGTTTGAGCCATCGGCGCACAGTTGTTTGTCAAGATACTCAAGATGCGATCGCAGCCCTCCAAAATCCCAAACGAGTTCTCACTAGCGCTCAGGAAACAAATCAGCGCCCAGTAGTCTTTATGTTTACTGGTTTGGGAACCCATTATGTCAATATGGGTTATGAATTATACCAAACTGAAACAACTTTCCGTGAACACCTTGATCGCTGTTGCTCGTTGTTTGAACCTCTGTTAGGTCTTAATCTCAAAGAAGTTATTTATCCTACTTCCTGTGCCAAGCAAGAAGCAACAAAAGAAAAATCGGGTATAGATTTACGGCAAATGCTTGGTCGCGATCGCCAATCCCCAGATGTCGCCGCCCAAAAATTAAATCAGACATACCTCACTCAGCCAGCACTGTTTGCCATTGAGTATGCTTTAGCTCAATTATGGATATCCTGGGGCATTCGTCCAGTAGCAATGATTGGTTACAGCATTGGTGAATATGTAGCAGCAACAATAGCCGGAGTATTGTCTCTAGAAGATGCGATTACTCTTGTTGCCAAAAGAGCGCAAATGATTCAAGAGTTGCCAGGGGGAGCAATGCTGGCGATTCCCTTGACAGAGCAAGAAGTGCAACCTTTCTTAAATGAAAACCTTTCATTATCAGCAGTCAATGGCTCATTCCAATGTGTAGTTGCGGGAACTACACAGGCTGTAGAGGAATTGGCAGGAAAGTTGAGTGCTAAGGGATTAGCCTGTCGGCAATTGCAGACTTCTCATGCCTTTCATTCTTACATGATGGAGGCGATCGCTGACTCTTTCACCGAACTGGTTAAAAATATTAGTCTCAAAGCACCGCAAATTCCTTATATATCTAACGTTACCGGAACTTGGATTACACCAGAGCAAGCCACAAATCCCAGCTACTGGACACAGCATCTGTGCCAACCCGTGCTATTTGCCGATGGAATAGATCAGTTGTGGACACAACACAGTCCAATTTTATTAGAGGTGGGCCCAGGACAGACCTTAAGCAGTTTAACGATGCAATGTTTAGATCATGTTTCTAATGATCACAAAGTAATATTATCTTCGCTGCGCTATGCTTATGAGCGACAATCTGACCTTGCTTTCATCCTAAATACATTAGGACAACTATGGCTTGAGGGAATCAAGATAGATTGGTCGGGATTTTATGCCGATGAGCGCCGATATCGCCTTCCCTTGCCAACATATCCCTTTGAGCGACAAAGATATTGGATTGAACCGCAAAAATTATTACCTGCACAAAGAAATTTCCAGTCCCAGTTAACAGCATCAGAACTTTGGAAATCTTTGGTAGAAGCTGGTCAACTCCAAGCTAGTGCAGGGTCTGCGGAATTTGACGAGCAAATTTCTCAAGCGAAAAGAGAGTGTTTAGATCGTTTATGTATTGCTTATATTAATCTTACAACAGCACATTTAAGAGCTTTTAGCAATCCCACTAAAAAGTATTTTTTGGAAGAGTTATTTGACCAATGTCAGATTATTCCTACCTATAGAGAATTGTTCAGTCGATGGTTAGAAATATTGGTCGAACAGGGTCAGTTACATGAAGAACAAGGGCTATTTACTAACTTTTTACCAATATCAACAGACTTTGTTAATGAGCTTTTGGTAGAAGTCAGAGCCAAATGGGCAGACACACCGCAACAAATAGATTTGCTGCAACTGTATGGCGAAAATATGGTATCTCTGCTTACTGGTAAAAAAGAACCATTGGAGTTCCATGTTTCTACTTTATTAAAATCAGGAGAATTTTCAGTCCAAGAATCGCCTGAAAATAAGTACTACAACTCAATCATGCGGGTATGCTTAGAACAGGTGTTAAAAGCACTACCATCTCAAGTTAATCTCAGAATTCTGGAACTTGGTGCTGGAACTGGTACTGGTACCGCAGAGTTATTACCTATACTGCTATCAGAGAAAACAAATTATACCTTCACTGATGTAGGAGGTTTTTTCCTGAATGCAGCTAAGAAGAAATTTAGCGATTATCCATTTGTTGAATACCAATTGCTAGACCTTGAGCGATCGCTACAAGAACAAGGATACTCAAATCACAGTTTTGATGTAATTGTAGCTTTCCAGGTGCTGCACGTTACTCGAAATATTGGAGAAACTCTCGACCGCATTCGCTCTTTACTTGCTCCTGGAGGTTTACTTCTATTTTGGGAAACAACTCAACCCAGGTTGGAATTTGAGTTCATTGACGCACTACTGATGAATCCGATAGGGAATCCAGAAAGCGATCGCAATATGTGCAATCCCTTTTTATCTAAGGAGAAATGGCAACAAGAACTCAAATCTCATGGTTTTGTGCAGGTGACAGCTTTCTCAGAATTCGCACCTTTTACAGACCACATAATTGTCGCTCAAGCTACTGCCCCAGCAACGCCCAAAGCACCAGCAGCCTTTACAGCATTACTTCATGAACAAGAAGTTTCATTTGGCAAAAAGTCCAACATTTCTGACTGGTTCTACATCCCTTCATGGAAACGTTCGCTACCACCACAGTCAAACGGTCAGTTGAAACAAGCAGAACGCTGGTTAGTCTTTGTTGATGAGTATGGGTTAGGCGCTCAAATCGTCAAGCGCCTCGAACTTGAAGGTCATGATGTAATTACCATCAGACTTGGGGAGCAATTTGGCAACCAAAGCGAATCTTCAGAAAAGCATCTGGGTAAGCGTGCATATACAATAGCACCTCAACAACAGGATGATTACAATACCCTACTCAAAGAACTTCGCGCCCAAGATTTGATACCACAAAGAATTATTCATCTGTGGAGTATAACCCAGTCAGAATATGCAGACTTTGATACAGATGAAACACAAGGATTCCAGAGTTTGCTGTTTTTGGCACAGTCGCTAGAAAAACAGAATTTTACTGATGAATTTCAGCTTGCAGTTATCTCCAACAATATGCAACCTGTAACTGGAGTTGAAAATCTCTGCCCAGAAAAAGCAACACTCCTTGGACTAGTTAAGGTCATCCCACAAGAATATTCAAATATAAAATGTCGTAGCATTGATGTTATTATTCCCTTATCAGAAAGTTGGCAAGAAGAGAAATTTGTAGAACAACTACTGACAGAACTGAAAGCCAATTCCTCTGACTCAGTTATTGCTTATCGTGGTTTGGAACGTTGGGTACAAACCTTTGAGTCTGTCCAATTAGATGCAAACGTCCCGGATACACCCAGGTTCAGAGAAAAAGGAGTCTACTTAATTACTGGTGGACTCGAAAAAATAGGACTTGTAGTAGCCGAACATTTAGCAAAGACAGTACAGGCAAAACTGCTGTTTTTAGAGGCTGAGGATTTTCCCAACCGACAGGAGTGGTTAGAGTGGCTGAAAACTCACGATGAGCAAGATAACATCAGCGATAAGATTCGGAAAGTGCAGGAACTGGAAAATCTGGGCGCAGAAGTCTTAATCAAGAGCGTTGATGTAGTAAATTTAGCACAAATGCAAAGTGCGATCGCTCAAACACAAGAGCAGTTTGGGCAACTCAACGGGGTGTTTTATACAACTAAGATAGCTCTAGAGAATTCATTTAGTGCTATTACAGAGATAGAACCAACGCAGTGCAAACAGCAACTTCAAGCCAAGAAACAGGGACTCTTAGTATTAGAAAAAGTTTTACAGTCCCAAAAGCTTGATTTTTGTCTATTAATGTCTTCATTAACCTCTATCTTAGGAGGATTAGGCTCTGTAACCTATTCAGCAGCAAGTCTTTTAATGGACGCTTTTGCTTACCAGCATAATCAGAAAAATCCTGTTCCTTGGATGAGTATTAACTGGGATGCATGGCAATTTGCAGCAGAAAATTCACAAATACCTACTGGTACAAGTTTAGCTGAATTCGCCATCGAACCTTTAGAAGGTATCAAGACCCTGGAACGAATTCTTTTGTGGAGTCAATATCATCAAATAGTTGTCTCAACAGGTAATTTACAATCTAGAATTGACCAATGGATTAGATTAAAGCCTTTACAACAAAAAATTACTGCCCAAAAAGTTAATTTATCTTCTCGTCACTCTAGACCAAACTTAAAAAATGCATACATTGCTCCTACTAATGATGTAGAGCAAAAACTAGTTGAAGTTTTTCAAGAGTTACTGGGTATAGAGCCAGTAGGTATTCATGACAGCTTTTTTGCTTTAGGGGGAGACTCTCTAACGGGAACTGTACTTATTTCTCAACTTCGCAAAACTTTTCAAATCGAACTACCTGTTCGTTCTCTTTTTGAAGCCTCTACCATCGATGAATTAGCTTTGGTGATTGAAGAAATCCTTATAGAAGAGTTAGAACAATTATCTGGAAATGAAACAAGTGAGGATATCAACAAAATTCTTGATGTGCAATTTTCAAACTAGATTACAAAACTTAGTCATTGTAGGATAAATCGATGAAAACATCAAAAAATAACTCTCACTAATGTTAAGTAGCTATTTTGGAGTTTGTAAACAATGCTTACTAGCCCTTCTCGTCCTTGGCAGTTATTAGTAATTTCTGCAAAGACCGACTCAGAACTAAAAACTGCTACTGTAAACCTTGCAGATTACTTGAGACAGCATCTTGACCTTAACCTTGCGGATATTGCTCATACATTGCAACGCGAACAAGAGGTTTTTAAGCATCGGCGGACGGTTGTTTGTCGGGATATTGAAGATGCTCTAGTTGCACTTCAAGATTCAAGACGAGTGCTTACCAACATCCAAGAAACAGAAGAACGTCCTGTAGCCTTTATGTTTCCTGGACTTGGTACTCATTACGTCAATATGGCTTGGGAACTTTACCAAGTCGAACCCGTATTTCGCACATCAGTTGACTACTGTTGTGAATTTCTCAAACCCCTTCTTGGTCAAGATTTAAAAGATGTAATCTATCCACACAGAGCTTCTCAACAAGACCAGCAGTCTTTGAGAGAAAATTCTCCAGGTCTGGACTTGCGAAAAATGTTAGGTCGCAGCCAGACACAAGCGGATGCAAAGATGGTAGCTGCTAAATCTTTACTCAATCAAACTCACCTCGCTCAACCAGCGATTTTTGTAATTGAATATGCCTTAGCAGAGCTATTGATGTCCTGGGGAATTCGTCCGGCGGCAATGATTGGCTATAGCATTGGTGAATATGTAGCAGCGACTTTGGCAGGGGTTTTATCTTTAGAAGAGGGTTTAACACTAATTGCTGCAAGAGCGCAGATAATTCAAAAGTTGCCAGGTGGAGCAATGCTTGCAGTTCCACTTTCGCAAACAGAGATATCTCCCTTACTCAATGATAAACTCTCACTTTCTGCGGTCAATGGCCCATCTATGGGTGTAATCGCAGGTGAAACCAATGCTATAGAAATTTTAGAACAACAGTTAACACAAAAAGGTTTAGCTTGTCGTCGTCTGGATACGTCTCATGCTTTTCACTCTCAGATGATGGAGGGTGCTATCTCTGACTTACGTGAGTTGGTAAAAACATTTAACCTGCAAGCAGCAAAAATTCCCTATATATCTAACGTTACAGGAACTTGGATAACAGCAGCAGAAGCTACAAGTCCCGATTATTGGGTTAAGCATCTTTGTCAACCTGTGTTGTTTGCTCAGGGTATGCAGGAGTTGTGGAAACAACAATATCCTATTTTGTTGGAAGTAGGCCCTGGACAGACTCTAGGTAGCTTTGCTCTGCAATGTATAGAAAATAATCCAGCAGTTAGTCAAATTATCTTACCCTCTCTTAGATATTCTTACGATAATAAACCAGACTTAGCATTCTTACTTAAAACATTAGGTAGGCTTTGGTTAACAGGAGTGCAAATAGATTGGGCGAAATTTTATGTTCATGAGCATCGTCATTCCATTCCTTTACCCGCCTCTCTTTTTTAATGCAAAAACTACCTTAAATACAATAATATCCAAAGGGAGATGAGTCAAAGTTATGAATATTCAAACAGTAGGTGTTGTTGGTGCAGGGGTAATGGGAATAGGGGTCGCACAAAACCTTGCTCAAACAGGCCATCAAGTAATACTCGTAGATATTTCGGAAAATACCCTGGATAAAGCTAAACACGAAATCAGGAATAATATCCGCTTTCAGGGTTTTTTCAAAAAAACTGACAAAACAGGGACTCCAGATAGTATCCTCGACAAAATAGAGTTTTCTACAAACTATAAAATGTTAGAGAATTCAGATTTTGTAGTCGAAAATGTCACAGAAAAGTGGGATATTAAAAAAGAGGTATATCCTTTACTAGATTCTATCTGTCCAGCAAATTGCGTATTCGCTGCTAACACATCAGCAATTCCCATTACCCAGATTGCTTCAGCTACTAAGCGTGCTGATAAAGTTGTTGGTATCCACTTTATGAATCCTGTACCAATGAAGCCGATGGTAGAGATGATTCGTGGATATCATACCTCTGATATAACAATTGAGATAGCAAAAAAAATGCTAGATCAGATGGGTAAAGAATGTATCATTGTTAATGATTCACCGGGTTTTGTTTCTAACCGGGTGTTGATGTTAACTATTAACGAGGCTATTTTTCTATTGCAAGACCAAGTTTCTACAGCAGAAGATATAGACAAAATCTTTAAAAGCTGTTTTGGTCACAAAATGGGGCCTTTAGAAACAGCAGATTTGATTGGTCTAGACACCATTTTATTTTCTATCGAAGTCTTATATGAAAGCTTTAACGATAGCAAATATAGACCATGCCCCTTACTCAAAAAAATGGTAAATGCCGGGTTACATGGTAGAAAAAGTGGTAAAGGATTTTACGCATATCAGTAAATAGGAATAATCAAGACAAATGAACGAAATTCAAGCTAAAATCAAAAACTTTCTGGCAAAATTTTTCGGTAATCATGATTTGCAACCAGATGAAGATATCTTTGCGCTCGGTTTTGTCAATTCTATGTTTGCCATGCAACTTGTTTTGTTTGTAGAGCAGGAGTTTCAGATTATCATTGAAAACGATGATTTAGAGTTGGAAAATTTTCGCACAATCAACTCTATCGTCAATTTAATTGAACGTAAAACTACTACTCTCGTACATTAATCAAATATACGTTGCCATTTTATATGGCATAAATGATATTATGAAACTAGAACTATCTACCCAACAGAAAAATGCTCAAGCTAAATTTAGAGCTTTTGTTAATGAGGAAATATGTCCTAGTGCTGGGGAATGGGATAGAAAAGAATTTACTCCACCAGAACTAATTAAGAAAATCGCCGAACATGGTTTTCTCGGTGCCATATTACCCCAGGAATATGGTGGTAAAGGAATGGACATGATTACTTATGGTATTCTCAACGAGGAACTTGGACGGGGATGTTCTTCTGTGCGGAGTTTGCTCACAGTTCACAACATGGTTGCTTATGCTTTGTGTAAATGGGGTAATAAGTCTCAAAAAGAGTATTGGCTGCCCAAATTTGCATCTGGAGAAATCATAGCTGCTTTTGCACTAAGCGAACCTAATGTAGGTAGCGATGCCAAAAGTGTAGAAACCACAGCAACACTTGTAGGTGATGCTTATATATTAAATGGGCAAAAGAAATGGATTACCTATGGACAAATAGCAGATGTATTTTTGGTCTTTGGTAAATGTGAGGGTAAACCCACTGCTTTTTTAGTTGAAAAAAATAGCCCAGGACTTTCAGTCAAAGCAATGTCTGGTATTTTAGGTGTTAGGGCTTCAATGTCAGCAGAATTACTGTTTAATAACTGTCACGTTTCTTTAGAAAATTTAGTAGGTAAATTAGGATTTGGATTTTCCTACATTGCATCTTCTGCGCTTGATTATGGTAGATATAGCGTAGCATCGGGTTGTGTAGGTATTGCTCAAGCTTGTTTAGAAGCTTGTATCAAGTATACAAATGAACGAAAACAGTTTGGTGTTTATCTGAAAGAACATCAATTAATCCGTCAAATGATTACTCAGATGATAACTAAAGTGAAAGCAGCAAGACTTTTATGTTATCAAGCTGGTTATCTCAAAGACATTAACGACCCCAACTCGATTATGGAAACTGCTATTGCGAAGTACTTTGCATCCACAGTAGCTACCAAAATAGCAAATGATGCCGTGCAAATTCATGGAGGCAATGGTTGTAGTAGTGAGTACCCAGTTGAAAGGTATTTACGAGATTCTAAAATCATGGAAATTATTGAAGGTAGTACTCAAATTCAAGAAATTACTATCGCGGAATCAGGTTATCAAGATTATCTTTTGTCAACTGTTTCTACTAAATTAGAAAAAAATATTGTTTTCAAATAATGTTTTTTTCATTAAATAAAAAAATTAGACTTTACGAAATAAGACAAGTAGATTGTTGAGGATTGTTTATGAAAGTTAAAAATAGTAACTCAATTTTGAGGATTAAAAATCCTAATCAAGAAGAATTTGTAGAGCTTTGGAAGCAATATCAGCCTTTTTTAATTGAAGGTGTTGCTGAATATTGGGATGCTTGTAGTAAGTGGTCTAATGATTATTTGATAAAACATTGCGGAAATAATCTGGTTGAGATACAAAACTTTAAAAAAAATTTTTTGAGGATTATAAAATATTTTCTTATGTTGGTGCTTATGTTGAAGATCGAAAAATAATTAAATACAATGAGTATCTAAAAGAGATACAAGATAGAGTTAATGAAAACAAGAATGATTCTGATTTAGTAGGGTGTTATTTACCGAGTGCTTTTTTTGAAGATTCTTTCCCTGAAATTATTGGAGACGTAATTTATCCACAATACTTAAACAGGAAGCCATTAGTTAACTACTGGCATGGTTTCTCAAGTAAAATTTTTTCTTCAGCTAGTGCCCTTCATTTTGACGGAGTTCATAATATTTTTGTTCAAATTCGAGGTAGAAAAAAGATACTTTTATATCCTCCTTTAGATTATTTGTCATTTTATCCACCTCTTGAGGATAGTCGTGGTTTAGCAGCTTATAGTAAGGTAGATCCGAATCTCCCCAATTTGGAATTATTTCCGAAGTTTCCTTGGCAGGAAAAAATAGAAATTGTAATTCAACCAGGAGAAATGCTCTACATACCACCTTATTGGTGGCATCATGTAACAGCAATAGATGAAAATATATCATTGTCATTTTTTTACGATATTACAATTCAAGATTATTTCAAGCAAAAAAATATGTCATCAGTTTTGTTTAACATCGCACCTCATTATCTATTTCATGCAATCTCCTCTCCAGACGCTCTACAGTCTTCTATAGCTATGATCAAATCTTTTATCTTACCGGGTAGTTTCACAGAGAGCGCTAGAGACGAAAAAATTAAATAGCAAAAAAATATTGAGATACATTTCGCACGGAAATAAACTGAGCTTTTGATTTAGCTACGAGCTATTAGCCAAGAACTCATAGCTGATGGCTCAAAGTATAAGTACACTTAACAGAGAGAGTTTAATATTATGATTATCACTGAAGAACAAGATGTAAATAGTAAAGAAAAAGATAAAAAAGTTATTAAATGTGTCGTTTGGGATTTAGATAATACTTTATGGCACGGAGTTTTGCTGGAAGATGAGAAAGTTGCTCTGCGAGAAAATATAGTAAATATTATTCAGACTTTAGATGGTCGTGGTATACTGCAATCTATAGCTAGTAAGAACGAATCTGCTACAGCAATAGCTAAACTAGAAGAATTTGGTTTAAAAGAGTATTTTTTATATCCACAAATAAACTGGAACTCTAAAGCATCTTCTATCAAAGAAATTGCTAGCTTACTTAATATTGGGATAGATGCGATCGCTTTTATTGATGATCAATTATTTGAACTAGAAGAAGTAAAATTTTCCTGTCCACAAATCCTCTGTATTAATGCTGATGAAATAGAGTACATTGTAGATATGCCAGTCATGAATCCTCGTTTTATTACAGAAGATTCAAAATTAAGAAGGCTAACGTATCTTAATGATATAGAACGAAATAGTTTCGAGAAAGAATTTATTGGAACTCAAGAAGAATTTTTAGCTACACTCAATATGACTTTCGTTATCTCTTCTGCTCAAGAAGATGATTTACAAAGAGCCGAAGAATTAACAATAAGAACAAATCAATTAAATACAACTGGTTATACATACTCCTATGACGATCTAAATCAGTTTCGGCAATCTGATAAGCATAAAATATTGATTAGTAGTTTAGAAGATAAATATGGTAATTATGGAAAAATTGGGTTAGCTCTTGTGGAATGTGAAGAAGTTGTGTGGACTCTAAAACTTTTGCTGATGTCTTGTCGGGTCATGTCTAGAGGTGTCGGCACAATTATGCTAAATCATATTATGAAATTGGCTAAAAGCAATAATGTCCGTTTGCGGGCTGAGTTTATTTCAAATAATCGCAATCGTATGATGTACATATCTTATAAGTTTTCAGGCTTTCAGGAAGTTGATAAAAATGGAGATTTGCTGATTTTAGAAAATGATTTAAGGCGAATACAGCCTATCCCTGAATATGTGAATGTCAAAGTTATAAATTAAAAAATATTGCTATTTCTGGTAGTTTGACAGGGGAAGATTATGGACAAAAAAAAAGATGAAATTTCAAAACGACGGTCAAAGCTTTCACTCGTGCAGCAAGAGTTTCTCAAAAAGCGGTTACAAGGTGAAATTCACTCTGACTTTCAATTAGAAGTTATTCCAAGACGTTCCCAAATAAGTCCTGCTCCCCTATCCTTTGCTCAACAACGCTTATGGTTTTTGGCCCAGTTAGAGCCAAACAGTCCTTTCTACAACATCCCTGGTGCTGTTCGTTTACAGGGACAATTGGATCTAGGAGCATTGCAACAAAGTTTCAACGAAATTATCAGTCGCCATGAAGCGTTGCGAAGCAATTTCCAAACAAGAGAAGGGCAAGCAATATCTGTCATTTCTGAAACGGTGCCCTTAATATTACCAATATTTGATATTAGTGAGCTACCTTTAAATCAACAAGAAGCTGAAGTCAAACAACAGGCTTCTCAAGAAGCACAAAAACCTTTTGATCTCAACAGCGACTTGTTACTGAGAGCAAAGCTGTTGAGACTTAGTAAACAAGAACATATATTATTACTGACAATGCACCACATTGTCTCTGACGGTTGGTCGATAGGTGTTATGGTGCGCGAATTGGCGACGCTTTATCAAGCCTTCTGTAATGGACAACCCTCGCCGTTACCTGCACTACCAATACAGTATGTAGACTTCGCGGTTTGGCAAAGACAATGGCTGCAAGGAGAAGTACTCGAAACTCAGATATCTTATTGGCTTAAGCACTTAGAGAACGCACCAAAAGTATTAGAGTTACCTACAGACCACCCAAGACCAGCAATTCAGACTTTCCGGGGTGCAACCTACTTATTTAAGTTATCAAAAGAATTATCCGCATCCCTAAATAAATTAAGTCAGCAGCAGGGAAGTACTTTATTTATGATCCTGTTAGCAGGTTTCCAAACACTGCTATGGCGTTATACGGGTAAGGAAGATATTGTGATCGGTTCACCGATCGCTAACCGCAACCGAACAGAGATAGAAGGGTTAATTGGATTTTTTGTCAACACCTTGGCATTGAGAACTAACCTGGCAGGAAATCCCAGCTTTGAAGAGCTACTAAAAAGGGTACGGGAAGTAGCGTTAGGAGCTTATGCACATCAGGATTTGCCTTTTGAGTTGTTAGTTGAGCAACTGCAACCACAGCGAGACTTAAGCTATACACCATTATTTCAAGTGATGTTTGTGCTTCAGAATGCACCGATGTCTGCGTTAGAGTTGCCTGGTTTGACTTTAACTCCCTTAGAAAGCAATAGTGATAGTGCCAAGTTTGATTTAACCCTACAAATGACAGAAACAGAGGAGGGACTAGTTGGAAGCTTAGAATACAATACTGATTTATTTGAAGAAAAGACGATACACCGAATGGCAGGTCATTTGCAAACCTTGCTTGAAGGAGTTGTTGCTAATCCACAGCAACATTTGTCGGAGTTACCACTGTTAATTGATTCTGAACGGCATCAATTGCTGCGGGAGTGGAATAATACAGAAGTTGAGTATTCTCAACAGCTATGCATCCATCAGTTATTTGAAGCGCAAGTAGAACGCACACCTGATTCTATAGCAGTAGTATTTGAAGATCAACAGTTGACCTACTGTGAACTCAACACCAGAGCAAATCAACTAGCTCATTATTTGCAAGCTTTAGGAGTAAAGCCAGAGGTGCTGGTGGGGATTTGTGTAGAGCGATCGCTCGATATGGTCATCGGACTATTAGCAATCCTCAAAGCGGGTGGTGCTTATGTACCGCTAGATCCGATGTACCCACCGGAACGTTTGGCCTTCATGCTAGAGAATGCCGACATATTCGTTTTGTTGACTCATAAACGGCTAGCAGAGCGGTTATCGAAGTACAAAGGGGATGTGATTTGTTTCGACGCAGATTGCGAAACCATTGCCCAACAAAGCCGAGAAAATCAAGTCAGTGGTGTCACACCAGACAATTTAATGTATGTGATCTACACCTCTGGGTCAACAGGTAAACCCAAGGGTGCAGGAGTCTATCAGCGAAGCTTTGCAAACCTGATGAATTGGTTTGTGACGGAATTCGATTTTACCTGCAATGACCGTGTTTTACTGTTATCTTCTTTGAGTTTTGATTTGACGCAGAAGAATATTTATGCTCCTTTACTCGTGGGAGGTGAGTTGCACCTTTTATCATCTGGATGCTATGACGCTGCACAAATTGCTGAGTCCGTTTGTAACAAACAAGTGACGTGGCTCAACTGCACTCCAAGCGCCTTTTATCCATTGATAGATCAAGGTGATAAAAGCTTGTGTATGAAGAAGACGTTGAAGTATGTATTTTTGGGTGGTGAACCGATTTCAATCTCTAGGCTCAAGGTATGGCTCGACTCTGTTCCCTGCAAAACACAAATTGTCAACACTTACGGCCCGACCGAGTGTACAGATATCTGTGCCGCTTATCGGGTTGCTCAACCCGAACAATGGCTAGAAAAATTAGTACCGATTGGGAAGCCGATCTATAATGCCAAAGTATACATATTAGATGAAAAGCTCAAGCCTTTGCCGGTGGGTATGGTCGGCGAACTATATGTTGGTGGTGAAGGAGTCGGACGAGGGTATATCAATAATATTGATCTGACTTTAGCTAAGTTTGTTTCCGATCCTTTCAGCAACAAGCCGGGCGCACGCCTATACAAGAGCGGGGATCTGGCTCGTTATTTAGCAGATGGTAATATCGAGTACCTTGGACGTATCGATCACCAAGTAAAAATACGCGGTTTTCGCATTGAACTCGGCGAAATTGAAGTAGCCATCAACCAATATCCAGCAGTAAAAGAAACTGTAGTTGTAGTCAGCGAAGAATCGGTAAATTCTAAACGTTTAGTCGCCTATGTAGTTCCTCAAAAAGAGCAAACACTGGCAATTCCTGAACTACGTAGCTTCTTAGAGTCAAAGTTGCCACCCTACATGGTACCATCTGCTTTTGTCAGCCTAGAAGCGTTACCATTAACACCTAATGGCAAGGTTGATCGCAAGGCACTACCTGTACCTGATACAGCAAGACCTGAATTAGGCAAAGAGCTAGTAGCACCTCGTAATTTCGTAGAAGCCAAGCTGGCTGAAATTTGGACAGAAGTGCTTGGTGTGGATAAAGTGGGTATTTTCGATAACTTTTTTGAGTTAGGTGGTGATTCCATCCTTGCCATTGTAGTTATCACCAGAGCCAACCAGGCTGGTCTAAAACTGGCAGTTAAACAGTTATTTCAACATCAAACAGTTGCTGGTTTGGCAAGTGTAGCAGTTGCGAAAAAGGTAAAACAAGCTGAACAAGGACTGATTACAGGTTTAGCTTCTCTGACACCAATACAATACTGGTTTTTTGAACAGAATCTACTCGAACCCCACCACTGGAACCAAGCAGTCTTACTAGAAGTTAAACAAGTTCTTGACCTAGCTGTATTAGAAAAATCCGTACAGCAACTGCTGTTACACCATGATGCTCTCCGCTTACGCTTTGAACAAACAGAGTCTAGCTGGCAGCAGGTTATAGCCAGCCCTGATGCAGAAGTACCCTGGATACACTTGGATTTCTCTGCCCTATCAGCAAGCGAACAAGAACTAGCCATCGAAACAGCTGCTACCAAATTACAAGCGAGTCTTAATCTCTCAACAGGCCCATTGATCCGAGTTGCTCTGTTCGACTTAGGGCAGCAACCAAGCCATTTGCTGATAGTCATTCACCATTTAGCCGTAGATGGGGTTTCTTGGCGGATTTTACTGGAGGATTTAGAAACAGTATACCAACAGTTAAGTCAAGGCAAGAAAGCGCAACTGCCAGCAAAGACAACCTCTTTTAAATATTGGTCGCAATGCTTACAGGAATATGCACAATCAGCTATCCTCCAGCAAGAATGGGACTATTGGCTGAGTCCGTCTTGGCAGGAGATTGCTCCTTTACCAGTCGATTTTTCTGACGGCGACAATACTGTGGAGCAAGTTCGGAACATCTCAATTTTTCTGACTGTGGAACAGACTCAAGCCTTGCTAAAAGAAGTACCAAAAGCTTACAATACGCAAATTAACGATATTTTGCTCACGGCACTAGTACAGGCTTTTTCTCAATGGACTGGCAATAGTTCTCTGTTGTTGGCTCTGGAAGGTCATGGGCGGGAAGAAATTTTCGATGATGTAGATTTTTCACGCACATTGGGGTGGTTAACCTCTATTTTTCCTGTACTATTAGATTTAGGAAAAACGTCTGATCCCGTAGAGGCGTTGAAAGTGGTAAAAGAGCAGCTGCGGGGCATTCCAAATAAGGGAATGGGCTATGGTGTACTACGTTACCTAAGTCATGATACTACAAGAGTAGAGGCACTGCGATCGCTTCCCCAAGCTGAGGTCGTCTTCAATTACTTAGGTCAGTTCGATCAAACATTTTCAGACTCATCAATATTTAGAATCTCTCAGAACTCCCAAGGACAAACGCGCAGTTCGGGGAACCAGGAGACTTATACGCTAAATATCAATGCTTTGGTAATTGATAACCAGTTGAGAGTGAATTGGGCGTACAGCGAAAAAATACATCGACGAAGTACTATCGAACGATTAGCGCAAGAGTTTTTAGAAGCATTGCAAGTACTCATGACTCATTGTCAATCCCCTGAAGACAGAGGATATACACCTTCTGATTTTCCAGAAGCAGACTTGATTCAACAAGACCTTGATCGGTTTTTAGAGAAAATCAACCGAGGGAGTAAAAATAAAACAAGATGAAAGAAGATATCCAAGATATATATCCACTATCTCCGATACAGCATGGTATGCTTTTTCACAGTTTGCACGCTCCGGAAATGGAGCTATACCATGCACAGTCTGTCTACACCTTTAGTGGCAATTTGAACCTTGCGGCTTTTGAATATGCTTGGCAGCAAGTAGCAACCCGACACACAATGTTGCGTACTAGCTTCTATTGGGAAGAATTGGATAAACCACTACAAGTTGTGCATCGGCAAGTAGAAGTACCTGTAGAATATCAAGACTGGCAGGAAATCAATCCATTAGAACAGCAAGAGCGTTTACAGTCTTTTCTCAACAGCGATCGCCTGCGGCGTTTTGATTTTTCCCAAGCACCTCTAATGCGTGTGGCCATCATCCAGATTCAAGAACACGCTTACTATCTTGTTTGGAGTAGCAGCCTGATCGTTCTTGATGGTTGGTCATATCCATTGGTATTAAATGATGTGATTGAAATTTATGAAGCTTATTGTCAGGGTGAAGATGCATCCTTAGCAGATGGCAGTTGCTTTCAAGATTATATCAAATGGCTCAAACAGCAGGATTCATCAAAAGCAGAGGAGTTCTGGCGACAGCATCTTCATGGAGTCAAAGAGGCTACTCCTTTAAGGAATTTAGAGTCAAACAACTTGTCTCATTTAGAACAACGGTACGAGGATATAAAAATCAGTCTATCGGAAGCAACGACAAAGAATCTATATTTATTAGCAAGACAGCATCACCTCACTATGAGTACCCTCGTTCAGGGAGCTTGGGCTATACTTCTGTATCACTACAGTGGCAAAAATGATGTAGTCTATGGCTGTACTACTTCTGGTCGTCCAGTAGATTTAGAGGGTTCGGAGTCAATGGTAGGGGAAATGGTTAATACCTTACCAGTAAACATCAAGGTAAATATGCATGAGTATTTATTACCTTGGCTTCAGCAATTGCAAAATCAGTTAATAGATATTCGTGAATATGAATATTATCCATTGGTAGATATTCAAAAGTGCAGCGAAGTTCGGGGTAATGTAACCTTGTTTGAGAGCATAGTGGTGTTCGAGAACCAAAAAACAGGTAAATTTCTGGAAGAATGGGGGAGTCTAAACATCTCTGAGAAAACTGAATATTACAAAACTAACTATCCTCTAACTATAGTTGGGTATCCTGGTGCAGAACTGACGATTGGAATTAATTATGATTTTCGCCGCTTTGATGGTGCAACAATTATTAATATATTAGAGCATTTAAAAATATTGCTCGAAGGCATAGTGACGAATCCTCAAGTACGTCTTCAGGATTTATTGTTGCTTACCGAACAAAAGCCCCATATTAAATTATCAATGTTAGAAACAGAAATGTCATTGGATTTTGATTTTGTTTCCACCAATTAAATGGCTAGATAAAGCTTAAAAAATCAAAGTTAACAAAAAAATACCAAATTTCATTTCCAGGATTTTGATCTTGATTTATTTGTAATTAGAGAAGACGAAGGGGTTTTTGGCTTTTAGCGATCGCTCCTATAGACCCGAAGAGTCTTTTAAAGGAAAACCCCAAATTCAGCAATCCCAGATTCATTAATGTATTTTGTAATTCAAATAAAAAAGTCATGAATATATTTGAAAAGCGTGAATCAAACGTCAGAAGCTATTGCCGCAATTTTACTGCCATCTTTCATAGAGCTAAAGGTTCTATAATTTATTCTGAATCAGGTGAAGAATATATTGATTTTTTAGCAGGAGCAGGTGCTTTAAATTATGGACATAATCACGACTATATCAAAGAAAAGGTAATCTCATATTTAGATGCCGATGGAATAACACATGGTTTGGATATGTATACTTCGGCTAAGGAGAAATTTTTAGCCAAGTTTGATGAGGTGGTACTAAGTTCAACAAAACTAGATTATCGCATTCAATTTTGTGGGCCAACAGGAACAAACGCAGTTGAAGCTGCTTTAAAATTAGCGAGAAAAGTAAAACGAATAACAGGCATATTCTCCTTCATGGGAGCATATCATGGAATGACTTTAGGCAGCCTATCAATTAGTGGCAACATCGGAATTAGAGCAGGCGCAATTGGTACATCAAGTAATGTAAATTTTATGCCTTATCCTTATGGATTCATGGAAAGTTTTGACACAATAGAATATATAAATTCTGTTTTAAATGATGTCAACTCCGGAATTGAAAAACCAGCAGCAATAATCTTTGAAACAGTGCAAGCTGAAGGTGGGGTTGTTGTAGCTCCCATTGAGTGGATGCAAAGACTAAGAAGGTTATGTGACGAGAATGATATTTTATTAATCTGCGATGATATTCAGGTCGGCTGTGGTCGAACAGGCTCTTTCTTTTCCTTTGAAAGAGCAGATATTGTTCCTGATATGGTAGTACTTTCTAAATCTATTAGTGGGTACGGGTTTCCAATGTCACTGTTATTGATTAAACCAGAATTGGATATATGGGAACCGGGTGAGCATAATGGTACTTTTCGGGGTAATCAATTGGCATTTATAGGAGCAACAGCAGCTCTAGAGTATAGAGAAAGTAGCAATCTCCAACAGGATGTCAAAGCCAAAGAACTTTTTTTGAAAAACTTTCTTACTCAACAAATAGCACCAATTAGTGAAAAGATAGAAATACGTGGAATTGGTATGATTTGGGGTATTGATTTGAAAAATTTTGGCGGCAATATTTTTGCTAAAAGTATAACATCACGTTGTTTTGAGCTAGGATTAATAGTTGAATGCGCAGGTAGAAATGATACTGTAATTAAGATTTTGCCACCTTTGGTAATTGATATGTCTACCTTAGAAAAAGGTTGTTTAATTATCAAAGAAGCTTTTAATGACTGCATGTCAAATTAAATTGGCATACTAATATTCATAATTCAGCAAGTAGTTTGTTATCAGGAAAACAATATGAGTACAAAATCACACTCAAATGACTTATTATCTCAAAAAATTTATTGGATAAATAAGTTATCAGGAGAACTACCAGAAACAAATTTAATGCTGGACTATATAAGACCTTTATTTCCTAGTGATAAAAACAAATCTCTTAGCTTTGACTTATCAAATGACTTATCTAAAGCAATCATTAAGCTAGCAAAAGGTTCTTATTTTTCAACGTACTTGATACTAGTGTCTGCATTGAATATATTGCTACAAAAATATACTCGAAATAATGATGTTATTATTGGAATACCTATATATGAAGAAAATGGTACAAGTTGCATAAATAGCAAAGTCATTCCCTTGCGTACTCAGGTAACACGTCAACTTTCATTCAAAGATTTTACTTTTGAAGTCAAAGATGCAATTATCAGTGCTTTCAACAATCAGAACTCTAATTTTAATGAGTTAATTAAGTTGTTAGAGCTACCAACAAGCCCTAATCGTTGTGCATTTTTTGACATAGTAGTTTTATTAGAAAATATTCATAGTAAAAAAGATTTAAATCAACTTAATAATGACATAACAATTTCTTTTTCAGTTAATGGTGAAGGTATTATTGCCAATGTTGAGTATAAAGAACATCTGTTTAAAGATGAAAATATAAAATTGATGATTAGGTATTATAGTAATGGTCTTGAGAGTATTATCAATAACTTGAATAATAGAATATCAGATATTCTATTTTTGAAAGAATTTGATAAACATCAGTTGTTGAAAAAATATAACAATAAGACTAAAGAATATCCCGTCGATCAGACAATAAATAAATTATTTGAAAATCAGGTATATCAAACTCCAAACAAGATAGCTGTCGTTCATCAATCCACTAAATTAACCTATCAAGAAATAAATATAAAAGCTAATCGAATAGCTAGATTACTGCGAAAAATAGGTGTTTCTAAAGGAGACTTTGTAGGCATTTTTAAAGCTCGCGATATCAATTTCCTGGTTGCTATTCTTGCTATCTACAAGGCGGGTGGGGCATATATACCGATTGACAGTACTTATCCACCAAATCGAATTAAATATATGCTATCTAATAGCGAACTTAAATTTATACTAACAGATTATTCGCTATTAAATTCCTTATCAGACTTGGTAGAAGATGATTCACAATTATCATCTATTGTTTGTTTAGATGATGTCTTGAATAAGACTAAACTAGGGGCTAATAAAACAGAGCTTAAAATATATAGCAAGTGTGATTTTGACCAGCTAGCTCATGACAATTTAGAACATCTGAATGATGCTGTCACCCCAGCTTATATGCTTTATACTTCAGGCTCTACAGGATTATCTAAAGGGGCAATTATTAGACATGATGGTGCAATAAATCATATTTATGCTCAATTTGATGAGTTGGAGTTAAGGTCGGAATTTTGTTTTCTCCAAAGCGCTCCTTCTTCAACAGATATTTCTGTATGGCAATTTTTGGCACCACTTTTAATTGGCGGAAAGACTATAATTGTAGATATCGAAACTGTTGCGATTCCCGAACAATTATTTGCAGTACTTAAATCAGAACAAATTACTGTTGTTGAATTAGTACCAACATTATTTGGAGGGTTACTTGAATATACTTCCCAATTACCAAACCATGAACGGGTATTACCAGATTTAAAATGGATGATATTATCGGGTGAATCTGTATCGGTTAAATGGGTAAATAAGTGGCTTGAGATATACCCCCATATCAGAATTGCTAATGCTTATGGCCCTACCGAAGCTGCTGATGATATCACCCAGTTTATCGTTAACAAGCCTTTGCCAGAAAATCAGCGAACAGTTCCAATTGGTAAACCATTAGCAAACTTAAATCTCTACATTCTAGATGAAGAAATGCAGCTATTACCCATTGGTGTTCCTGGAGAAATCTGTGTATCGGGAATTGGTGTAGGTGATGGGTATTGGAAAAACGAAGAAAAAACCAATTTAAGCTTTGTTCCTAACCCGTTTACAGATACCATAAACAGCCTACCTGGTAATCGCAAAGATTTAATTTATAAGACTGGAGATTTAGGAAGGTGGCTGACTGATGGGAACATCGAATTCCTTGGACGTATTGACCATCAAGTGAAGATTCGTGGTTTCCGGGTTGAACTTGGAGAAATTGAGACGTTTTTAGGTCAGCACCCGAATGTACGTGAAAATGTAGTTGTGGTTCAACAGGAGCAAGCAGATAACGTGCAATTAGTTGCCTATGTGGTTGCGAAGACAGAAGTAGTTCCTAGTATTAGCGAACTCCGTAGCTTCTTGAAGGGAAAATTACCTGACCACATGATTCCTTCTGCCTTTGTAGTACTGAAAAATCTACCGCTAGCACCAAGCGGTAAAGTAGACCGTAAAGCTCTGCCTAAACCAGATAATCTTCGCCCAGAACTAGAAACAGCTTACGTATCACCGCGAAATGAGATCGAGCGGACGGTTGCTGATATTTGGCAAAAAGTACTTAAAGTGGAGAAAGTTGGCATTAAAGATAACTTTTTTGAACTTGGTGGTCATTCGTTAAATGTACTTCAGGTTTATAGCAAAGTACGAGAACTTTTGAAAGCGGATTTAGCTATAACTGACCTTTTTAAATATCCGACTATAAATTCTTTATCACAGTATTTAACTCAAAAAGATAATAGTGATGAAGTATTTGCATCTGAAAGTAATCAAATAAATGAAAATCTAGAAGCTGGTAAAGCTAGATTAAAACAAAGCCGATTACGAAAGAAACAACAAATTATTTAAAAACGAATAGAAGATTAATTAAAAGGATAAAAATCATGTCTAACTCAGTTGATTCTTTAAGTGACAAAACAGGCTTAGAAATAGCTATTATTGGGATGAGTGGCTGTTTTCCCAAATCTCAAAATATTGAGCGATTTTGGCAAAATATCCGAGACGGAGTAGAGTTGATTCATTATTTTACCGCTCAAGAGCTAAAAGATTTAGGTGTAGATTCTGCCGACCTGACAAACCCTTATTATGTCAGGGCCGAGGGTGTAGTTGAAGGTATAGATTTGTTTGATGCTTCATTCTTCGGTATAAATCCCAGAGAAGCTGAAATTATGGACCCCGGACTGCGTTTGTTTTTGGAACATGCATGGACAGCACTTGAAAATGCTGGTTATAGTTCCGAAGCTTACAATCAGCCGATTGGAGTTTATGTTGGTACTAGTTTTGGCGGTTATTTACGTAATATTTATTCAAATTATGAAATTGTAGAATCTCTTGGTGAACAACAAATAGAAAAAGGAACCTCTGGAGCTTCCGTTACATTTGCTTCTTATAAATTAAACTTGCAGGGGCCAAGTTATGCAGTTCAAACTACCTGCTCAAGTTCATTAGTTGCTTTACATTTAGCCTGCCAAGGTTTGCTTAGTGGCGAGTGTGATGTTGCTTTGGCGGCTGGAGTCTCAATATCAGAAGCAGTCGGTTATGTATATCAGCAAGATGGGACTTCATCTCCTGATGGACATTGCCGTGCTTTTGATGTCAAGGCCAAGGGATGTCCGAGAGGAAGGGGTTTAGGTGTTGTAGTTTTAAAGCGTTTAGAGGAGGCGATCGCAGATGGAGACTGCATCCATGCAGTCATCAAAGGTTCCGCCATTAATAATGATGGAGCAAGCAAAGTTAGCTACACTGCACCCAGCGTTGATGGTCAGGCAAAGGTGATTAGAGCGGCTCAGATTATGGCTGAGGTGGAACCCGAAACAATTACCTATATAGAGGCTCACGGGACTGCAACCGCTCTAGGCGATCCCATTGAAATTGCTGCTTTAACACAAGCTTTCCGCAGCAAAACTCAGGAAAAGGGCTTTTGTGCGATCGGTTCTTTGAAAACCAATATTGGACATTTGGACGAAGCTGCTGGTGTTGCAAGTCTAATCAAAACCGTTTTAGCGCTCAAGCATAAACAGATACCACCTAGCTTAAACTTTAAAGAACCTAATCCCCAGATAGATTTTGCTAACAGTCCTTTTTACGTTAACAACACATTGTCTGAGTGGAAAAGCAATGACGCCCCTCGTCGTGCTGGAGTTAGTGCTTTTGGTTTTGGTGGGACAAATGCCCATGTAATTTTAGAAGAAGCGACTATAATTAAACCCTCTAGCCCTTCTCGGTCTTGGCAGTTATTATTACTTTCAGCTAAAACAAATACAGCACTGGAAACTGCTACAGAAAATCTGGCTAATTATCTCCAAGAACATCCAGATTTCAATCTCGCTGATGTTGCTCATACTTTGCAAGTGGGCCGCTGGACTTTGAACCATCGCCGAATGGTAGTTTGCCAAGACCAAGGAGATGCAATCAAGGCGCTGCAAGACCCTCAAATGGCTTTCACCCATTACCAAGAACCTTGTAATCGCTCGATTGTGTTTATGTTTTCTGGACAAGGTTCGCAGTATGTAAACATGGGTCGGGAATTATACGAGAGTGAAACCGTATTTAGAGAGCAAGTTGATTACTGCTGCGAGCTGCTCGTACCTCACTTAGAAGTAGACCTACGTACAATTTTCTACCCCTTTGCAGAAAAAACTCAAGAAGCAGCACAAAAGTTGCAGCAAACAGCAATTATTCAACCAGCTTTGTTTGTGCTTGAATATGCTCTAGCCAAGTTGTTGATGACCTGGGGCGTGCGTCCTGAGACTATGATTGGTCACGGTATAGGAGAGTATGTAGCTGCCACTGTGGCTGGAGTTTTCTCTTTGGAAGATGCCTTGGCAATAGTAGCTACTCGCGGAAAACTAATGCAGCAGTTGCCTAGCGGTGCTATGCTCTCGGTTCAGCTTCCAGAACAAGAGATAGAACAACTGCTAGAAAAGGAAATCTCTCTGGCTGCAAGCAATGCACCTTCTTCCTGCGTGGTGTCTGGTTCGACAGAAGCGATAGACCAATTGCAACAGAAGCTACAACAAATGGGTGTAAACTGTAGACATTTGGATACTTCCCACGCCTTTCATTCTCAAATGATGGAACCCATCATTGAAGCTTTCACCTGGTCGTTACAAAAAATAAAACTCAATCCCCCGAAAATTCCTTTTGTGTCCAATGTTAGCGGAACTTGGATTACCGTAGCAGAAGCGACAGACCCTAACTATTGGGCGAGGCATTTAAGGCAGCCAGTGCGTTTTAGCCAAGGTGTAACAGAGTTACTCAAACAGCCAGAGCAAATACTGTTGGAGATTGGCCCGGGACGGACACTGAGTAGTTTGGCTAAACAACATCAAACAGATGAACTGATAGCCCTAACCGCTATACGACATCCTCAAGAGCAACAATCAGATGTAGCATTTTTACTCAACACCTTGGGTAGACTTTGGGCAGTAGGAGTTCACATTGATTGGTGTGGTTTTTACGTAGATGAAAAGCGTCATCGTCTACCCTTACCTACTTATCCTTTTGAGCGCAAGCGTTACTGGTTGGAGGTAAATAGAAATGCACTTCTGGCAATGAAGTCGTCAAAAACCTTAGATAAGAAGCCAGATATTGCTGACTGGTTCTACATTCCTCGTTGGAGAGAATCTACACCGCTTGAGGTTTTCCAAAAACAAAAGCTGGTAGAACAAAAGTTATGTTGGCTAGTTTTTGTCGATACCTATGGAGTTGGATCAGAAATTGCAGAAAGACTCAAACAACAAGGTCAGGATGTGATTACCGTCAAAGTCGCAGATAATTTTGCGAAACTTAGTGACTGTACATATACAATTAATCCCCAACAGAGAGATGATTATGATATCTTGCTTCAAACACTACGAGAGCAGAATTGGACTGCCCAGGGGATTGCCCATTTTTGGGGCGTTACTCCCAACGATACTCTACACTCTCAAGAGCTAGACGAACAAACACAACATCAATTTTTTGAAGATTGTCAGCATCTCGGTTTCTGGAGTCTACTTTTTTTAGCACAGGCCTTAGGAAAACAAGATATTAGCAATTCTTTGAAGCTGATGGTCGTCACCAGTAATTTATATGATGTAACTGGCGAGGAAAAATTATGCCCTTCTAAAGCAACTGTATTAGGGCCATGTAAGGTAATTCCCAAGGAATATTCAAACATATATTGCCGTAATATTGATATAGTAGTCAATTCTTTAAAAACCCCACCAGGACAAAATGTTTTAGACAATCTGATCGCAGAATTTACAGCAGATCAAACAGATGACATAGTTGCCTACCGTGGTTATCATCGCTGGATTCAATCCTTCGAGCCTGTGCATTTGGAACAGAGCATAGCTGATAAAACTAAGTTAAAGGAGGGAGGGGTTTACTTAATTACTGGTGGACTAGGCGGTATTGGTTTAGTATTAGCAGAACATCTAGCAAAGAAAGTGCAGGCTAGATTAGTCCTAGTTGGACGAAAGAGTATTCCCGAAAAAGATAATTGGCAAGAATGGTTGGCAACTCATGATCAACAAGATAGGGTTAGCCGGATAATTTGTAAAGTCCAAGTATTAGAGGCTCTTGGTGCAGAAGTTTTGGTAATCAGCGCGGATGTGACTAATTCCGAACAAATGCAGGCTGTGATTGCTCAGTCAATAGAAAAATTTGGTGTGATTAATGGTGTTATCCACGCAGCTGGTATTGCTGGTGGCGGTGTCATCCAACTTAAAACCCAGGATATAGCAAGCAAGGTACTCGCACCAAAAGTTAGAGGAACGATATTACTAGAGCAAGTTTTTCAGAATATTAATCTAGATTTCTTGGTACTTTGTTCATCCCAAAGTTCTATATTGGGTGAATTTGGACAGGTAGATTATTGCGCGGCTAATGCATTTCTTGATGTATATGCATATAATAATCAAGTTTCTAAATCTGGACGATTAACAATATCAATCGACTGGGATACTTGGCAAGAAGTAGGTATGGGAACGGAGATTATTCTACCAGATAATCTTAAATATTTAGCTGAAGATATAGTTGCAGAAGAATTAAAAGAAGCAATAATGCCTCAAGAAGGCGCTGATGCTTTTGATCGCATTTTGGGAAGTGCCTTACCTCACGTTGTTGTGTCAACAAAAAATTTCTCAGATGTAATTAAGGAGAATCATTATCTCAATTTTCTGGAAGAAGGATTAAAACTTCTGGAAGATAACTCAGCTTCAGGTAATATTTCCCAAGCAAACCATCCTCGCCCAAATCTAGGTAATGATTATGTTGCACCTAATAATGAAATTGAAGTAACTATTGCTCAAATCTGGCAACAGATACTGGGAATTAATCAAATAGGTATTCATGATAGCTTTTTTGATTTGGGAGGACATTCTCTATTAGCTACTCAACTTCTCTCTCGATTGCGTCAAGAGTTTCAAGTAAACCTGTCTTTGCATAGCTTTTTTGAAGCACCCACTATCATCGATCAAGCATTGATAGTTGAACAGACCCGAAGTTTGGGAGAAAGGTATAGTATCAACATGATTCCAAGAATCGAGCAAAGTAATGAGCAACAGGTGTTGGCAAAGCTCGATCAACTTTCAGACCAAGAAGTAGAGTTACTGCTTAATAAGGTGTTAGCAGAAAAGGGAACTGAACAATGACCAGTAATCACGAGATAATTAATGATGTTTCAACAGCAAAAAAACGTGAATTGTTAGCAAAACTACTTCAAGAAAAGGTTAGCCAGCTTCAGAATTTTCCAATGTCTTTTGGTCAACAACGACTTTGGTTTATAGACCAATTACAACCTGGTAACTTTGCTAATCACATATCGGCAGCTTTGCGTCTTACAGGTTCTCTGAATCAAGCTGCATTATTGCAAACCCTGAATGAAATAGTGCGACGCCACGAAGTTTTGCGAACTACTTTCGCAACGATGGAAGAAAAACCTGTTCAGGTAATTATTCCTACTTTAAGCTTGAATTTACCTACCATCAATTTGGATGAATTATCTGAGGTTGAGCAAGAAGCTGAAGTTAAAAAGTTAGTTATACAAGAAATTCAGCAACCCTTTAATTTGAGCCAAGCTCCATTACTGCGAGCTAGTTTGCTGCGTCTCAAAGAAACAGAACACATTCTAGTGTTCACAATGCACCATATTATCTCTGACGGATGGTCAATGGGAGTACTGACTCAAGAAGTCGCAGTACTTTACGAAGCCTTCTCGAAAGGGCAGCCTTCTTTGCTTTCAGAACTGCCAATACAGTATGTAGACTTTGCAGCTTGGCAGCGACAACGGCTACAAGGAGAACTACTACAATCACAAATATCTTATTGGAAAAACCAGTTAGAAGGCGCACCAAAATTATTAGAGTTACCCACTGATTACCCACGACCTGCCGTTAGCAGCTTTCAGGGTGCCAGCTATTCATTTGAGTTATCTGATGATTTATATGTAGCCTTAAATAAATTGAGCCAGCAGCATGGAAGTACCTTATTTATGACCCTGCTGGCAGCCTTTCAAATACTACTATGGCGTTATACGGGTAGTGAAGATATTGTAGTCGGCTCGCCCATTGCTAACCGCGATCGCACAGAGTTAGAAGGATTAATTGGTTTTTTTGCCAATACAATTGCGCTGCGAACTAATTTGGCAGGTAATCCTACCTTTGAGGATCTACTAACTTGTGTGCGAACAAAGCTATTAGGAGCTTACGCCCATCAAGATTTACCTTTTGAGCAGCTAGTAGAAGAACTGCAACCACAACGAAACTTGAGCTACACGCCAGTATTTCAAGTAATGTTTGTGCTTCAGAATACACCAATGTCAGTTTTCGAGTTGCCTGGTTTGACTATAAGTCCTTTGACAATTGATAATGGTAGCGCCAAGTTTGATTTGACCCTAGAGATCACAGAAACACCACAAAAACTTTTTGCTAACCTAGAGTTTAATACAGATTTATTCGAGTCAAGTACTATTAAGCGGATGGCTGGACATTTCCAGACATTACTTAAAGAGATTATTGCCAATCCAGAACTACGACTATCAGAATTATCACTGCTAACAGAAGCAGAGAAACGTCAATTGCTAGTGGAGTGGAATGACACTCAGGTTAATTATCCTCAAGATCAATGCATCCATCAGTTATTCGAGGCTCAAGTAGAACGCACACCTGATTCTATAGCAGTGGTGTTTGCAGACCAACAGTTGAGCTATCGGGAATTAAACACCAGAGCGAATCAGCTAGCGCACTATTTGCAAACTTTAGGAGTAAAACCAGAAGTATTAGTTGGGATTTGTGTAGAGCGATCGCTCGAGATGATAATTGGGCTGTTAGCCATCTTGAAAGCAGGTGGTGCATATATACCATTAGACCCCAGCTATCCGCAAGAACGCATTGCATTTATACTAGAAGATACTCAAGCCCCAGTATTGCTAACTCAAGAGTCGCTTCTTGAGGCGATACCGCAACACAAAGCTAAAGTAGTTTGTTTAGATGCCGATTGGCAGACAATCGCCCAACAAACCCAGGAAAATTTATTATCTGTTGTCACAACTGATAACCTAGCTTATGTTATCTATACCTCTGGTTCAACAGGCAGACCAAAAGGTGTAATGATTCAACACGCAAGCACAGTTGCAATGTTGGATTGGGCAAAGAAAACCTTTGCGATAGAAGCTATCCAAGGAGTTTTGGCATCAACCTCAATTTGCTTCGATCTTTCGGTATTCGAGGTGTTTGTTCCTCTGTGTTGTGGTGGCAAAGTGATTTTAATCGAGAACGCATTATTGTTACCAACTTCGTCAGCAGCCTTAGATGTAACCTTAATTAATACTGTCCCAAGTGTAATTTCACAATTATTAAGAACTGATGGAATTCCAGTGTCAGTGCAGATTGTGAATGTTGCAGGTGAACCACTTCATAATAAACTTGTACAACAACTTTATCAGCAGGATAATATACAAAAGGTATTTAATCTATATGGGCCTTCAGAAGATACAACTTATTCAACCTTTGCCTGGATACACAAGGATACCAGCAACACTCCACCTATCGGTCGTCCAATTCACAACACCCAGATTTATTTGTTAGATCAAAATTTACAACCTGTTCCTGTAGGTGTAGCAGGGATGTTGTATATCGGAGGTGCAGGTTTAGCCCGTGGTTATCTAAACAAAGCGGAACTGACCGCGGAGAAATTTATTCCCAATCCTTACGCAAACTTTCCAGGGGAACGGTTATATAAAACTGGAGATCAGGCACGCTATCTGCCCAATGGAGAGATCGAATATATTGGTCGCGTTGACTATCAAGTAAAAGTCCGTGGTTTTCGGATTGAACTGTTAGAAATTGAAGCAGTTATTCTTGAATACCCAGCAGTCCAAGAAGCTGTAGTTGCGGTTCATTTTTCACAGGTAGATTCTCAACAAATAGTTGCCTATGTAGTTCCACAAATAGAGCAAACACTGACAATTTCTGAACTAAGGAGTTTTTTAGAAGCGAAGTTGCCAAGCTATATGGTGCCAGCAGCTTTTGTCATATTATCAGCACTACCACTAACACCTAATGGTAAGGTTGACCGTAAGGCACTACCTACACCTGATACAGCTAGACCTGAAGACAAAGAACTAGTAGCACCGCAGACAACCGTTGAAAAGCAGTTGGCTGGAATCTGGACAGAAGTATTAGGTCTGAAAAATATAAGTATAAACGACAACTTTTTTGGATTAGGTGGGGATTCGATTCTTAGCCTTCAAGTAATATCCAAAGCCAACCAAACAGGGCTGCACCTAACTCCTAAACAGATGTTTCAGTACCAAACTATTGCCCAATTAGCGACAGTAATTGGTACAACTCAGAAAATTCAAGCTGAACAAGGAGTTTTAACTGGAGCGCTAGAGCTAATACCTATTCAGCACTGGTTTTTTGCACAAAAGCAACCAGAACCACAGCACTGGAATCAAGCTGTATTCTTAGAAAGCAAGCAGAATATTGACCCTGTAGTTTTAGAGAAAATTATCAAGTTTCTACAAATACATCATGATGTACTACGTTTACGATTTATACAAGAGGAATTTAGTACTGAAGCACTTATTGTTAGTCCTGATGATGTCATACCACTGACATGCTTTGATTTCTCAGCACTGCCAAAAGACCGACAATCGCCAGCAATAGAAGCAGCAGCAACTAAACTGCAAGCCAGCTTAAATCTGTCACAAGGGCCGTTATTCCAGGTTGCGCTTTTCAACTTGGGCGACAATCAACCCAACCGCTTGCTTTGGATTATTCACCACTTAGCTGTTGATGGTGTCTCTTGGCGAATTTTAATTGAAGATTTTCAAACAGCTTACCAGCAAATTAGTCAAGGCAAAGTAATTAAGTTGCCACCCAAAACAACTTCTTACAAACAATGGTCTAGCCATCTCCAAAAATATACACAATCTTCAGCACTACTTTCAGAAATAGACTTTTGGTTGACGACACAATGTCAATCAGTTTCGTCTATACCAAGAGATTTTCTTGATGGAAATAATATAGAAGAAACCACTTCTATCGTATCAGTATCGCTGTCCGTAGAAGAAACCCAAAGTTTGCTGCAACAAGTGCCAGCAGCTTACCAGACACAAATTAATGATGTCTTGTTAACAGCACTGATACTAACGTTTAACCAGTGGACGGGAGAAAATTCTCTACTAATTGACTTGGAAGGGCATGGGCGAGAAGAAATCTTTGAGGATGTGGATTTATCGAGGACTATCGGTTGGTTCACAACTCTTTTCCCAGTACACCTAAAGTTGGAAAATGCCAACGAGCAAGGAAAAGTCTTGAAGTCGATAAAAGAGCAGCTACGAGCAATTCCGAATCGAGGTATTGGCTATGGATTACTCCGCTATCTTTGTCAGGATAAGGAAATAGCTGAAAAATTTTCCTCATCAAAGGCTGAAGTTGCTTTCAACTATTTAGGACAGTTCGATCAAGTTTTACCAGAATCATCTTTATTTAGCTTCGCGAAGGAATCGAGTGGTTCCACTCGCAGTTTGCAAAGTAAACGAACTCACTTATTAGAAATTAACGGTGGTATTTATCAGGGACATCTGGAAATGAGTTGGTCTTACAGTAATAAGTTGCATCGACAAACCACGATTGAAGTACTTGCTCAAAGCTTTATTGAGGAACTGCGATCGCTGATTGCTCATTGCCTATCTCCCAATGCAGGTGGTTTTACCCCTTCCGATTTCGCAGATTTTCAGCAAAGCCAATGGGATCAAACCGATCTCGATGCCATTACAGCAGCTATGGGGGATATCTAACATGGGTGTGCAAAACAAAAACATTGAAAATTTTTATCCCCTCTCGCCCATGCAGCAGGGCATTCTGTTCCATAGCCTTGCAGCTCCTAAATCTGGCATCTATTTTGAACAATTTAGCTGGACTATCCACGGAAAGCTCAACATTACAGCATTCCATCGGGCATGGCAGCATATTATAGAACGACATTCCATTCTCCGAACCTGCTTCGTTTGGGAAGGCTTAAAAGAACCAGTACAAATTGTGCATCGACAGGTGGCTTTACCGTGGCAGGAGTATAATTGGCAGGATCTTTCCCCAGAAGAACAACAACAAAAGTTAGAACTTTTCTTGCAAAGCGATCGCTCCAGTGGGTTTGAACTTAAGCAGCCTCCATTGATGCGCCTAACACTGGTTCAACTTTCGGACATTTCCTATAACTTTACCTGGAGTCATCATCATCTATTGTTAGATGGGTGGTCTGTTGCCTTAGTTTTTAAAGAAGTCCTTGCTTGTTACAAAGCTTTGAGCAATGGTCAAGAATTATACTTAGAATCAATTCGCCCGTATCGAGATTACATTGTCTGGCTACAGCAACAAAACCTATCTGAAGCTGAGACTTTCTGGCGACAGATACTTAAAGGTTTTACCACTCCGACACAGCTATCGGTGAATCAACGAGCTAGAAAATTACTGACTCAAACAGATGGCTATGACGAGCGAGAAGTTAAACTTTCTGTAGTAACAACAGCAGCATTGCAGTCTGTAGCAAAGCAACATCAATTAACACTGAACACCCTTGTACAAGGAGCTTGGGCTTTGCTATTGAGCTGCTACAGTGGCCAAAAAGACGTAGTTTTTGGGGCAGTAACTTCTGGTCGTCCCCATACTTTAGCTAAAGCCGAATCTATGGTAGGGTTGTTTATCAACACGTTACCGATTAGAGTACAAGTATCATCCCAAGAATTTCTTTTGCCTTGGCTTCATAAAATCAAAGATCAACTAGTTGAAGCACGGCAATACGAGTATTGTCCATTAGTGAAAGTCCAAGAATGGAGCGAAGTTCCCAAAGGTGTATCTCTGTTCGAGAGTATAGTAGTTTTTGAGAACTATGCTGTAGATCCTTCCTTACGGCAGAGGGATATCAATTTGCAGATAGAGGAATTTCATAGCTTTGAAAAGACTAACTATCCGATAACCCTAAGTGTGAATCTAGGTGAGGAGTTGTTGCTCAATATTACTTGCGATGATAGCGATCGCTTCGACAATGACACAATCACCCGAATGCTAGGACATTTACAAACTTTGCTAGAGGGTATGTCCACCAATCCACAGCAACGTCTTGGTGAGTTATCGCTCTTAACAGAACATGAGCGACATCAGTTACTTGTGGAGTGGAATCAGACTCAGGTGGAATATTCTCAAGATCAATGCATCCATGAATTATTCGAGGCTCAAGTAGAACGTACACCCGATGCGATCGCAGTGGTGTTTGAAGACCAACAGTTGAGCTACTGCGAACTCAACGCCAGAGCCAATCAACTAGCACATTATTTACAAACTTTAGGAGTAAAACCAGAAGTATTAGTCGGAATTTGTCTAGAGCGATCAATCGAGATGATCATTGGACTATTAGCCATCCTCAAAGCTGGGGGAGCCTACGTACCGATTGATCCAACCTATCCGCAGGCGCGATTGGCACTGCTGCTAAATGATGCTCCACTGACAGTATTACTTACACAACAGTACCTACTGGCACAGATGCCACCGCATACAGCAAAAGTCATCTGCTTCGATGACGATATTAATTGGCAAGCCGGATCATCAGCAATCAAACAAAACCCTGTAAATCAAACCACCCCTGCAAATTTAGTCTATGTGATTTATACATCAGGCTCTACTGGCACACCCAAAGGTGTCACTATCCAACATCAATCTTTGGTAAACTTTGTCCAAGCAGCGATCGCAGAATACCAACTACAAGCACAAGACCGGATCTTGCAATTTGCCTCCATCAGCTTTGATGCCGCTTGTGAAGAAATTTTTCCTTGTTTGCTACACGGTGCGACTTTGGTATTGCGAACTGATGAAATGTTGGTTTCGATCAAAGCTTTCAATGAAAAATGCCAACAGCATTGCATATCGGTTTTAGATATACCTACTGCTTTTTGGCATCAGATAACTTCAGAACTGGCAACATCAGCATTAAAGTTACCAGAATCACTGCGCCTAGTTATTATTGGTGGCGAAAAAGCTTTACCAGATAAACTTAACATTTGGCAACAGCAAGTAGAATCAGGCATACGTTTGATTAATAGCTACGGGCCAACAGAAACCACAGTAGTTGCTACAGTTTGCGACCTGACAACTGTAGAAGGGGAAGTGCCGATTGGCAGAGCGATCGCTAATATGCAAACCTATGTGTTAAATACTGATTTACAACCAGTTCCCATCGGTGTTTGGGGCGAATTGCACATTGGCGGAATTGGCGTAGCCAGAGGCTATCTGCACCAACCAGAGTTAACATCTGAGAAGTTTATACCAAATCCTTTTAGCGATCGCCCAGGTTCTCGTCTTTATAAAACAGGCGATCGGGTACGCTACCGCAGCGATGGTCAACTTGAATTTAGCGATCGTATTGACAACCAAGTAAAAATTAGGGGCTTCCGTATTGAGCTAGGAGAAATAGAAGCACTCATCAACGAACATCCATCTGTTATGGAAGCAACAGTGATTTCTAGGAAAGATGTGTCAGACTACGAGCAGTTAGTGGCTTATGTAGTTGCTAATACATCTGATGTTGTAAAAGAGCAGACATCAGCAGTTGATTTGAACACTCAACAAGCCTCGCAGTGGCAAGCAGTTTTTGATAGCCTCTACAACGAGTTAGACTCAGAACAACAGTCAGGTTTTTATATCAAGGGCTGGGAAAGTAGCTATACAGGCTTGCATCTCCCTGATCAAGAAGTACGTGAATGGATGGATCAAACAGTTGAGCGGATTTCAGCTTTACAACCAACCCACATCCTAGAAATTGGTTGTGGTGGTAGCGGTCTAATGCTTTTACGCTTTGCTCCTCATTGCACACAATACTGTGCAACTGATATCTCGCAAAATGCTCTAAACATTCTCCAGCAACAATTAAACAACTTAGGGCAAAACCTGTCAGGAGTGAGCTTTATCCAGAAAGGAGCAGATGACTTCACAGGTATAAGTGCAGATACTTTCGATGCTGTCTTTATAGTCTCAGTAGCCCAATATTTTCCAAGTGTTGACTACTTATTAAAGGTGTTGGAAGGTGCTGTAAATGTAGTAGAGCCTGGAGGCTTTATATTTTTAGGAGATGTTCGCAATTTTAGCTTACTAGAAGCTTTTCACACCTCTGTTCAACTACATAAAGCACCAGCCTCTCTCTCTGTAGAAAATTTACAGCAACTTGTGCAAAAGCAAATATTTGCAGAGAAACAGTTAGTGATCGATGCGGCGTTTTTTATCGCCTTAAAACAGCATCTGCCCAAGATTAGTCATGTAGAAGTTCATCTGGAACGCGGGCACTTTCATAATGAGTTGACTAAATTCCGATACGATGTGATTATCCATGTAGAACATGACAATCCTCCAGTAGATATTTCATGGTTAGATTGGCAGCAAGCAAAGCTGACGCTTGCATCTGTCCGCCAATTACTTATAGAGACTGAGCCGGATATTTTAGGAATTGTTAATGTGCCTAATGCTCGTGTCTTGCCAGATATAAAAGCTGTAGAATTACTCAAAAAGCCCAAAGGCTTGACAAATGTTGGTGAGGTACGCCAAGCTCTTCAGGCAATAGCAACAACTGGCGTAGATCCCGAAGAATTATGGGCTGTTAGTGAAGAATTACCTTATATCGTCGATATTAGCTGGTCAGATGATAGTGTCGATGGTCAATACCAAGTAGTATTCAAAAAGCGCACTGTAGCATCACAAATGAAGCCTATAATGGTAGCTCCTTCTTGCAGTGGAAAAACAACTAGCTCTCAGACTTGGAGTGATTTTGCTAATACTCCACTACAGCAAATGTCTAATACTCAGGTTGTGTCCCAATTACGGCAGGATTTAAAGGCGAAGCTGCCTAACTACATGATGCCGTCAGCGTTCGTGATGCTAGATGCACTACCACTTACACCTAATGGTAAGGTTGATCGCCAAGCATTACCTGCACCTGGTACGGCAAGGCCTAAATTAGAAGCAGCTTATCAGCCACCCCAAACCGAAATAGAAAAAACTATTGCTAGTATCTGGCAAGAAATACTGAATGTTGGGGACGTGGGAATTCATGACAATTTCTTTGAACTTGGTGGTCATTCATTGCTCTTAATTCAAGTTCATAGCAAGTTGCAAAAAGTATTTCAGCGAGATTTCACCTTAGTTGATATGTTTGAATATCCGACTATAAGTCACTTGGCTAAATATTTTAATCAGGAATCTAGCGAAGAAACACCTGTTTTACTACCTGTTCATCACCCAGAGAGCAGAACGGCTTCAGTACAGCGGCGAAAACAAGTTAGAAAAGAGTATCGAGCAGCAACAAAGCAAAAAGATGTTTAGTTTAAACAAGGCATTGAAGAAATAAGGGCGATCGCTAAAACATTAATGGCGTATAAAATCGAACATTTTAGAAAGTGCTAATAACACTTAAAGAAAAGAAGGCAAAACCTTCTTATTTCAAAAATGAACTATAAAAATTTATTGCAACAAATACAATATGACATCGAGCAGCCAAGAAATGCTAAACAAGAATTACCTTTTTGAATCTGAACAGGTATTACATGATGAGATAGAAGAGCAAGTAATGCAAATGTTTGCTTCATTCAATCAGGTAAACTCTATTGAAAAACAAATAGATGAAATAACTGATAATATTTCTCAAGATTTTTTAAGCAATATTGACTCTAATACCAATATTGATTTAGACTCACTACTAGAAAAGTTTTCTGATAGTAAAATTCCACTTCAGCCCACTAACTTTGAGGGCTATCTCAAGTACATAGGCAATAATCTTGTTGCTCATTCAATACATACATCTTCGCCACGATTTATTGGTCACATGACCTCGGCACTTCCTAGTTTTGTACGCCCTTTGGCTAGACTCATGACGGCAATGAATCAAAACGCCGTCAAAATAGAGACAGCTAAAGCCCTCACCTTCTGTGAACGTGAGGCTTTGGCTATGTTGCATCGACAGATTTATAATTTTTCTGACGGTTTCTACACTCAACATATTCAAAACAACCTCAGTACACTAGGAATCTTAGTTTCTGGTGGAACAGTGGCGAATATCTCAGCACTTTGGTGCGCGCGAAATGCTTCACTAGGACCCAAAGATGGATTTCTCGGCGTAGAAAAAGAAGGTTTAGCAGCTGCTCTAGATTTCTATGGCTACAAAGGAGCAGTAATTATTGGCTCTGACTTGATGCACTACTCTTTTGATAAAGCTGCGGATTTGATGGGCATTGGTACTCATAGTTTGATGAGAATCCCTACTGACTGTAATAATCGAGTTAACTTACAAGCACTGCGCCAAACTGTTATAGACTGTCGTAACCAAAACTTACTAATTATCGCAATTGTAGGGGTTGCTGGCACGACAGATTCAGGTGGAGTTGATTCCCTTAAAGATATTGCGGAGATTGCACAAGAAGCCAATGCTCATTTTCACGTAGATGCTGCTTGGGGTGGCCCACTGATTTTTTCTGAACAATATCGGTATAAGCTTGCTGGTATAGAAAAAGCTGATTCAGTCACTATTGATGGACATAAACAACTGTATTTGCCAATGGGTATTGGTATGGTCTTTTTCCGCAACCCCTATCTAGCTTCTTCAATCGAAAAACAGGCTAGCTATACCATGCGTAAGGGATCGTTTGATTTAGGGAAACGTGCTTTAGAAGGTTCTCGGCCAGGCATGGCTTTATTTTTACACGCTGGTCTAAAACTGATTGGGCTTAAGGGATATGAGTTTTTGATTGATGAAGGAATCCGCAAAACTCAATATATGGCTGCTCGGATTTCGGCGATGCCTGAATTTGAATTGTTGGCAGAACCTGATACTAATCTGTTAATCTATCGCTATATTCCAGAGCAATTTAGAGGGCTGATTGCCAACACACAGTTAACAGAAACAGATAATCAAATTATCAATGATTGTAATGAATGTTTACAAAAAATGCAGCGCCATATCGGTCGTACTTTTATCTCACGAACAACAAAAACAATTATCAGTTTGGACAAAGAAATTCCTGTAATTGCCATGCGTGCAGTAATTGCTAATCCATTAACTACTGAAGAAGATATTGAGGCTGTTTTAAATGACCAAATTCAGATTGCTGCTGAAATTTCACTTTCATGTTGAACAACTTGTTATTAGAAAACAAATATTTATTATCAGGTTTTGACTTATGGATATAGCTAATAATTTTATTCATAGCTTAAATGAGAATCTTCAGGACGAGATTGCTATTATTGGTATGGCGGGTCGTTTTCCGGGAGCAAATGAAATTGATAGCTTTTGGAACAACCTGCGGGATGGCGTAGAGTCAATTTCTTTTTTCACGAATGAAGAACTAATATCTGCTGGGGTAGATCGATCATTGCTTAACGAACCCAATTACGTGAAGGCAAGCGGTATATTAGAAGATATAGAGTTATTTGATGCTTCATTTTTTGGTTTTTCCCCCAGAGAAGCTGAACTTACAGACCCACAACACCGTCTTTTTATGGAAAGTGTTTGGGAAGCTTTAGAAAATGCTGGCTATAATTCGGAAACTTATAGCGGTCAAATAGGTCTTTTCGCTGGTCTTGCTGCCAGTTCCTATCTGCTATCAAACTTATATTCCCATCGGGATTTGATGGAATCAGAAGGCAGTATTACTATTGGCAATGATAAGGATTTTCTCCCAACACAAATTTCTTATAAATTAAACTTAAGAGGGCCAAGTATCAATGTTCAGACAGCCTGTTCCACATCATTGGTTGCTGTCCACCTAGCCTGCCAAAGTTTACTAAATGGTGAAAGTGATATAGCTTTAGCAGGGGGTGTTAGCGTTGAAGTGCCGCAAAAAACTGGTTATCACTATCAACAAGGAGGAATTCATTCTCCTGATGGTCATTGTCGAGCTTTTGACGCTCAAGCGAAAGGAACTAATGGTGGCAGTGGTTTAGGTGTAGTAGTCTTGAAAAGATTAGAGGATGCTATTGCTGATGGTGATTTTATTTATGCAGTAATCAAGGGTTCAGCTGTTAATAACGATGGCTCTTTAAAGGTTGGATATACAGCCCCTAGTGTTGATGGTCAAAGGAAGGTTATTTTAGAAGCTTTAGCTTTAGCTGGAGTCGAACCTGAGACTGTTTCTTATGTAGAAACACACGGTACAGGAACTATCTTAGGAGACCCGATTGAAATTAAAGCTCTCACACAAGCTTTTCGTGCTAGCACAAGTAAAAAAGGTTTTTGTGCTATTGGTTCAGTCAAGACCAATGTGGGACATTTGGATACAGCAGCTGGTGTAACAGGCTTAATTAAAACAGTTCTGGCATTAAAACATAAACAAATACCTCCAAGTTTGCACTTTCAAGAGCCAAATCCACAGATAGACTTTGCCAATAGCCCCTTTTACGTCAATACCAAATTATCCGAGTGGAAAAACAATGGAACACCCCGCAGAGCTGGTGTGAGTTCTTTTGGTATTGGCGGGACTAATGCCCATGTTATTTTGGAAGAAGCTCCAGTAGAGACGCAACTTGGCGCGTCTCTACACTCCCGTCCGTGGCAATTGTTGTTGCTCTCAGCCAAAACCAGCACAGCTTTAGACACTGCAACAGCACAATTGCGTGATTATTTAGAGCAAAACCCCGATATTCCCCTACCAGATGTCGCTCACACCCTACAAGTAGGTCGTCGAGCTTTTGACTATCGCCGCATCGTGATTTGCCAAGACCCAAATGATGCAGTGAAATCGCTTAACAGCCAATACCCACAACGTATTTTTAGTTACCACCACAAGCCAGGTCACTGTCCAGTCATCTTGATGTTTTCAGGACAAGGGTCACAATATGCAAACATGGGTCGGGAACTGTATGAGGTCGAACCGACATTTAAAAAACATGTAGATACTTGCGCTGTGATTTTGCAACCCCATCTGGGCATTGATATCCGTTCCCTACTTTATCCCAGAGAAGAAGATACTGAAGCAGCTTGTTTGCAACTACAACAAACAGCCTTCACCCAAAGCGCGTTATTCGTTACAGAGTACGCCCTGACTCAATTATTAATGTCTTGGGGTGTGCGACCAGAAGCAATGATTGGTCATAGTATTGGGGAATATGTTGCCGCAACCATTGCAGATGTATTTTCTCTGGAAGATGCCTTAAAAATTGTGGCAAAAAGAGGACAGTTGATGCAACAGTTGCCCTCTGGGAGTATGCTGGCAATTAGGCTACCAGAAAAAGATGTGCAATTGCTGCTGTCTGCACAAAAGTTGTATCAAACATCTCTACAAATCGCAGCAATTAACAGCCCATCTTCTTGTGTAGTTTCGGGAACAAACCAGGCAGTTGCAGCCCTAGAAAAGCAATTATCCTCTCAAGAAGTTGAATGTCGGCTGTTGCATACATCTCATGGATTTCATTCGGCGATGATGGAGCCAATATTGCCAGCATTTATTGAGGTGATAAAAACAGTCAAACTGAATCCACCACGCATCCGGTTTATTTCGAATGTAACTGGTAGTTGGATTAGTAAAGAGCAAGCGACAAATCCGAATTATTGGTGTGAACATTTACGAGAAACTGTCAGATTTTCAGATGGGATATCCCAACTCATACAGCAATTTGAAGGTGTTTTTCTGGAGGTAGGACCAGGGCGAACTTTAAGTACACTAACGACACAGCATTTGGATGGAAATGCCAAGCAACAGGTATTCACTTCGTTACGCCATGTTAAAGAACAGCAATCGGATGTTCCCTGGTTGTTGCAAACATTAGGTCGGTTGTGGCTTTCTGGTGTTGAAATAGATTGGTCGGGATTTTATACCCATGAGCAGCGTCATCGTTTGCCTTTGCCTACTTACCCCTTTGAACGACAAAGGTACTGGATTGAACCTAACAAGCAAGGACAAGATGAGCGTCACACTCCAGTATCACTGGGTAAAAAACCTGATATAGCCGACTGGTTTTATATCCCTTTTTGGAAGCCTTCGTTACCACCATTACAACTTGAACATCAAGAATTAGCATCTGAGAAGTCCTGCACTTTGGTGTTTATCGATGAGTGTGGCTTGGGTAGTAAATTGGTCAAACAATTAGAAACACAAAACCAGGATGTAATTACTGTAAAAGTTGGTGAGAGTTTTACCATACTAAGTGAATCTCAATATACTATTAATCCGAAAAATAATTATGAATACGATATTTTACTCCAGGAGCTTTCTAAGCAAAATAAGTTGCCAAAAACGATTGTTCATTTATGGAATGTTACACCTAGTAGTGACGAAGAATTAGAAATTGAAAAAGTCGAAAAAGCTCAAACAATAGGATTTTACAGCCTACTATTTCTTGCTCAAGCTTTGGGAAAACTAGAAACTAGTGATAATTTTCAAATTACAGTTATTTCTAACGACCTACAGTCAGTAAATGGTAATGAAGTAATTTCTCCGGAGAAAGCTACTTTACTTGGGCCAATTAAAGTCATATCTCAAGAATATTCAAATATAAACTGTCGTAGTATTGATGTTATACTTGCAAAACAACGAAATTGGCAAGAAGAAAAACTTGTAGAACAATTGCTGGCGGAACTGAAAGTTCCTGATTCGGAAAAACTCATTGCTTATCGAGGTTTGAACCGTTGGGTACAAACTTTTGAACCTGTGCGCTTCGATAAAGCTAAAATCGAAAAGCCTCGACTAAGAGAAAAAGGAGTCTATTTAATTACAGGTGGACTCGGAGATATTGGACTTGTTTTGGCAAAATATTTGGCTCGAAGTGTACAAGCAAAACTAGTATTGATAGGACGTTCTGGTTTACCCAAAAAAGACGAATGGTCTCAATGGCTTGCTACTCACGATGAAACTGATAGGACTAGCTACAAAATTCGCAAAGTTAAAGAAATCGAAGACTTAGGTGCAGAAGTTTTAGTGGTGAGTGCTGATGTGAGTAACATCGAAAAAATGCAAAGTGTCATTACTCGAACTCAACAGCAATTTGGTCAGTTAAACGGTATCATCCATGCTGCTGGAATTCCTGGAGGCGGTGTCATTCAGCGAAAAACTCAAGCAGAAGCAGAAAGTATTCTGGCTCCGAAAGTCAAAGGTACAGTAGTTATTGATTCACTTGTCAAAAATATTCAGTTAGATTTCTTTATTCTAGTATCATCAAGCACCTCAATTTTAGGGGATTTTGGACAAGTAGACTATTGTGGAGCAAATGCTTTTCTTGATGCCTTTGCTCACCGTAATGCCTCAAAACATGGCAAATTTACTACAAGTATCAACTGGGATGCTTGGCAAGAAATTGGAATGGCTGTAAACACAGGAGTTCCTCAACACCTCCAAGAATCACGAATAGAAGAGCTTAAACAAGGTATATTACCTAATGAGGGTGTAGAGGTTTTTCTACGTACTTTGGCAAATACAATATCTCAAGTTGTAATATCTACCTCTGACTTCTTGGATAAACTCAAACATTATAATTCTTCCAAACAAATACAATCTCTAGAATTTTTAGAAATTGCCAATCTATCTAGCTCAAAATATCCTCGACCTGAATTAAGTAATGATTATGTTGCTCCTCGAAATAAAATTGAGCAACAGCTATTTGAAATTTGGCAACAAATCCTTGGGATTGAAAGGATAGGAATCTATGATAATTTTTTTGAACTTGGTGGTGATTCACTGATAGGTATTCAACTGATTGCAACCTTAAATAAGGTATTTCATGTAAATATTTCTATTGCCAAACTTTATGAATGTCCGAATATCAGTTCTATGGCAAAGATTTTTACTCCTGAAGAATCTCAGGAAAATGCTTTTGAACAAAGACTAAGCCGAGGACAGAAAAGAAGACAGATGAAAATCCAAAGTAACTAAAATATGTTAACTTCAGTTAATTTATCTAGAGCGAGAAATTATGAATACCAATATAAAACAAGAACAAACAGCAAATATAGATATAGCAATAGTGGGAATGTCTGGCCGTTTACCTGGGGCAAAAAATATTGATGATTTTTGGCATAATCTTCAAAATGGTGTTGAGTCTATTTCATTTTTCTCCAATCATGATTTAGTAGATTTAAATCTTGAAGAGGAAGTTTTAAACGAATCCAATTATGTTAAAGCAGCACCTGTATTAGAAGACATTGAGTATTTTGATGCTAAGTTCTTTGGTTGCAGCCCTAGAGAAGCTGAAGTAATGGACCCCCAACATCGCCTATTCATAGAATGTGCTTGGGAAGCTCTTGAAAACGCTGGATACGATCCAGAAAACTATGAAGGTTTGATTGGGGTTTATGCCGGTATTAGCACAAATAGTTACTTTTTTCACAATATATATGAAAACGTTAATTTAATAAATATTTCCAATAACTATACTCTGAACAAAGATTTTTTGACCACTAATATATCGTATAAATTAAATTTAAAAGGACCAAGTGTAGGTATCCAAACTTACTGTTCTACTTCATTAGTTGCTGTACATTTAGCCTGCAAAAGTTTACTTGATGAAGAGTGTGATATTGCTTTAGCAGGTGGGGTTACGATTATAGTTCCACAAAAGTCAGGTTACTTATATGAAGAGGACGGAATTTTGTCTCCTGATGGTCATTGTCGGGCATTTGATGCTAAAGCACAGGGTACTATTTTCGGCAGTGGACTGGGAATAGTCGTTTTAAAAAGATTAAAAGATGCAATAGCAGATAGAGATTACATTCATGCAGTTATTAAAGGTTCAGCAATCAATAATGATGGCTCTTTAAAAGTTAGCTATACAGCACCTAGTGTAAATGGCCAGGCTGAAGTTATTGTAGAGGCTCTGGCAAATGCTGGAATAGATGCTGATGATATTTCCTATATAGAAACTCATGGAACTGGAACAGCTGCTGGAGACCCAGTAGAAATTGCTGCGCTCACTAAGGCTTTTCGTGCTTTTACGCGAAGAAATGGCTTCTGCGCTGTAGGTTCAGTAAAACCAAATATTGGACATCTAGACACAGCATCTGGTGTTGCAAGTCTGATCAAAACTGTCCTAGCATTAAAATATAAACAAATACCTCCTAGTATAAATTTTGAAGCTCCCAATCCTGAGATTGATTTTGTCAACAGCCCCTTCTACGTTAATACTAAACTTACCGAGTGGAAAGCTAACAATACTCCCCGGAGAGCAGGAGTTAGTTCCTTAGGTTTTGGTGGAACTAATGCCCATCTGATTCTGGAAGAAGCCCCTGACATTAAATATTTTGATGACTCTAGACCTTGGCAATTGATATTATTATCAGCCAAAACTAGCACAGCCTTAGATACTGCAACTGAAAATTTGGTTACGTATTTAAACCAATATCCAGATATAAATTTAGCTAATGTTGCTCACACTCTAAAAGTGGGTCGTAGAGCTTTTAACCATCGCCGAATTTTGGTGTGTGAGAGTGTTAAAGATGCTGTAAGTGTCTTGGCAACACAGGCGCAGGAACGGATTTTTACTGTATGTCAAGAGCATAGACAACAGCCAGTAATCTTGATGTTTTCAGGACAAGGGTCACAATATGCAAACATGGGTCGGGAACTGTATGAGGTCGAACCGACATTTAAAAAACATGTAGATACTTGCGCTGTGATTTTGCAACCCCATCTGGGCATTGATATCCGTTCCCTACTTTATCCCAGAGAAGAAGATACTGAAGCAGCTTGTTTGCAACTACAACAAACAGCCTTCACCCAAAGCGCGTTATTCGTTACAGAGTACGCCCTGACTCAATTATTAATGTCTTGGGGTGTGCGACCAGAAGCAATGATTGGTCATAGTATTGGGGAATATGTTGCCGCAACCATTGCAGATGTATTTTCTCTGGAAGATGCCTTAAAAATTGTGGCAAAAAGAGGACAGTTGATGCAACAGTTGCCCTCTGGGAGTATGCTGGCAATTAGGCTACCAGAAAAAGATGTGCAATTGCTGCTGTCTGCACAAAAGTTGTATCAAACATCTCTACAAATCGCAGCAATTAACAGCCCATCTTCTTGTGTAGTTTCGGGAACAAACCAGGCAGTTGCAGCCCTAGAAAAGCAATTATCCTCTCAAGAAGTTGAATGTCGGCTGTTGCATACATCTCATGGATTTCATTCGGCGATGATGGAGCCAATATTGCCAGCATTTATTGAGGTGATAAAAACAGTCAAACTGAATCCACCACGCATCCGGTTTATTTCGAATGTAACTGGTAGTTGGATTAGTAAAGAGCAAGCGACAAATCCGAATTATTGGTGTGAACATTTACGAGAAACTGTCAGATTTTCAGATGGGATATCCCAACTCATACAGCAATTTGAAGGTGTTTTTCTGGAGGTAGGACCAGGGCGAACTTTAAGTACACTAACGACACAGCATTTGGATGGAAATGCCAAGCAACAGGTATTCACTTCGTTACGCCATGTTAAAGAACAGCAATCGGATGTTCCCTGGTTGTTGCAAACATTAGGTCGGTTGTGGCTTTCTGGTGTTGAAATAGATTGGTCGGGATTTTATACCCATGAGCAGCGTCATCGTTTGCCTTTGCCTACTTACCCCTTTGAACGACAAAGGTACTGGATTGA
>NZ_JABXKN010000048.1:154295-193300 GCF_017115065.1 Nostoc sp. JL23
GTCATCGTTTGCCTTTGCCTACTTACCCCTTTGAACGACAAAGGTACTGGATTGATGCAAAATCCCCACCCACTTCAGTAAAGACAAAATCAATTACATTAGATCATAAACAAGATATTGCTGACTGGTTTTATACTCCTTCATTGAAACGTTCTTTGCTGCATAAGTCGTCTTTTTATCCAATAAAATCTACCCAAGAAAATTGGCTGTTTTTTGTGGATGATTTGGGACTGGCTAAAAAAGTAATTGATGCGTTAACAAAGCAACCTGTAAATATTATCATTGTTCAACAAGGAGAGTATTTTAGTAAATTAAGTGAGGGTATTTATACAATTAATCCCTGTATAAGTGAAGACTATAATACATTACTAAAAGAATTAAGAACATCAGGTCAAAATCCAGAATATATTGCTTATTTCTGGAGCGTAAGCCATATTGAAAATTGTCAACGAGGAAATTATTTAGAATTCAACAGTTTACTATTTTTCATGCAGAGCCTTAGTAAACTGAAAATTAGCGATCGCTTGCAAATTTTGGTCGTATCGAACAACATCCAAGAGGTGAATGGGAATGAAAAACTAGACCCAGAGAAAGCAGCCATATTAGGTTTATGTAAAGTCATCCCTCAAGAGAATCCTAATATTACTTGTCGATGTATTGATATTGCTTTAACTAATCGCAGAGACGCAGAAAAAGGACAAGAAGATTGTGAGAGTAATATTATTGACCAACTTTTGGATGAGTTGACCTCTGTATCCTCAGACATGGTAGTTGCTTATCGCGATCGCTACCGTTGGGTACAAACGTTTGAGCCAGTTCGCTTAGAGTCAGTAGCTAACGAAAAAACACCATTGAGAAAACAAGGTGTTTACCTATTCGCTGGTGGTTTAGAAAGTATTGAAGTTGTGCTTGCAGAATATTTAGCAAAAACCTTTCAAGCAAAACTCATATTTATCGAGGATTCTACTTTCCCAGAAAAAGATGATTTCTCACAATGGCTGGAATCTCACACTCAAGAAGATGAAGTGAGTTGCAAAATTCAACAATTGCTAGCATTAGAGAAATTAGGTGCAAAAATTTTGGTAATGCGTGCAGATACAACTAATTATGAGCAAATGTCTCAAAACCTTGCATCTGAAAATATTAGACAAATTAATGGGGTCATTTATTCAACTGGAATAAAACGCGCAAATATATTTGGTTCCATTCCAGAAATTGGTAAAATAGAATTACAAAAATTATTAGAATCTCAACTTTGTAAGATTACAGCATTAGAACAAGTTTTACAAAACATAAAATTAGATTTTTGTATTATTTTTTCTTCTTTATCTTCCATTTTAGGAGGATTTGGACTAGGCTTATATTCAGCTGTTAATCAATCCATTGATACTTTTGCTAACCGACACAATCAGAATAATGATTTTCCGTGGTATATTATAAATTGGGATAAATTACAACTGAATACTAACCAAGAAAAAACAACACTTGAGGAAGTATCTGGGTCAAATTTAGCTATTACTCAAACAGAAATTGTAGAACTATTTAAACGAGTATTTTCTCTAAGAGAAGGAACTCAGATTATTCTTTCTAAAGTAGATATTAATGCTAGAAAAAATTATCCATTTAGCCTTGACTCTCTAGCAAATTCAACATCAACTAATCAATTAAATTTATCCTCACAGTACTCTAGACCTAGCCTGAGTAATTCCTATGTTGCTCCGAAAAATGAGTTGGAAAAACAAATTACGGAAATATGGCAAGAGGTACTTGGAATTGCAGAAATTGGTATTTACGACAACTTTTATGAGTTAGGAGGCGACTCACTGATTGCAACTCAATTAGTTTCTCGATTGCGAACCAAATTCCCTGTAGACTTACCACTACGTGACATTTTATTTGAAGCAATGATACCAGCGAAACAAGCAGAAATAGTTGAACAACTTCTATTGGAAAAGATTGAAGAATTATCCGAAGAAGAAGTAGCAGTTCTCTTGTTATAAGTTTCCCCAAATACTTGATTTTAAATCTTTATCTAGAAATAGGAAAAGCAGTTTATGTATTTAGCCAATAATTATGCAAATCACGACCCTATTGCTTCGGTATATAATGCTATTGGTATCACTTCCGAAGCCGAAACTATAGCACTAATTTTAGAGCAATTAATGCTAAAACACCTTTCTAAAGGAGCACATATTCTCGACATTGGTTGCGCTAACGGACAATTAGTCCAACAGTTTCATATAAGAGGTTATCAAACGACTGGACTTGATTGTTCTGAAAAACTATTGCACTACGCCCAAATAAATGCACCTGAAAGTAAATTTATTCTTAGTGATATACGTAAGTTTGAGTCGTTACCCACCTATGATGCAGTTTTTTCAAGAAACACTCTCGGCTTCATTCTCAACCTTGAGGAATTGACAACTGTTTTCAGAAACGTGTATGCAGCGATGCATAATAATGGTCTGTTTGTGTTCACCATAGTAACTGTGGACAGTGTATCGCGTGAGAGTCTTCTAGAAGATTTCAATATATGTGATATCACTGATAAATATGTTTATCTTGAAGAAGGCAAATACAACCCAGAAGAAAGGATGCGGGAACTCAAATCTACCACATTTGAATTGATAAATGGAATGTGGAAGCGTTCGGACAATACCTTACTGGATAAAGCTTATTTCTCATCAGAAATTCAGTCGGCTTTAGAAAATGTGGGCTTTATAGAAATTAATCACTACAATAGCAAAGATTTTGGAGACCCTACCCCAACAGGTGAGGATTGCTTTGTTTGTCGAAAACCATCCCTGACGCGATAGTATAATTGCCGATGATTAGTGGCTCAGTCAAAATTAATTGCTTTAGCTGATAGGACTTGTCACTTAATAAGCTTTTGATAACGGTATAGCTATCTGAATCAAGAGTTTGGGAATGAAACTTTTTATTCAGTGACAAGTCCAAACTTAGCTAAAAGACTAAGAACTAGTAACTATTAATAATTTATCAGCAATGGAGAAACAAGACTTTAATTTATCCCCAGCGAAAAAAGCCCTTTTAGAAAAATGGAAGAGAGGGAATATTCAAGCTGATATTATCCCCAAACGTCAAGTATTTAAAAATATTCCCTTATCTTTCTCCCAACAAAGACTATGGTTTGTTGACCAGCTTTATCACGGGAGTTCTTTCTACAATATTTCCATCGCATTTCAGATTAAAGGACGGCTGAATATTACAGTACTGCAACAATGTTTGCATGAAATCCTCAATCGTCATGAAGTTTGGCGGACAAATTTTCAGATTATAAATGGAGAACCAATACAGGAAATTGTACCCCAATTAACTTGGGATTTATCTATTATTAATCTTGAACATTTGTCTGATAATAACTGGGAGTCGGAGGTTAAGCAATTTGCAGCAGAGTCAGCAAAAAAACCTTTTAATTTAGCTAAAGGGCTTCTAGTCAGAGCAACTTTACTGCGCTTGAGTGGAAAAGAACACGTTTTGCTTGTGACTATGCACCACATTATTACGGATGGATGGTCTTGTAATGTGTTCCTGCGGGAGTTGTCAACGCTGTATGCTGCTTTTTCAACAAATCAGCCTTCTCCCTTACCTGCACTCCCCATTCAGTACGCAGATTTTGCAATTTGGCAACGCGATCGCATCCAAGGTGAATTCCTCGCAACCCAATTAAATTATTGGCAGCAACAACTCAAGGGTGAGTTACCTGTACTACAATTACCTACAGACCGTCCGCGACCGAAGGTTACTACTTTCAGTGGTGCCAAGCAGTACTTTACATTCTCAAAAGCTCTAACTGATGTACTCAGACAATTAAGCCAGCGAGAAGATGCGACTTTATTTATGAGTTTGCTGGCAGCATTTAACATATTATTATATCGTTACACAGACCAAGAAGACATCTTAATTGGTTCTCCAATTGCTAACCGCAATCGTGCAGAATTAGAAGGAATGCTGGGTTTATTTGTTAATACTTTGGTGTTACGTAATAACCTTAGTGGTAATCCCAGTTTTCGCGAATTTCTATGTCGAGTGCGTCAGGTGACTCTTGATGCTTATGCACATCAAGATTTGCCTTTTGAGATGCTTGTAGAAAAATTACAACTCGAACGCGACTTAAGCCGAAATCCACTTTATGAAATCATGTTTGTCTTGCAAAATACTCCAACCTCTGTACAGGAAGTATCTGGATTAACCTTGCGTAACTTGGAATTTGATAGTGGTACAGCTCAACTAGATATTTTCTTGTCGATATCTGAATCTCAAGAAGGTTTAACAGGATCTTTGGAGTACAATACAGACATTTTCGATTCAACAACCATTACTCAATTTATCAACAACTTCCAAACATTGTTAGAAAATATTGTTGTTAATCCAGAACAGCGCATCAGTGAGTTGTCATTACTAACTGCTTCTGAACAGGAACAACTATTATTAAAATTTCATCAAACTCGTGCTGATTATCCTCAAAATACATCTTTGAATCAATTATTTGAGCAACAAGTAGAATTAACACCTGACTCTTTAGCGTTAATTAGCCTGTCTGAGAAACTGACTTATCGTCAACTTAACCACAGAGTGAATCAGCTTGCACATTATCTACAAAAACAGGGTATAACAAAAGAAACGCTGGTTGCTTTATGTCTGGAACGCTCCATAGACATAGTAACAGGAATTTTAGCAATCCTCAAAGCCGGTGGTGCATATATTCCCCTCGATCCGAGTTATCCAGTAGAGCGCCTGAATTTTATGCTCTCTGATTCCCAAGCATCGCTGTTAATTACCAAGCAAGAGATATTAGAAAAACTATCATTATCTTCGGCTAAAACTGTTTGCTTAGATATCCACAAAGATGAAATTGCTCAAGAAAGTTCAGAAAATCCCATTAACATCTCTGCATCTGATAAGCTCGCCTATATTATCTACACTTCTGGCTCAACTGGAACACCTAAAGGCGTTCTTGGCACTCATCGTGGTACAGTCAATGGCTTACATTGGCTATGGAAAACCTATCCTTTTACCCAAGGAGAAGTTTGTTGTCAAAAAACAGCTATTAGTTTTGTAGATTCTGTATGGGAAATTTTTGCTCCTTTACTTCAAGGAATTCCTACAGTAATTATCAGTAATGCAACTATACTAGACCCGCAACTATTTATAGAAACTCTGGCTGCTCATCAAGTAAGCCGTATTATACTTGTACCCTCACTACTGCGCTTACTGATTAACAATTACAGTCATCTGCTCAAGAAATTATCGCAGATCAAACTTTGGATCACTAGCGGGGAAACACTATCTATTAACTTAGCTAAAAGTTTCCGAGAATTAATCCCATTTGCAAAATTAATTAACCTTTATGGTTCCTCGGAAGTTTCTGCTAATGCTACTTACTATGATACTAGTTTATTAGAAGACCAAGCAAGCAGTGTCCCCATCGGTCGTGCTATTGACAATACTCAAACTTATGTGTTGAATCGGGATTTACAATTAACACCTAGAGGAGTGATTGCAGAACTTTATATTGGTGGTGATGGGTTAGCGAAGGGTTATTTACATCGTCCAGAGTTAACTCAAGAACGATTTATTGATAACCCCTTTGTTCCCAGAACCAAGCTTTATAAAACAGGCGATTTCGTGCGTTATCGCAATGATGGTAGTCTGGAGTATTTGGGTCGTCAGGATGAACAAGTAAAAATTAGAGGTTTTCGAGTAGAATTGGGTGAAATTGCGGCTGCGATCGCACAACATCCAGATGTGCAAGAATCTATTGTAATTGCCGTCGATGATGCTCAAGAAAATCAGCGTTTGATTGCCTATGTCGTCACAAATAAACAGGATATAGCTACACAACTGTTGCCCTATTTGCAGCATCAGTTGCCTAATTACATGCGACCGTCTGCTTTTGTGGTGCTGGATAAGCTCCCACTTACACCTAATGGCAAAGTAGACAAGCATTCTCTGCCAATTGATGAAGTTATCCGACCAACTACTATCCAATCATTTGTTGCTCCTCGGAATTTTACAGAATTATCATTAGTAAAACTTTGGGAAAATCTTCTAAATACTAACCCTATTGGGGTGACAGATAACTTCTTCGAGTTGGGTGGTCACTCGTTTTTAGCTGTACGCTTAATGGCTCAAATTCATGACAGATTTGAGCATAATCTTCCCCTATCTACTCTTTTTGAAAACCCAACAATTGAGAAACTAGCAACTATTGTCAGTCAGCCATCCCGTCAGAGTTCTAATTCTCCTCTAGTAGCAATTAACTCTTCCGGTTCTAAAATACCTTTTTTCTGTATACATGGTGCTGGTGGAGGTATTAGTCACTACTTTAATTTATCCAGAAGACTTGGTGAAGATTATCAATTTTACGCTTTGGAAGATACCTTAGAACAAGACAAAGCAGAAATTATTTCAGTAGAAGAAACTGCAACTCGTTACCTCCAAGAAATTCATAAAGTACAACCAAATGGCCCTTATCTTTTAGGTGGTCATTGTTACGGCGGTGTACTTGCTTTTGAAATGGCACAACAGTTGCAAAAGAAGGGTCAAACAGTAAGTTTATTAGTTATCATCGATGCCATACTATCAGAAGCACCCATTGAATCTACAGACGATGACGATGCAAAATTTTTGCTCCGGATCGCTGAATCAATAAAAACCGATAATAATATAGACTTTTTAGTACCTTTTGAAGAACTTCGAGATTTACCATTAAATCAGCAACTTAATTTTATTAATCAAAAAGCAAATTTCATTTTTAGCGATGCGGAGATTAACGATTTTCTTCACCATTACAAACTGTTCAAAGCTCATGTTCAAGCTATGCGAGGTTATGTCCCGCAGATTTATCCTGAGAAAATGACTTTATTCCGAGCAAATGAGGAAATAATTCATGATTTTGAAAACCCCGAATGGAATACCGACGATCCATTTCTAGGTTGGGAGAAATTTTCCAAGCAACCTATACAAATGATTGAAATTCCTGGCGACCATTTCTCAATTTTTGTAGAACCTTATATTCAGGAATTAGCCAGATATCTGAGAGTTTGTATTGATAATGCTGTATAAAAATAATGGGAGTAAAAAAGAGTGATGAAACTACCTCCGGGGCCAAAAACTCCTGCTTGGTTGCTAGCTCTGCAATTCGAGGCTAACCCCTTTGCCTATATGGATGCTAATTCCCAACTTTATGGGGACATGGTGACTAGAATGCTTGGTTCTACGCCAATGATTTATGTTAGTAATCCTTTGGCTATCAAGCAACTTTTCACCAATACTAGAGAAATTACCGCATCTGGTACCTTGAACCAAGATTTTGCCCTGTTCACAGGAAATCAAGGAATACTGCAACTTGATGGTTTAATTCACAAAAATCGACGTAAGCTCCTCATGCAGGCTTTTCATGGAACGCGAATGCAAGCCTGTGGACGACGTATCTGCGAACTTACGCAAAAAATTATGGCTCGACAAGCGATTGACAAACCTTTTATCGCTTACTCAATCATAGAAGAAATTACGCTGTCGATAGGTATAGAGGTTGTGCTGGGATTACCTGAAGGTAAACGCTATGACAAACTCAAGCATTTATTTATTTCTGTGTTCAAATCCGAGCGATCTAAACTTTTTAAATTTATTACCAAACTACCTTTAGGAAACCGGGATTTAGGTCGGTGGAGTCCAGAAGGATATATGCTTCACCTCCGACAGGAAATTTTTCAATTGCTATATACTGAAGTGCAAGAACGCCGCCAGCAAGCAGATTATTTACGCACTGATATGCTTACCGATCTGATATTTGCTGCTGATGAAACAGGTGAACCATTAAGTAATCAAGAGGTGCGCGACCTTCTATTATCGCCTATATTTGCAGCTCAAGACGCTTCCGGAACTGCGATCGCTTGGTCTTTGTACTGGATTCACCGTTTACCTGCTATAAGAGCGCGCCTGCTGGAAGAAATTGATAGTCTTGGTGAAAACCCAGACCCCATGAACATTGTCACATTACCCTACCTAAATGCTGTTTGTAACGAAGCTCTACGAATTTATCCAACTCAGTTGTTTGCATTTCCCAGGTTGGTAGAATCGACCGTCGAGATGATGGGCTACGAGTTGAATCCCGGTACAATACTTATTGCTAATATTTATTCCACACATCAGCGAGAAGATTTATATCCCAGTCCCAAAGAATTTCAGCCAGAGCGCTTTTTAGGAAAACAATTTTCTCCCTACGAATTTCTCCCATTTGGTGGTGGTTCTCGTGTTTGTATTGGCGGGACTTTTGCTTTATTTGAAATGAAACTTATATTAGCAACTATTCTGGCAAATTATGAATTAGAGCTAGTTAGTCAGCGCCCAGAACGTCCCAAATATGGAGGTCTGATTTGTTATCCAGCTAGCGGTGTGAAGATGGTCATACGTGGTCTGCGTCAAAATCAAAGACAATCACAACCATTCGTAGTCGGTTTAGTTTAAGAACTATCAATTATTTAACATTTATCAGAAAAATACCAATGAAACTACCTGATGGGCCAAAAACTTCTCCCCGATTACTCAATCAATTTGAGACCGATCCCCTTGCCTTCATGGATGCTATGGGCGATCGCTATGGCGACATTTTTACTATTATGGCTGATTCAATACCTCTAGTAATAATCAGCAACCCAGAAGGGATGAAGCAGATTTTTACTAATGCAAAAGAGATTACAGCTTCTGGTAAGTTGAATCAAGGTGGAGAATCAATTGTCGGCAAGTATGGGTTGCTTGCACTAGATGGGTTGCGTCACAGAAATCGCCGTAAGTTGTTGATGTCACCGATGCGCGAAACTCAGACACAAGAATATGGACGGCATATTTGTAGAGTAACAGAAAAAGTAATGAATCAACTGACTATAGGTAAATCTTTTCTTGCTTACCCAACTATGCAAAAGATTACCTTAGAAGTAGTTTTGCCATCATTATTTGGGTTACATCAAGGAGAGCGTTACGAACAATTTCGACAACTGTTTTCTAATTTAATAAGTTACGCTCGGTCTCGCTGGCTAGATATATCTCTGTCCTACCCTTTTCTAAAGAAGGATTTGGGTCGCTGGAGTCCTTGGGGATACTGGCTTCACTTACAACGGCAATTTGACTCACTACTCCACATCGAAATTGAAGAGCGCCACCAACAAGTAAATCCTTTGCGTACCGATGTATTATCAGAACTGGTCTTGGCTTGCGATGAAATGGGTCAACCAATGACCTATGAATATATCCGAGATTTGTTTCCATCATTGCTATTTGGTGGTCAAGATGCGTCAGCCACTGCTATAAGTTGGTCTTTGTACTGGATTCATAGTGTACCTGGTATTCGCAATCGCTTATTGGAAGAACTTGACAGTCTTGGTGAATCCCTAGAACCTGCGAAGATTATCGCATTACCTTACTTAAATGCTGTTTGTAATGAATCCCTACGAATTTATCCAACTCAGGTTGTGACATTTCCACGACTTGTAGAATCACCAATTGAAGTCATGGACTACAAATTAGACCCAGGAACCGTAGTAAGAGGATGTATATACTTGACTCATCAACGAGAGGATTTATATCCACAACCAAAGCAATTCAGACCAGAGCGCTTTCTAGAAAAAGAATATTCTCCCTATGAGTTTCTACCATTTGGTGGTGGCGCTCGTCGCTGTCCAGGTGAGTTATTAGCACTTTTTGAAATGAAACTGGTATTAGCAACAATTCTCTCACGCTATCAATTAGCGTTAGCACATAAAAGAGTAGAGAAACCTAAAGCTAGGGGCGTTAACTATCCTCCAGCTAGTGGCTTGAAGATGGTAATGCTTGGGTCACGCTAATAAGTAAATAAATTAAAAATGACTTCACAAAACCAATCTAAAATAAAAAATGAGATACTTAAAGGTAACATCTTAAAACTGATGTTCAAGTTATCAGCTCCTGGCATTCTAGTAATACTGCTGATTAACATGAATGCTTTTATTGATGCTCTATTTGCTGGGCAATTTATAGGAGAAACAGCAATTGCTGGCATATCTTTAGCTCTACCACTTACTGCTATCATAGATGGTTTTGCTTACTTAGTTGGAACAGGTTCAGCTTCTGTTCTGAGCCGAGCTATTGGTGCTGGAGATATAAAAACTCAGTCCAAAATTTTTGGCAATTTAATTATAATGGGTATTTTTATATCCTTTTTTATTACTATAATTGGCTACAGTTTTAGTGAAGAATTAATTAAACTAATGGGAGGAATTGGTCAAGTAGCTTTTGCCGGTTCTGAATATTTTAAAACTTATATACTAGGCTCAGTATTTTATATTTTAGCAGTAGCTTCCAACCAACTTATTAAGTCAGAAGGTAAAGTTAGATTAGCTATGACTTTTGCAGGTATTTATGTCATTATTAATATAATTTTAAATCCTATATTTGTTGTAGTTTTTCATTGGGGTATCCGGGGAATTGCTCTTGCTACTGTTATTGCTATGATAGTATTTTGCATAATAAACTTTATATATTTCTTATCTGGTAAAAGTTCTATTCCAGTTAATCCTAGAAAGCTTGCTCTAGCAATAAATTTACTTCCGCGAATTTTATCAGTGGGAATGTCAGCACTACTCGCTAATGTTATGGAATTAGTTCAAAATTTTGTTGTTTTTAAATCTATCTCCTATTATGGAACAAATAGTGATATTGCTTTCTACGGAGCAACTATAAGATTGACTTTATTAGCATTCATTCCTTTAAATGGATTTGTGCAAGCATTACAACCAGTGATTGGCATAAATTATGGAGCCAGAAATTATGATAGAGTGAGAAAAGCTTATTTTACTTTTAGTATTTCTGTAACTGCTTTGGCTGTATTATTTTGGTTGCCAATGCAATTATCACCAGAAACATTTTTAAGTTGGCTATTGCCAAATTCGACTTTCACAAACAATGATTTACTCAATTTTCGCGTTTTGAGTTTATTAATACCAACAATATCTTTTGTTCCCTTTGGTTCAGTTCTATTTCAGTCTATAGGAAAGGGAAAAACTGTTTCTATAATAATTATTTTAAATAATATAGTTTTATTTATTCCACTAGTGGTAATTTTATCAAAGTTGCTAGGTGTAAGTGGTGTATATTATGGAATAGCTATTACGGATTTTTTACTGATGGTTATTGCACTTCTATTAACATTTATTGAATTCAAAAAAATGAATATAAATTATCTAAAAGAGCATCCCTATTAAACTATCAATATAATTCCAATTTTATTGATTTTAAATTTTAGTTTTTACATCTGCATATCTATTCACTCTAAAGGTCACAAAAATGCCTCCAAAACATAAAGGTGCTATCGTAATTACAGGAGCATCAACAGGTGTAGGCAGAGCAACAGCTCTTATGCTTGACAAAAAAGGATATCGAGTATTTGCATCAGTCCGTAAAGAAAAAGATGCTGAATCTCTCAAGAGTGATTCCTCCGAGAATTTGACACCAATTTTCATGGATATTACAAAACCAGAAGAAATTAAATCTGCGGCAGATATTGTTTCAAAATCTATTCCTGATGAAGGATTAGTAGGATTAGTAAATAATGCTGGTCTGTTAGTTGATGGGCCACTGGAGTTTATTTCGCTTGATGACCTGAGATGGCAATTTGAAGTCAATGTTTTTGGGCAAATAGCAGTGACGCAGGAATTTTTACCGTTAATCCGAAAAGTTAAAGGTCGGATTATTAATATTGGCTCTATCGGAGGAGTAATTTCTGGGCCATATATCTCTGCTTTGTGTGCTTCCAAGTTTGCGTTAGAGGCATTTACCGATGCTTTGAGAATAGAATTACATCCTTGGGGAATCGAAGTTATCTTAATTGAACCAGGCTCAATTGCATCTGCGGCTCCCGATAAAGTAGAGGAAAGCTTTAGAAAAAATTTTGCCAATATGTCACCTGATGCTAAAGCAATGTATGGAGATACATATAAATTTTTTGTAGAAGATTTAATTCAATCAAATCGTGAAGGGATGCCGCCGGAACAAGTTGCAGATGCGATTATAAAGGCTTTAGAAATTAGGAAGCCTAAAACACGTTATTTCTTGTCTAAGGGGCAGCTAGGTTTAATGCTTGAACTTGTGCTAAAAAAAATTATACCAGACCGTAGTTATGATGCAATGATTATAAAAAGTTTGAATTTTAAAAATTAAATTTGAACTTGTTCTCCTGCATTTCATCCGTTTGAATGCTCAAATTAAAAGTATATTCACTGGAATATTACAGACAATCAACACTTAGTTAATTTATTTCAAAATCATGATTTCATCTGATTCAAAACCTAATAATACAGACTTTCAAATCAGTCCGCTAGAATGGGTACATGCTTACTGGGTTTCACGGTGTATCTATGTCGTCGCTAAACTTGGTATTGCTGATTTGCTAAAGGATGGCTCTCAACATTGCGATATTTTAGCTGCTGCAACAAATACACATAGTGATTCTCTATATCGAGTTTTGCGGGCGCTCGCCAGTATTGGAATTTTTGCGGAGACACAAACTCGATGCTTTGAGCTAACACCATTGGCAGATTGTTTGCAAAGCAACGTTCCTGACTCAATTCGTGCTATGGCTATTTTCCGAGGTGAAGAGCATTACTATAAATCCTGGGGGAATTTAATGTATTGCTTAGAAACTGGTAAAAGTGCCTTCGAAGATTTGTATGGTATGGATTTGTTTGAGTACAATGAACAGAATTCTAGCCGAGGAGAAATCTTCGACCAGGCTATGACTTCATCAAAAGATTCCTATACCGAACACCTGGAAGCTTATGATTTTTCGTCAATTAATAAGCTAATAGACGTTGGTGGTGGTCAAGGGAGCTTTTTAGCTGCTGTACTCGAAGCTAATCCTACTATGATAGGAGTATTGTTCGATCAGGCAGAAGTGATTAATAGAGCCAAGGATTCACAAGAAATAGCATCCGTTATTAGTCGTTGTCAGCTTGTAGGAGGTAGCTTTTTTGAAGCTCTGCCACAAGGAGGAGATGCTTATGTTCTTAAACATATTATTCAGGACTGGGATGACGAGCGATCGCTGGCTATTCTTCAACGTTGTCATCAAGCTATGATAGAGCAAGGACGGGTTTTAGTGATAGACTACGTACTTCCTCCTGCTAACGAGTTTTCAGGAAGTAAGTTTATAGATATCAACATGTTAGTAATGTGTCCAGGTGGACGTATTCGTACTGAAGCTGAGTTTGAAGATTTATTTAAATCAGCAGGTTTCAAACTTACTAAAATTTATCCAACACAATCGGATGTTAGTATTATTGAAGGAGTTAAAATAGATATCAATTAATAATGAAGAATGCTGAGTTAAAAGTGCTGAGTTCTGAATTGAAAGACAACCCATAATATGGAAGGTATCAACCTTCTCCTAGTAAGAATATTCGTCTCAAGTTTGCCCCAGAGCAAACGCATCTAAATTACTCTTGACCACGACCAAGATTAAGAATCAACGCTCATAATCAGTATTTATCGCTGGGTGTAGTTTGCAGAACTCAAAGCGATGCCTGCGGCGGGCTACGCCAACGCCTAAAGTTTTAACAAGAAGCATAAGTTAATGAGATTGATTTAGACTCTATTGACAATATACTGCTCTCGTTGATATAATGCGGCCGCCCTAATCCCAATGCTAATTGGGCGATTTCGGATTTTGGTATTCAACTCGGTACTTAACGCCGGGTTTTTTGCCGTTGAGTGCAACGCCGAATAGCCCGTTGTAGACATCACTGCTACACTCAATTTCTTAGAGGAAAGGCAATCCGGTCAGACTGTGACTGCGTTGGCGATGTCGACCAATACACTCACACTCTGGTCTGTACGATTTTTCATGTGGAATATGCCATTTCATGCAGAGCATCATTTGTACGCATCAATTCCGTTTCACGTGCTACCAAAAGGCACATCAGCAATTAGCAAACACTTTACCCACATTGAACCTGGCTATGTGAAAGTCAACTGGGATATCTTAACTAATTCCTAATTGGGCATGGGGAGCAGAGGGGCGGAGGGGGAAAGACTTACTGTAACTAAGTCCCCTGCTCCCCATTCCTTTTGATTTTAATTTGCTCTAGACTCGACCTTAAGGCGCCTTTATCAGATCATGAAGAATGATTAAAAAAAACGAGTATAGACAAATATGATAAAAATGCTAGCTGAAAACTTGATGGGAATTGAGACAAGCTTACAAATTAATTGGGTTTGGCTAAATGCCAGCTTACAGTTTGCTAGTTGGGCACTCTTCTCACTTTTACTCGCTGAGGTTTTGAGAGACAGCTACCATGCTTTGTGTCACCAAGTCAATTGGCTTGCTAAATGGCACAACAAGCACCATAGCGCCTATCGTCGGGATTTATCGATAGTTTCCCTGAAAATTTACCAAGAATCCCAGCTCTATCACGACATTTTAGAGTCGAGTCTACTGCTAGTGGTCTTGGTAGTCGTTGCCTTAATTGTCCAACAACTGGGGTTATGGCTGGGAGTAGCTTATGCTTGCACCTTTTTGTATGGCGCGTCTGTGCGATATTTTCAGGGAAAAATTGATACAGATTACAACCACCTACCCGGCCCTTTAGAGACAATACCATCCATTTGGTGGGTGAATCGGTCTTACCATTGGCGGCATCATTTTGATGATGTCAACGCTTACTACAGTGGTGTCTTTCCCCTAGTGGATAAAATTCTGGGCACAGGACTGTCTCTAAAAGGTAAAACCATCGCTTTAACCGGAGCATCAGGAGCGTTGGGACAAGCGCTGGCGGCTGAACTTGTAAAGAATAATGCTAAAGTTGTCGCATTAACCACTAATCCAGAAAAATTAGTAGAGCAAGTTGGGGTAAAGGTGGTTTCCTGGCAGTTGGGCAACGAAGTTGAACTGAGAAATAGTTTAGAAAAAGTAGATATTTTAATTATCAACCACGGAACCAATGTCTACGCCAGCCGCACACCGGAGGCTATCAACTCCTCTTATGAGGTAAATACCTTTTCAGCATTGCGGTTGATAGATATATTTTTGACAACTGTAACAGGTCCACAGGCAAAAGCAACCAAGGAAATCTGGATAAACACTTCTGAGGCTGAGGTTTCTCCAGCACTAAGTCCACTTTATGAACTCAGCAAAAGAGCGTTAGGAGATATTGTTACCCTCAAGCGTTTGGATGGGGATTGTGTAATTCGCAAGTTAATTCTTGGCCCATTTAAGAGTCAACTGAATCCTTATGGTGTGATGTCTGCACAGCAAGTTGCTCGTGCGATCTTATTTTTGGCACGGCGAGACTTCCGAAATATTATTGTGGCAATAAATCCTCTCACCTATCTGCTGTTTCCTTTAAAGGAAACTAGTACCTCACTATACTATCGACTTTTTAGCCGGACAGCAAAAAGTGAACAGGACTTATCCAAACAATAGTCGAAAAGAATGATTTTTAGGTAGGGGCAATTCATGAATTGTCCCTGAGCGCGTGTAGTTTTGCAAAGTTTTATTTGCGATGCCTGCGACGGGCTACACACATCAGCATTTTCTAGCAGCAAAAGTGACAGGACTTACGCAAAATCATGAAAAAACGAACCACAAAGGCGCAAAGGATACAAAGAAATGAGAGTTTCAGAGAGTTATTGCGTAAGTCCTAAGTGAGACTGCCGCTGTTAAAACTTGGTTCTTAAAAGCAATACCGTTCAGTTAAGAAAATTGTAGGTTGGGTAGAACTTTAGTGTTACCCAACAAATCTTCTTAACTGAGCAGTATTGGAATGCAAGTTCCTCCCAAGTAAGTTTATCGTTTTTTAATAGCCATCATCCGAACTACACCATTAGGAGCAAGGGTAAATCCACGTCGTTGCAGTTTAATAGGTTTATTTTCTACTAAGGTAAGTTGATAATTGGATAAAACTGTTGCGAGGACTAATTTGATTTCTAACTGAGCAAGGGCATATCCTAAACATCGCCGACTTCCACCACCAAAAGGAATGAACTCCCAAGGAGAATACTGGCGTCCTAAAAAACGTTCGGGATTAAATTGTTGAGGATTAGGATACAAGTCTTCCCGGTAATGCAAGAGGTAGATACTTGGCATTAAGGTTGTGTCAGGAGGAAACTGATATCCTGCAATATTTATGGATGATTTGGTAATCCGTGGGAAAAGCCCTGGCAACACTGGATACATCCGCAGGGTTTCTTGGCAAACTGCGCTTAAGTAAGGAAGTTGGGCAATTTCCATCGGGTTTGGATTTTCTCCCAAGCTGTCAAGTTCCTGCTGCAATTTTAAGAGGACATCTGGATTTCGGTGAATTTGATAGAAAGCCCACGCTAGCGTTGTTGCAGTAGTTTCATGTCCAGCAAATAAAATTGTGAGCAATTCATCTTTTAATTCATCGTCGGTCATTGCTTGCCCATTTTCATCTCGTGCTGCCATCATCAAGCTCAGAACATCACCCTGGTTCTGATTGTTCTTTGTTCTTTTCTGTTCAATTTCTGCTTGAAGTAGCTCATGAATATAGTTTTGTCTACTTTTCATCTGCCCCCAAGGAGTCCATTTTCCCCAATCTTGTTGTAAGAATCGGAAAAACAGCATACTGGAGCGCAAAGGAGAATCAGTCATATCCAACCAACTAGTAAGCAGAGGTAAAATTAGTTGATAGCGTTTTCCTTCACTTAAACCAAAGACAATTTGTAAAATTACTTCTAGACTAACTTTCTGCATGGCAGACCGAACCACAAAAGGTTGATCGATTTGCCATTGACTGGCGATTTGCTCGGTAATTAAGCAGATTTGCCCTGCATAAGTTTGTAGCCTTTCTCCATGAAAGGGGGGCATTAATAATTTTCGTTCTCGTCGATGGCGGGCACCATCTATTAACATCAGAGAATTTCGCCCAATCAAAGGCTCTGCAAGTTTATTACCACGACCAATATCAAATTTAGAATCTTGACTGAAAATTTCTTGAATGGCTTGGGGATGGCTAATAATTACATAAGAGCCAAGTCCACTCAGTCGCATGGAAAACATGTCTCCATACTTTTGACTATACTTTTGCTGAAATCCAATCGGATCGGCAATCCATCCGATCAGTTGCCACCACGAAGGACTAGTAATGCAATTCGGTAATTGACTCAGCATAATATTTACCTGTGATTCCACTTCATAATCTCAAACAAATACACCCATTATCCCTGAGCATTAAAGGTTGTCGGGTATAGTACTGTTGTTTATTCAACCGTATTTAGAGACTGGCTCATAACCGCATTTATTAAGCTATCTAGCAAGCGATCGCGTGATAAAGATGTCAGTTCTTTTCCATACAACATTTCTTGTAAAATCACGTGGGATACCAGCGAACCAAAAAAAATATGAGCCATTGCTTCTGGGTCGGTGATTCCTAATTCTGGATGAGATCCGAAATACTGACTCAGCATTTGCCGACCGCGTAGCACAACGGTTTGGGTATAAAGTTTAGCTAGTTCTGGAAAGTTTTGTGACTCGGTGATAATCAAACGCAACAATGCCAAATAATCGGGATTATCAGCGACTTCGGTTAAATAAATTTCAGCAATTTGACGCAAAAAAACTGCTGGTTCACTATGCAATTTTTCTGTGCAAAAAATACTTTGAAAACAAGCAAGCGTCAACCGTTCTATCAACGCTTTAAACAGTCCTTCTTTATCTTGAAAGTGACTGTATATTGTTTGCTTAGATACTCCAGCCGCCGCACTAACGCGATCCATACTTGTTCTAGCGTAACCCTCCTTCAAAAATACCTGTATAGCTCCTTGCAAGATTTGCTCCTGCTTTGGAGCGATCGCAGGTAAAGGATTTTCTAGTTGGAAAGTAGGGTTTATAGGCATGAAGAGTAAATTTTTTTACGTAATATCTTGTATTATCATACTAGACAGTCTAGTATATGACACTGAATTCAAAATTTTCAATTTACAAAATATTTTTCACAATCCAGGGTGCTACCATGACTCAGACTATACCAACATCCCCGGAAAATCTCAAAGATGCAGTATCGAAGCAGAAAAGCCGCAAGAAACCGATTCTTTTAACGATCGGGGTGCTGTTGGTGGCTGGTGGTATTGGCTACGCGGTGTGGCGATCTCAACCGCAAGTATCAGCAAATATACTGCAAGTTAGTGGACGGATTGAGGGTTATGAAACCGAGATTGGGATCAAGCGTTCTGGAAGAATTGAGACAATTGCCGTGCGGGAAGGGGCAGCAGTTAAAAAAGGGCAAGAGTTAATTAAGTTAGACGACACAGACGATCAATTGCTGCAACAACAACTGCTTGGTACTCAAGCGAGAGTGACATCTGCTAGATATGATGAACAGCAGGCAATTTCAGATGTAGAGCGAGTCACCAGAGAAATTCAAGAAATTAACAGCCAAATTAACGAAGCTAAACTTAATTTGCAGCAGTCTCAAGGAGATACCCAAGGAAGAATTGAGCAGGCACAAGCAAATGTCGCAGCAGCCAGAGCCACATTGGTGCAAGCGCAAGCGCAAGTTAAACAGGCAGCAGCAGAAGTTAATTTAGCAAAAATCAACCGCGATCGCTATGCCCAATTGGTAAAAGAAGGGGCGGTAAATCAACAACAATTCGATCAAGCCCAAACCACTCTAGATACAGCAATAGCAACCCTAGAAGCACGACAGGCAGCAGTTAATGCCGAACGCCAGCAATTAAAGGCTACATCAGGAGCGTTAACTCAAGTTAAAACTACAGGTTTCAATCCTGACATTCGCAATGCCCAGTTAACAGCATTAGTCAGAAAACAGCAACAAAGTTATGCTCAACTTAAATCTGCACAGGCGAAAGTCAACTCTGCCCGTGCCAAAGTCAAAGATGCCCAAGCATCAAATCAGCAAATCCTCACCCAGATTGCAGACTCCAAAAAAGATGTAAATGTAGTTAGTCCCTTAGATGGAATAGTTACAGCCCGGAGTGTTGAACCAGGTGCAATAGTTAGCAATCAGACTAATATTTTGACAATTGTTGACCCCAAAACAGTCTATTTTAGAGGTTTTATTCCCGAAGGCGATATTGGCAGAGTGCGTTTAGGACAAACAACAAAAATCTTCATTGATTCTGCACCGGGGAAACCATTAGAAGGTAAAGTAATTGCCATCGATCCGCAAGCTTCATTTACACCAGAAAATATTTACTTTCAAAAAGATCGAGTCAGACAAGTAGTAGGAATTCGGATCAAAGTTCAAAATCCTGATAGCTGCTTTAACCCTGAAAAACCTTATAGTGAATCAGATTTACCCTGCGCCAAAATGGGGATGCCAGCAGATGCCCAAATTAGTTTGAAGGCAGGAGGCGGGAGACAGGGGGCAGGGGAGCAAGGGAGCAGGGGAGCAGGTGGGCAGGATAGCGCAGTGGTAGCGAGTCCGCGTACTCTTACAGAGAAGCAAGCTACGCGCAGCGTCTCGCAGAGAGCGTCGGCAGGGGGTAGAAGGGAATGAAACAGCAAATTACTACTTTCTCTCCAAACTTACCGCCATCATCTAGTTTGCCAACGACAGCAATTGAAGTTCGCGGTTTGCACAAGCACTATGGAAACTTAGCTGCTGTGCGGGGAATTGATTTGAGTGTCCACAAAGGTGAAATGTTTGGCTTAATTGGCCCTGACGGTGCGGGGAAAACTAGTACCTTTCACATTTTGGGCGGTGTGATGGAAGCAACGGCGGGGGAGGTGCAAATATTTAATCAGCCTGCACGAGATGCCCGATTAATCACAGGTTATCTCACTCAACAGTTTTCGCTGTATTTGGATTTGAGTATTGATGAAAACTTGCGTTATGCAGCAGGGTTGAGGCAAGTAGCAGATGATTTGTTACAGAAACGCCGCGATAAATATTTAAAATTAATGAATTTAGAGCGATTTGGCGATCGCTTAGTGGGACAACTTTCTGGTGGGATGAAACAAAAGCTGGCGCTGTGCTGTGCTTTGGTTTCTCAACCAGAAGTATTGTTACTAGATGAACCTACCACCGGTGTCGATCCAGTTTCCCGGCGGGAGTTTTGGGATGTGCTAGGGGAATTGTCAGCCGAGGGGATGACAATTGTAGTTGCGACACCATATCTAGACGAAGCTGAACGCTGTCACCGTGTGGCTTTGATGTACAGTGGGCAAATTCATGAAATTGGCACACCCAAAGAATTACGGGCTAACTTAGGCTTGCATCGCTTGGAAGTGCGAACAGCCAACCTGGAAGCGGCAGAAGAAATACTCTCCCAGGCTACTGAGAAAAATATAGTAGATGTGCAAACTTTTGGCGATCGCTTGGATGTCCTCGTTGAAGATATAAATTCTGGCGAAATCCAAGTCCGCGAACTACTGCAACAACATCAGTTACCTTCTCCCAGTATCGAGCATGGCGAACCCACATTAGAAAACGTCTTTGTCACGCGATTGCGGCAACAAGGTTCCGTGCCGCAATTTTTTCCATTTCCTCGTTATCGGCAGAGGGGAGCAGGGGAGCAGGGGAGCAGAGGAGCAGAGGAGCAGAGGAGTAGGGAAGCAGAGGGAGTATTTAATACTCAGGACTCAGGGCTAGCGATATACGCTCACAATCTCAGCCGTGTTTTTGGCAAGTTCCAAGCCGTTAAAAATGTTAACGTCGAAGTTCGTTACGGCGAAATCTTTGGGTTGTTAGGTGCTAACGGTGCTGGCAAAACCACCACCATTAAAATGCTGTGTGGATTACTAGCAGCAAGTGGCGGTGAAATTTCCTTGGGTGGTGAGACAGGAAATTTGCGTAGTGCAGACTTACGGCGACGCATTGGTTACATGAGTCAAAAATTCACCCTTTACGACGATTTAACTATTCTGCAAAATCTCGAATTTTATAGTGGAGTTTACGGCGTACCTCGCAAACTTCGACGAGAAAAAATTGATTGGGTAATTGCTACCTGTGGCTTAGAAGGACAAGCAAATATGATTACAGGGCAGCTACCGGGGGGTTGGAAACAGCGAGTTGCTTTCGGTGCTTGCGTGATGCACGAACCAGATATTTTATTTTTAGACGAACCAACATCGGGAGTTGATCCGTTGGCGCGTCGCCAGTTTTGGAAGCTGATTAATGATTTTGCCCGCAACGGTACAGCCATTTTAGTGACAACGCACTATTTAGAAGAAGCTGAACAGTGCAACCGGATGAGTTTTATGGTTGCAGGAGAAACCGTCGCCGAAGGTTCACCCAGTTCTGTCAAAGCATCACAACCGGGACAATTAATAGAAATTGTTGTTAATCAAAACCAAGTAGCTTCTAAGATCCTAAAACAACACTTCGAGTCTTGGCGCATCTCGATTTTTGCTGATAGTTTACACATTGTTCTCGATCATCCCGAACAGGAAATAAATCAACTAACTCAACTTTTAAAAGCTAATCAAATTACCATCAATTCTTTACGTCCGATTCCTTTTTATTTAGAAGATGCCTTTATTGGTATAGTACAGCGATCGCAAGAATAGAAAAAGAGTATTCAGCAAATTATCCTCCAAAAACCTCCGCGTTTTTCTAAGTTTAAAAAACTCTCATTTTAGGCAAAGCCTTACTTAATATATATGAAAAGAATTTTAGCTCAATGTGTCAAAGAGATAGCTCAATTTCGCCGCGATCGCCTAACGTTAGCACTAGCATTTTTATTGCCATTCATTACCTTAATAATTTTTGGTTTTGCTATTAGATTAGAAAGTAAAGATATTCCCCTAATTGTGCAAGACTTTAACCGCACAAACCTCAGTAGCAGCTATATTGAAAGATTGTATGCTACTAATCAATTTGTGCCGAAGCAATGGTCTGGTGGCAATCCCACCCGTGATGCAATAGATAAAGGAATTGCTAAAGCCGCAGTAATTATTCTGCCGGAATTTAGCCGTGATATTCAAGCAGGTAGAAGTACAAATGTGCAAGTATTAATCGATGCTACTGATGTTAACAATGCCCGTGTCATTAGAAATAGCATTCAGAGAGTGACAAACTTTTTTATGCAAGAGCATGGATTGCTACCTGCTACTAGTATTATTACAGCGCGAATGCGTCTATGGTTTAATCCTGGGAGATTAGAATCGCTGTATATTGTGCCAGGAACTTACGGAGTTGTACTCTGGATTTTTCCTTCATTGCTCTCTGCGATCGCAATGGTACGGGAAAAAGAAAAAGGGACAATTTTACAAGTCTACGCTTCTAGTATTAGTGCCACTGAGCTATTACTTGGTAAAGGATTAGCATACCTCTTAATTGCCATTGTCGAGGCATTAGTAGTTATGGTATTAGGCTCAATTATTTTTCAAGTTGGCATAGTTAGCAACCCCATAACATTAGTAGTTGGCACTTTATTATTTCTGACAGATAGCGTTTTTTTCGGGTTACTTTTAGGAGTCCGTAGTAGTAACCAAAATGCTGCTGTACAAGGCGTTTCCCTTGTAGGCTTTATCACATCCTTATTACTCTCAGGTTTTATTTATCCCCTCAACAATATTCCTTTCCCTTTATCACTACTACCTAACATAATTCCGGCGCGTTATTACATCGATATCACTCGTGATGCCTTCGTGCGTGGTACAGGATTTGGCGGAGTTTGGTTTGATTTGCTCATGCTTGCAGCTTTGGGATTAGTGTTTTTCAACTTAGCACGCCGAGTTTTAAGCCGAATGCAATTATCAAATTAATCTCTCTGTCTTCTCTGCGGTTCAATAAAAAGGAATTTTATGAAACTTATTCAGCGATTATTTGATAGTCCATTTTGGGCATTAGTGCGGAAAGAGATTAATCAAATTCTCCGCAATAAGCAATTAATTGTTTTGTTAGTTGTCCCGCCAACAGTCCAATTATTGTTGTATGGTTTTATTCTCAATCCCGACGTGCATAACTTACGATTAGGTGTCATTGACTATGCTAACGTCAGTGCTAGTCGGGAGTTAGTTTCAGCCATGACATCAAATCGAATTTTCACCTTAGAATCTGTACCAAGCAGTGAAAAAGCATTGAGTCGTCAGGTAGAAGAAGGAAAGCTAGATGTCGGGGTAGTAATTCCTCCCGATTTTCCGCGTCAACTGGCACAAAAATCAGCAGAAATTCAAGTATTTATTGATGCTGTAAATGCCAATACAGCCGGGATTGCCGGAAATTATATGAATCAAATTATCCAGCAATATAATCTACAATTAACCCAAGGTAAAGTAAATCCCCCAGTTGCACCTGAAGTTGTATTTCTTTACAATCCTGGACTGACAAGTAGTTGGTTTTTTGTCCCAGGAGTGATGGGTTTAGTTTTAACATTAATTGGCACATTAGTATCAGCAATTACAGTTGTTCGGGAAAAAGATACCGGAACTTTAGAACAATTATTAATGACTCCGGCTGCTAACTGGCAAATATTACTATCAAAAATTGTCCCTTTAGCATTTTTATTAATGGGCGATGTTTTATTAGCTATTACTTTAGCAACAGTAATATTTCATGTACCATTTCGAGGTAGTTTTCTGCTGTTTTTCGCCCTATCAAGTATGTATGTATTTGTAGGTATTAGCTTGGGTATTATGTTGGCGACTGTGAGTAGTTCGCAACAACAGGTAGTTTTGACATCTTTCTTTATTAATTTACCAATGGTACAAACTTCTGGAGCGATCGCACCCATTGAAGCCATGCCACCTTTGTTTCAAGCCCTATCCCTACTCAATCCCCTGCGCCATTACATTGCGATCGTTCGAGGTATTTTGCTCAAAGGTGTTGGCTTAGATGTACTGTGGATGAATGTTTTGGCTTTAGTCGCTTTTGCTGTTGTGTTATTAACTATTAGTATTAGTAAGTTTCGCAGTCAATTAAGCTAAAAGACAGGGTAATATCATGTCCGCTTGGTTACTTATTAAACATAAGAACCCCAGCCAAAGCTACGCTTCGTCTCCCCTCCTACCGTGTACACACAAGTCAAATTACCCCCCTTAATCCCCCCTTGGCAAGGGGGGAAACCGGAAAATCTAGTTCCCTCCCCTTTGCAAGGGGAGGGTTAGGGTGGGGTAAAACGCTGGTTAATCAGCTATTTCAGACTTGTGCATACACCGTAGCTTTGGCAAAGGGAACGGCTGGGGGTGGCGTGCAATGACTGTGGGAATCATAACTAATTAACCGGACATGATATCACAGGTCATTTTTAGGAATTTCCTCACGAAATTCTATGACCAATTGCATAGTTTCCACTACCAAATCGCGTAAATCTCGATTGAGCGCTACAGAGCCTTGAGAACCAAACCAACGGTCAAAAATAGTGACATATCGCTGATTTCCATTGACGAATCCTTGCATGAACTTGACCAGAGAATAGTTGACTGTATCCAAGAATCTGGAGTTATTTTCTGGCACCATGCAAGCGATACCTTCTCGTGAATAGGGGCGATCGGGCACGATCGCAAAAGCATCTGGATTTTTTTGCTGTTGCAGCCATCCCTCTAAAAGAATGCTATCGGATGAGAAAGCATCAATAGTATCTTTTTGCAAAGCGGTGTATCCCTCTGCCCTAGTTTTAAAATATACCAGTTTAGCTTTGGGTTGTACATGAGCGATCGCCTGCTCATTTGTGGTTCCCGACAGCACACCAATTCGCTTACCAATAAGTGATTCAGGAGAACCTAGATTACTTCCCTTCTTAACTAATAATTGGGTTCCAGTCGCACCGTAGCTGACAGAAAAATCTACTTTTTTATCTCGCTTCCATGTAAAACTACTAGCATCACATACAATATCAACTTCTTGATTAACTATTTTCGGAATCCGTTCAGATGGGCTAAGACCAACTAATTGCAGTTTAATTTTTTTTCCTGTTTCTTTTTCTAATTGCTCTTTAATCAGAATCAGCATGTCTACAGAATAGCCATTTAACTTTCCTTGACTATCCACATAGGCAAAAGGTAGCGCATCTCTACTAGTACCAGCTGTTAATACTCCTGTTCTGGCGACTTTTTTCATCACAGTCTCAGCAGCTACTACATTAGACATGAGCGTTGCAAATATAAGACTTAAAATAGGAATAGCAATTTTTTCATACATCAGCTTTAAGAGTAGGTAATTTTTTCAAAAATCAAATCTGATTTATATATCAAGCTCAAGAAGTTATCACTATCAAGTACATAGTAAGCTTATCTAGTAACTATTCTTTACATTAGTATTCTTTCATCACTCTGGTGAAAGGAAAATTGCAGCCAACTTTAAGAGGATGTCCCAAAAGTGGGTAGTTGAGTAAAAAAAACTTTCAGGGCATAATCTGTAGATACGTATATACATACAGATACATTGAGAGTAGAGGTTGGAGAGTTTCATCGTCTCCAAGACACTACACGATAGTGCAAAGCACCCGCCAAAGGCGATGTCTACGACGGGCTATGCCTACACAAAACTACATAATTCGGTAAAATTGGGTAAAGCAATTTTTGCGCTTGTTAAACAAAGGTATCAGCAAACCCATGCAACTGAAACTCAGTGCATCCCGACTTCCTTTCGCCCTCCTCTTTTTAATTGCCCCCTTTTTCCTATGGGGGACGGCAATGGTAGCCATGAAAGGGGTGATACCCCATACCACACCGCTATTCATGGCAGGTGTGCGTCTGATACCAGCAGGGATGTTAATTCTGATTGCAGCAGCATTCATGGGTAAACCCCAGCCGAAGGGTTGGGCTGCATGGCTGTGGATTACCTTATTTGCCCTAGTAGATGGAACGCTGTTTCAAGGCCTTTTGGCAGAGGGATTAGTCAGAACTAGTGCCGGATTAGGGTCTGTGATGATTGACTCGCAACCTTTGGCTGTTGCCTTGCTGTCGTTGTGGCTATTCCAAGAACACATTGGTTTTTGGGGATGGCTGGGGCTAGGCTTGGGAGTCACAGGCATTAGTTTAATTGGCTTACCTGATGAGTGGATTTTACATTTTTTCGACTCAGGCGCAAATATGACAATTGGCAACTGGCAAGATTTGTTTGCTAGTGGCGAGTGGTTAATGCTGTTAGCAGCACTATCAATGGCAGTGGGAACAGTGTTGATTCGGTTTGTGTGCCGATATGCTGACCCTGTAAGCGCTACAGGATGGCACATGATTTTGGGCGGATTGCCACTATGGGGAATTTCATCAGTTGTTGAATCCCAGCAGTGGGAGAATCTGGGAGGATCTGATTTCATAGCCTTGGGTTATGCTACCGTATTTGGCAGTGCGATCGCTTATGGGTTATTCTTCTACTTTGCCTCTAGTGGCAGTCTTACGAGTCTTAGTTCTCTCACCTTCCTGACACCCGTCTTTGCGCTACTATTCGGCAATCTTTTTCTCTCAGAAGTCCTCAGTCCGTTGCAGTGGGTAGGAGTATTTCTCACTTTAATCAGCATCTATCTCATTAACCAACGTGATACTTTAGGAGGACAAAACGACACAGTTACTGTCGGCGAGATAGCAAATATACAGGAACCAGTTTTAGAAGCATCTACTAAAAAATTGAACCCCATAAGCCTAGCAGTTAGAGAATCGGAACCAGAAATATTACCTTAGCTTGTTAAAATAATTTTTAATTAGTAATCTAAGTAGGGGATGAGGGAAAAATCAATTAAAAATTCAAAATTTAAAATTTAAAATTAAAGAACTTCTGCCTGGTTGTTGAGCGTAGTCGAAACACTGCCTCCTGCCTCCTGCCTCCTTTTTCCCAATTCTCAATTAAAAATGACAGTTAACATTTTGTCGTCTAGAAGCTATTGTGGTATCGAAAATTTGAAAAGCACCTTCAGGCTGAAACTTGCAATATGAGGTTATGCCGTTCCTCAATTCTGATATTTACCTGTTTGTCTTGCGTGGGTTTTTACCCAAATCGCTCAAGTGCAGCTACACCTAACCTAGCACCTGAAATTTTAGAACTTGCACAAGCTAGTTCAACAGTTACTGCTAGTCCAGCTGTTTTGAGATATGGTAGTCGAAAATCAGATGTGCAGAGACTACAAACCCAATTAAAGCAGTTGGGATACTACAGAGATGTAGTAGATGGACAGTATAACGCCAGTACGGAAATCGCTGTAGCTAAATTCCAGAAAGTAAAGGGTTTAAAATTAGATGGGATTGCTGGCCCGGCGACTCAGGAGAAACTGCAAGTAGCTTTGGCAGCTAAAAAGCAGTTTGTCACCTCTCCAATAATTACTTCTCCAATAGTTACCTCTATTGCTCCGACTTCTGCAAATCCCCAAGCATCTGAGAGAGGTTTTGTCTGGTGGTTACTATTTGCTGTTGGAGTTCTAGGATGTAGTGGCGTACTTTTTTATCTGCTGAGGTCGTTTCAGAAGGTAAAGCAAGTGCAAAAGTCTGAAATATCAGAGGCTAAAAGTTTGAGTGAAGCTAACAAAGAACCGATTACACCACCGTTACTGGAGACTGTCACTAGTCTACAAACGCCTCCACCACCATTTTCCACACAATTACTGCTACCAGAAAAAACTTCCCGTCTAGCTAAACTCAATATCGTTGATGAATTAATTCAAGATTTACGCAGTTCTGACCCAACGAAGCGGCGCAAGGCTATTTGGGATTTGGGTCGGCAGGGAGATTCGCGGGCAATTCAACATCTGGTTGACCTGATAATTGATGCTGATTCTCAGGAAAGCAGCTTAATTTTGGCAGCTGTGTCAGAAATTGGCATCCGCACACTCAAACCGATGAACCGTGCTTTAGCAATTTCAATTCAAGATGAAAGTCCACAAGTGCGGCAAAATGCAATCCGTGACCTGACGCGCGTTTATGACATGATGGGTCAAATGAGTCAGATGTTGCGCCATGCGCTAGAAGACCCAGATGCCGATGTGCAAGCAACAGCACGATATGCTTTAACTCAAATGAATCGAATACGTGACTTGCCGGAGCAACAGAGTCTACAGGAAGATTCTCATAATGATTCACAATAATAGATTTTTCTTTCAATCTAAAATCTAAGTTGCGCTGGAAGCGAACTAAAGGTGTTACCTAAAATCTAAAATTCGCAGTCAATGTAATAAGCTGAATCTGCTGTCAGCTTAAAAATATTTCAACTGGATTTGGATATTGGTATCTGGCCCTGCCACTAAAAATGCTGCTTCGCTAAATCTGGGCGCTCTTGTGCGAATTTCTGGGTTGCTGGAAAATCCAAAACCTTCGCTTGGGATACCAAAAATATTGCTATTGAGAGTGCTGTCGTTATTTTGATCGTGGAAGACAGCAACGGCATAACTACCTGCTTTCAAGTTATTAAAGGTAATTGGTAAGGGATTTTCAGTAATCTTGGTACACTGCTTTTGTAAGACGCGATCGCCATCGCTAGGAAATCCTTCACTGCTAGCAAATATACTGGCACAGACTTGTCCTTTTTTATTCTTCAAGCCATCAATTTCCACGGTGAGTTTGCCGTTAAAATTTGCCTTGGCACTAAATGACCATACTAAACTTCCCATAACTGCCAATAGCAGCATACTAACTCTTAAGCCTTTAAGCATAAAATTTTCACAAGGTAAAATGCGATGCTAAATTATTGAAGGAGGCACGGTAGCGCGCAGCGTAGAGGCTTGTCTGCGACACGCTTAGAGACGCTACCAAGGAGCCTCGGTAAATTTTCCTCCTGCCTCCTGCCTTTCTTAATAAAGCACTAATCAGGCAAAAAGTAGGAGGTTTTATACCCCCTACTTTTCCCCGCTTGGGTAGAGAATTTTGCGGAATCAGTTCAATCGACTAATGGTGTCTTAATAGCTCATATTAAGAATATGCCAGAAGATGAACCAAAGAAATATTTACCCTAAATTCTCCCAATTGAGCCTTGTTCATCAGAAAATCCAGTTGCATCACCTTCTTTGAGAAATCCATTGTAGGCTTCCATACCGTGTTCACCGATATCCAAACCTTCTAATTCTTCTTCTTTGGATACTCTAATACCTAAAGTCGCTTTTAGTGCCAACCAAAAAATACTACTGAGTAAAACAGTGAAGCCACCTACTGAGACAACGCCTAGCAACTGAACACCAAACTGTCCAAAGCCACCACCTGAAAATAAACCTTTTTCTGGGCCAAGTGTATACCAGGTAAAAACACCAGGGCCAACAGACCATAGACCAACTGCTAGGGTTCCCCAGATACCACAAACTAAGTGAACTGAGGTAGCTCCCACTGGGTCATCAATGCCAAGTTTGTCAAAGAATGTTACAGAGAAAACTACCAGTACCCCAGCAATGAAGCCAATTACTAAAGAACTAGCGACACCTACGTAAGCACAAGATGCTGTAATCCCAACTAAGCCAGCCAAAATACCATTGATAATCATTGACAGGTCTGGTTTACCTAAGTACAACCAAGCTGTGATGGTGGCGGCAATTCCACCGGCAGCAGCAGCCATGTTAGTGGTTAGAGCAATATGACTGATTGCACCAGGATCGGCAGCCATTACAGAACCGGGGTTGAAACCAAACCAGCCCAACCACAGAATCAAACAGCCCAATGTAGCAATACTCATGTTGTGACCGGGCATTGCTACAACTTGCTTGTCTTGATATTTTCCAAGACGGGGCCCAAGAAATGCTGCCCCCATCAAAGCTGCCCAGCCACCTACAGAGTGAACCACCGTAGAACCGGCAAAATCCCAAAAGCCTCTGTCTGCTAGCCAACCACCACCCCAAATCCAATGTCCGGTAATGGGATAGGCAATACCTACAAGTAAGAGGCTGAAAATTAGGAAGTCAACAAACTTAATCCGTTCGGCTACTGCACCAGAAACGATTGTTGCAGCTGTTCCAGCAAACACTAGCTGGAATAAAAACTTGGCTGCCAAAGGTACACCAGCCCAATTAATAGCACTGAAGACACCTTTATAAGCGTCTGCTGTGGCGGGACTGTTATCTACTCCTTTTAAGAAAAATCCATTCAATCCAATGAAGTCATTGCCATCACCGAACATTAAGGCAAAACCGATTGACCAAAAGGCAACGGTAGACAAAGCAAATACAATCAAGTTTTTGGAAAGAACATTGACAGCGTTTTTCTGGCGACAGAAGCCAGTTTCTAACATACAAAAACCAGCGTTCATGAAGAACACTAAAAAAGCAGCGATCGCTACCCACAGGGTGTCAATAGCAATTTTGAGTTCTGCTGTCGTTGGCGCTGCGGTTGGAGTTTGGGCAACTGCGGCATAACCCCAACCCAACACAATCAGACAAGCAATAGGTAAACAAGCTTGCCAACTGGGAGAAAGTCGCTTAATCAGATTAAATAGCTTGACTTTAGAGTTGGATTGTGAATTGATCTCGTAATTTCTTGCAGACAAATGCCTCTTTTTTGGTTTCGATTTTTGTTTGTACATGAATTTGAGCATCATCCTCCAAACCATCCTTAAAAAAGGGAAAAAACACTTTAAACAGAAAAAACTACCGTCCGAAATTAGATCCAGTGGTTTTTGATATTTTTCTTTTAGACCATTTGTTTAAAAACCAGAAACTCAAATAACCTTAGTAGGAGTTTAAGAAACTATTGGCACATCTGTAAATATTTTTTATAGTTCTTCGTAAGAAATTTTTGATGTATTTTCTGAAATAGTCAAGTCTTCTTCACTTAATCTTTAATCTTTGAAAAAAGTTGGCTGAGAAAGTGCCTAAAATTGTCTTGAATAATGTCAATAAAAAATCCTGTAGAAAGTAGCAATGAATCTGTGTAATATACATCATAACTACCGTAAAATGGCTTTTTTTAGCTAAAAATGTGATTTTTGGCTCTATTCACTATCGAGGGCACCGACTTCTGGAATATTAGTCCGATTTTTGTCTTCTTCTGCAACAAATTGCTCGATCGCATAAACATCAGGCCATACTGACGCGCCATGTTCGTAGGCATCGATCCCAATGCGATCGGCTTCGGGATTGACGCGTAAGTGTCCCAGCGCTTTCAGACCACCAAACATTAAAAAGCTAAAGCCGACGGTGAAAACTGCGATCGCTAATGCCAGTAGGCGATGCGAGGGAGGAATACATTTATTCATTGGTTATTTTTTTCTGCTGTCAAAATGGTAATTGATGTTAGTAATATACTTAGCAACATCAAATAATTTAATAAAGCTAACCAAATTTAGCTTTTATTCAGCACTTTTCAGAAATAATCCTCTCATTCTCCGTATCAGTTATTTATTTTTCTGGAAACACACTTTTTCTAATATTCAAAACTTTGACTAAACCAAAACATAAACATTCCTTCACAGAAATTATGAGACTAGTATTGCAAGGCGGAATTAAAAATTAAAAATTAAAAATGAATACAGCATAAGGGTTTCGTTGATTTGGGATGATTGGTTTATTTCCACCGCGTTGTACTAGTTACTGATTTCACTTTGGTAAATTTATGCCCAAACGGATAAATTCGACTGATTGTCTATTTACTCAAACCAAAAAAAACTGTATCATAAAATACATTTTTTGGTTTTTTGTGATGAAATTAACTCATGATGCAATAAAAAAGCAACTATATCTTTTATTGCTGTGTATTTTCCGACATCATAAATTGGACAATTCTAGATGTTGTTAACTTTTTATACAAACAGTTAATTCTTTGTGACTTTAAAGGTATATCAATTTATCACTGCACTCAAAATTTTGTCTTAAAAGCAACGCAGATTTCCCACACTTATCCTGAGATAGCAGCTTGGTCGAGCTATTTATACAAGATACAGCGTTTTGCAACTACATGACTCACATAGAATTGTTACAACAAGGCTAACAAACCTAATTTCCTTAAAGAAACCGGGTTTAGAGTACCTGTAATATGGGAGACTTGGCAATATTCCCTATAAATCAGATTTAAAATGAGTAACACAATTTCGGATATTGCAGTTAAGACCATCAACGGTGAAGATAAGCAATTAAATGAGTACACCGGAAAGATACTCTTAATTGTAAATTTGGCTTCCTTCTGTGGTTATACTTCTCAATACGAGGGGTTAGAAAATTTAAACCAAAAGTATGGAGAAGCAGGTCTACGCATTTTGGGGTTCCCTTGTAACGATTTTGGAGCGCAGGAACCAGGAAGCAATGAAGAAATTGTGCAATTCTGCACGAGTAAATATGGTGTTACCTTTGAACTATTTGATAAAGTTCATGCCAAAGGCTCACAGCAGCATCCACTTTATGAGCGACTTACTAAAGCGGTTGAGCCAACGGGAACTGTTGCTTGGAACTTTGAAAAATTTTTAGTTAATAAGCAAGGTGAAGTAGTAGCTAGATTTAATAGTAGTATCCAGCCAAATTCACCAGAGCTAATTACCACAATTGAGAAAGAATTAGCTAAATAGTCATTAGGTAAAAATTTCTGTACTATGAATAATTGACTGTTAGTTCTGAACTGTTAAAATTATTTACTTCCAGACAATTAATTCAGAATGTTCTCTCAATAAGTAGTTTAATTTATTTGTGTCTAATTTGTCATGAACGTTGCAATCATTGGTTGTGGTTATGTTGGTTATAAAGTTGCTCAATATTGGCAACAAGATAAGAATTTTGTTGTCAGTGTAACCACAACTTCACCTGAGCGTGTCCCTGCACTACAATCAGTATCTCAAAGAGTTGTAGTTACCTGTGGTAATGACATAGATAGTCTAAAATCAGTTTTGCACAATCAAGATGTTGTACTTTTGAGCGTTGGGGCAAAAAGTAGAGAAGTTTATGAAGAAACTTATCTACAAACTGCCCAAACTTTAGTTTCGTGCTTACAACAGATTAAGAGTGTAAAACAATTAATATACACAGGTAGTTATGCAGTATATGGTGACAGGAATGGTGTATGGGTAGATGAAGAAACACCGCTTGCACCTCCTAATTTAAATGCCCAAATTCTCCGAAAAACGGAAGATGTCTTGCTATCAGCATCTAGCGAAAATCTCCGTATTTGTATATTCCGCTTAGGAGGGATTTATGGAACTGGTAGAGAACTGTTGAAAATATTTGGTAGATATTCTGGTACAACCCGTCCGGGCAATGGTGAGGATACCACAAATTGGGTTCATCTAGATGATATTGTTGGTGCGATAGAATTTGCCCGTCGCCGTCGTTTGCAAGGAATTTACAATCTAGTAGATGATGCACATCTCACCAGCCGAAACTTGCTAGATAACTTATTTGAAAAACATAATTTACCCAAAGTAGAATGGGATACATCTATCAAGAGTACTCGCCCATATAATGCTTGGGTATCCAATGAAAAGCTCAAAGAAGCTGGATACGAGTTGATTCATCCACAGATAATTTTTTAGCAAGTATTAAAAACTAGGAATTATGCAAACATCTGCTGTAGCTAACACAACTAATTTGACAGCATCTCCTAGCCAGTTTTACAGTTGGCAAAATTATCGTTGCGCCTACGAAGTTCATCAACCAATTAATACAACATCTGAAGGCGTTCCCTTACTATTAATTCATCCGATTGGCGTGGGATTGTCGCGGCGATTTTGGCAACGATTTTGTCGCGAGTGGTATAGTACAGGTCAGCGTAATTCAATTTACAACCCTGATTTACTAGGATGTGGTGAAAGTGATATGCCCCGTGTAGCTTACACTCCTAGTGATTGGGCAGAACAGTTGCAGTCCTTTTTACAAACAGTAGTCCAAAAACCGGTTATTCTAGTAGTACAAGGTGCTTTATTACCAGTTGCTATCCAATTAGTCCAAAAAGAATCAAAATTAATTGCCGGACTGGTACTTTCTGGGCCGCCAACGTGGGCTTTGATGACAACTAAACCACCAGAATGGCAGGAAAAATTCCTTTGGAACGTGTTAGATTCGCCTTTTGGCAGTGCTTTTTATCGCTATGCACGCACCCCAAAGTTTTTACGTTCTTTTTCGATTCGCCAACTCTTTGCTTCTGAAAATGCTGTGGATGCAGAGTGGTTAAATACATTGCTTGCAGGCGCAGAAAATCCTGCTAGTCGCCATGCAGTATTTTCTTTTTTAGCAGGGTTTTGGCGAGATGATTATACTAGTTTTATTGCCTCGATTCAGCAACCAACATTAGCAGTTATGGGCGAAACTGCATCGAGTATTAGCCAAGACAATAAAAAAGAAACGCCAGATGAACGCTTGGCTCACTATCTTGCTTGTTTGCCTGAAAGTAGAGGTATAAAAATAAATGGGCGTAATGTTTTACCCTATGAATCAACCGCTGAGTTTGTAGCTGCGATCGCTCTATTCATTAATGAAGTTTTTTAGCTGATTGATAGTTACATTGTGCCAGTTCTCCCATGATAGGTTATGACTGACTGGAATTGATTACTAAAGGCAAGCAAAATTATGTTATCCAATCGCCAAGGACAACGAGTACCCAATGTCACTTTTCATACTCGCAATAATAACCAGTGGGTGGATGTGACAACCGATCAGCTATTTGCTAATAAGACAGTAGTTGTCTTCTCTTTACCGGGTGCTTATACTCCGACTTGTTCATCCACTCATCTCCCTGGCTACAACGAATTAGCTCCGGTTTTCAAAGAAAATGGTGTCGATGACATTATCTGTATTTCTGTCAATGATGCCTTTGTGATGAACGAATGGGCAAAGGATCAAGAAGCAGAAAATATCACATTAATTCCTGATGGGAATGGTGAGTTTACTGAAGGCATGGGTTTATTGGTAGATAAATCAGATTTGGGTTTTGGCAAGCGATCGTGGCGCTATTCTATGCTGGTTAGAGATGGTGTAATTAACCAGATGTTTATTGAACCAGAGGAGCCAGGAGATCCCTTTAAGGTGTCTGATGCTGAGACAATGCTCAGATATATCAACCCCCAAGCAGTTAAGCCCGAAGTAGTTTCCCTGTTTGCGAAAGTGGGTTGTCCCTTCTGTGCCCGTGCTAAGGCAATGCTCAAGGAACATGGTATCAACTACGAAGAAATTACCTTGGGTAAAGATATCACCACACGATCGCTAAAAGCAGTTGCAGGTGCGACAACAGTTCCCCAAGTATTTATCGATGGTAAATTAATTGGTGGTTCTGAGGACTTAGAAGCCTACTTCGCTGCTAAATAGGGTTGAGTAGGGTTGCAATACTGGGTAGGTTTTGCCTAAAAAATAGAAAATTGTAGGTTGGGGAGCCACTGCGTTGGAAGGGTTCCCCGGCTTGAAGCAAGTGGCGTTTGAGGAACAAAACCCAACATTTGGTGGGGTTTTTTGGGTTTCGCTATTGCTCAACCCAACCTTGTATAGTCCTATATGGAAGCAAATTAGCAAACCTGCCCCTTGGGATGAAAAAATTAGCTTGTGGATTTAACCCCTGGCACCAGTTACATAAGCAACTGTTAAAGGATGTTGAGGATGATTAAAAACCTGCTCTACAGTACCTGATTCAATCAGTTGTCCAATGCCGTCTTGTACCCAAAATAAAGCGACTCGATCTGCAATTCTCTTGGCTTGAGCCAGATTGTGAGTAATAATTAACACAGTATAGCGCTGGCGCAAACTGATAATTAAATCTTCAACAACGTTGCTGGAAATAGGGTCGAGGGCACTACAAGGTTCATCCAGTAGTAATACTTCTGGCTGCAAAGCCAAGGCTCTAGCTATGCACAAACGTTGCTGCTGCCCACCAGAAAGAGCTAAAGCTGAAGATTGCAACCGGTCTTTTACTTCATCCCATAGCCCTACATCTTGGAGGCTGGTTTCGATAATTGGATCAATTTGGTGGCGATCGCGGATGCCATGTTCTCGCAAAGGTAATTCCAGATTCTGCCATATTGAGAAAGGAAAGGGATTGGGTTTTTGAAAAATCATACCGACTTGACGCCGCAAGGCAATGACATTGATTTTGGAATTTACCACTTCTAAACTACCAATGCGGATTCTTCCCTGAACTCGACACTTGGGAATCATATCGCTGAGGCGATTGAGGCAACTGAGCAAGCTAGTTTTTCCACAACCAGAAGGCCCAACCAAAGCCAAAATTTCTCCGGCATTGACAGCCAAGTTGACATTAGCAAGGGCAGTTTTTTGTGCGTATTGCAGAGTTAAGTTCTCAATTTGAATCAACGGTTCAGTAACTGCCAAGATGTCCTCCTCTATATCCATCAGTTCTCATCCAGAAATAACTCTGCTGTGTAACCAACGTTGTGCAATCCACGCTGCTGTGCCATTAATCAACAGCAGTAGTAATAGCAAAACCGATGCACTAGCATAAGCACTCTTATCTCCTCCTGAAACGTTCATTGAGAGATCAAAAATATGAACCGAAAGGGTACGCCCAGAATCGAGGAGTGATTGTGGCATTCGGTCTACGTAACCGCTAGTGAAAATTAAAGCCGCAGTTTCCGCAATAGCCCGACCAACACCAAGCACAAATCCCACAATTAAACCAGGAATAGCAGCAGGTAACAATATCTGAAATATTGTGGTTGTGCGCGAAAAGCCAAGAGCGGCGGCTCCTAATCTGTGCTCATTAGGAACCGCTAAAAATCCTTCCTCTGTAGAGCGAATCAAGATTGGTAGCACCATACACGCCAGTGTGAGTCCGCCTGAAAGAATGGAAAACCCCAGCCCTAAAACTTTGCAAAACAAGACGTTGCCAAACAACCCGAAGACAATCGAAGGTACACCAGCAAGTACATCTAGACTGCGGCGCACTAATCTAGCGAACCAACTATCACTAGGAGTAAATTCTGCTAGTAAAACTGCTGTACCAACACCAACGGGCAGGCAAACCGTCATACATACACCAATAATTAAAACGGTGGAAACGAGAATACTGGCGATCCCACCTTCTCTACCCGCATTTTCTGGTTCACTAATCAGAAATTCCCAAGATAAATATCCCATACCGTGCCAGAGGATATCGCTGACTATCCATAAAAAGATGGCGGTAACGAAGGCGGCTGTTGCCCAAACTAAGCTTGTTGCTAGCCACTCTCTAAGAGTGATACGATTTTGCATTCTTAAATCTTTGCTTTTTATATTAGGATTTACGCAAAATATCTCTCAAACTCTGATTTCTCCGTGCCCTCTGTGCCTCTGCGGTTCGTTATTTCGTAACTCATGCGTAACTCCTATATATGTCATTTCCTCTGATTACTAACTTCAGCGATCGCCACTAAGACCACAATCATTCCCATCAATATCAAGCCACTGACAAACAGCGCACTACGGTGATCCCCTGTGGCATACGCCATTTCTAAAGCAATATTGGCCGTGAGTGTGCGGATGGGGTCAAATAAGCTTTTTGGGGTCTGTACCACATTGCCACATACCATCAAAATTGCCATTGTTTCACCAATGGCACGACCTGTCCCTAAAATTAAGCCTGTAAATAATCCTGATTTGGCTGATGCAAAAACTACTGTGCAGATTGTTGTCCAACGTGATAACCCTAGTGCAGCAGCACCTTGAATGTAAGAGGTGGGAACTTTTTCGAGGCTAGCATCGGCTATAAGCGCGACTGTTGGCAGAATCATCACCGCCAAAATTGCTATTCCTGCTAATAGGCTTGGCCCTGGTGGATGAATTTTACCAATCAGAGGAACTAGCACGACTAATCCCCAAAAGCCATACACTACAGAAGGAATCCCCGCTAATAATTCAATGAGACGGCGATAGAGTTGAGCTACCATTGGCGGGGCATAGAATTGGCAAAAGACAGCAGATAAAAAGCCTATAGGAGTAGTAATTAGCACTGCACCAGCCATTGCCAAGAAAGTACCCAGCAACATAGGTGAGAGATTATATAAACCTGCTGTGGGGTTCCAAGAGGAGTCGGTAAAGAAGCGGGATAGTGGTATACGACTGAAGATTGGTAAGGATTCCCAAAGTAGAAAGACAATAATTAAAAGTGCGATCGCTCCTGCGGTTGTTGCTAAACCTCGTAGTATCCAAATTAACCAAACATCATTGGGCGATGGAGACAAAGTTCTGCTTTTTAACAATGTCACTTACCTGCTGTGATTGTGCAAAGTTAATAAATTCTTTCACCAGTCCTTGGGGTTCGGTTTTGCTGACCAAGTTAAGCGGTCGAGAAATAGGAAAACTCCCGTTTTGTACATTCGCTGTTGTTGCTGCTATACCGTTTACAGGTAGCAATTTGATTGGTACTTTATTGGCGGCGCTATTTTCTGCCGAGCCAATGGAAACATAGCCAATAGCATTCGGGTTTCCGGCTACAGTCTTAATTCCTTGCTCATTATCACCAATCACTACTTGTGCTTTGATGTCAGTATTTTTTAGCTTGAAGTAGTGGGTAAACAATTCCAGGGTAGAACGTCCTTCGGCTTTATTAACAACTGTAATTGCCCCATCCTTACCCCCTAGCTGTTTCCAGTTATTCACCTTGCCTGTGTAAATATCTACAATTTGCTTGTCAGTTAGGGATGGCACGGGATTTTCCTGATGGAGAATCATCGTTACTCCATCACGAGCGATGGAAAACGCTTTTAAATCTTTTTCTTCGGGCTTTAAAGCACGGGAAACCATACCAATATTGGCTACACCTTGACGAGCATCTGTAATACCGCGAGAAGAACCGCCTGATTGCACATCAACTCGCACACCGGAATGTTGCGATTCAAACTTTTTGCCAATTTCTGCTGCTAATGGTGCGATCGTACTTGAACCAGTAAGTACCAATTTTCCTTGTAGCCTATTTCATTTGTGACTGCTTGCGGAGGTTGAGAACAACCTTGCAACCAAATGCTTGTCACTAATCCTATTGCGATCGCCAAAATTTGTGAATGTTTCATCTTCTCCCTTTATTTCTATAGATATTCCAGGTTTTGGTTGAACGAGAGAACACAACAGCCGAGGTTTAAAGCCTTGCCTGTAACTACTTCGACTTGAGGGGCAAGACGATAGAGAAATGCTTTGCCATCTCGCTCCCGCACAACCAATTTGGCTCGACTTATAATCATGGTCGTCAGCCTTCGTCTCATCCCGGCTTTTACCCCCTCGGTCAA
>NZ_JABXKN010000059.1:0-193042 GCF_017115065.1 Nostoc sp. JL23
TGAGTTTGGGAACCTGAGCAATCAGGATATTAAGGCTGTAAAGTCTTAAGAATCTCCGCACCTTCAGGTCGGAGAGTGTCAAGAAGTGGTATATCTTGCTTTAAGTATGAATCTAAAAACAAGTTTTCAGATTGTGTTTTAGACATTTTTTACCTCAAAGACAAACATTGATGTAAGAATGCAATGGTTAGGTAATGTTAAAACATGAAAAATTAAAAAGTCTTTAATACCTTGCTGTTAATCACTAGGCTTCAAGCGGCCAGTAATCAGACAAGGAAGTACCAAAGTTTGATGGTACTAACTCCCAACCTTGAGCTAAAAGGACTTGCATAGTGTGATACCCCTTTGAGCCAGCTTTAATTTCATAATCTGGTAAGCAATATTCGGGAAAACTTGTATATGGTTGCCAAGGGTCTTGAGGAGACAAACGCAGGTGAAGGATTTTCTGATTAAATGGATGTGGCAAATACCAGCAAATTTGACTTTTCATTTTGACTTGCAACTAAAATTTCAGTAAATGGACAACCTTTGAGCTAACGAATGAGATTCACAACGAAAATAGAGAGCTAGGAGGTTAGGCTAGGATTCATTAGTTATTCGCAATTAAACAAGAAACAGCTTTTTTGCTGTTATTTGTAGCGATCGCCATAGATTACAATAAGGGAAAATAGCTTTTCGAGACAAAAAACTTAGAATGTTGCAATTGGTAACTTGATATGCTATTCTACTTATATAGAGTAACAAGCCAAAAGTTAACGCTTGTTAATTCTAAAAACCAAGTTCAAGAAAAACTTTAAGACTTGATAACTCAGTAACACTAAATTAATAGATAGAATATCTAAACTTTTACACTAAAACTCATTGTTAAATTTGCCCCCTTTTCTGACCAGTTATTTAACTGCAAGATTAGGGGGTTTTACTATTTAATCTAGTTCGCCAACAGATTACCAATTCTCTAAAATAAATCTACAAATCTAGAGCAAGGAGGAAAGGAGAATAAACTGTAATTTAGAGAAAGGGTATTAACTCCCTTGGTCAGAGCGTTGACTAACAACTAAATATGCGTGCCAAAAATGCTTACAAACAAATCCTGACGAAATTGATGCAGATATTGCTTTTGTGCTTTGGCTTGCTCAGTTCTGTTCTTTGCTGTTTCTGCTAGAAATTCGTGGGTTGTTTGCTCAAGTTCTTGGTAGAACTCCTGCAAAAACTTTGCTTGAGCTTGAGCTTGAGCAAACCTTTCTTTAGTAGCTTCTGTGAGAAACTCGCGGTTTGTTTGCTCAAGTTCTTGGTGGAGAGCTTGAGCTTCAGCAAGCCTTTCTTTAGTAGTTTCTGTGAGAAACTCGCGGTTTGTTTGCTGTAGGTTTTGGTGGAACTGATGCAGATATTGGGCTTGCTTTTTGGCTTGCTCTTCTCTGTTTGCTGTTGTAGCGGACAAGAATTCATGAGTCTCTCTAAATAGTTGGGATACTTCCTCAGCTATCGACTTATGCTCTTGCCGGATTTTTTCCATTAAAGCCGTCATGAGATTCTCCGCAATATTATGAAAATTGTAAATAAACTACATTAAATGGACAATTAATATCCAGATAATGTAGCTCATACAATATCTGCTCTTGACATTTTATTCTTTGATAAATCTTGATTGAGAAGTATCAAGATAATCGACGAAAAACAGAAGAACAATCAGAATTACTTCTACCAAGTCTCTATGAAGATATACTGGGATGCAAGTCTCTAAAAAGGAACTGCAAAAAACGCAAAGAACAACACAGGAAAACGGGAGAGCGAAATATCTTGGCGCAGCTGACTTCACGAAGAAACGGTATTAGTTTGTAATTCTAATTTGATTGCATCTACTTAATAATTAAGCAGGTACAGCAGCTGACTGTGTTAAGCCTACAGCTTCTGCATATTTCAAGTAGGTTTCAACAGAAGCAATGACGATCCGAGCTTCGATTGCAAGTAATTCAATACCAACTAGGGAAACACGTACCCAAGCATCTATAACGATACCTTTATCCAAGATCCGATCAATAACTTCTGCCAAGCTTGAAGAAGAATTGGTTTTTTCGACTGCCATGATTTTAGACCTTAACTCATTGTTGATTGTTAGTATTAGCTAGGCATTTGCCTTTGCTCTCTACTGAATCAAATAAAACATACGTTTTCAAGAATGTAAAGAGTTTACTTGTGTAAAAAATCTAAATAAGACAGCTAGCAAAAGCAGTTGATAGCTTTAATGTTAAAGTTATGTTGATTTTATACATGACTTAAATTTAAATGTAAGTTTTAACTTTAAAGTATATTTAGTTTGTAATATTTGATGTAAGCTTTCGGATTTTTGTTAGACTTTTAAATACTTTAAAAAATATATTTATTTGATGTTTGACTGTTGCTTTAATGTATTGAATTAAGTAAATACACCGCTATTTTTATCTATCTTTTTTAAATTACGTGATATTACAGTTACTAAAACCTTTGGTAAATAATATAGGATATTTTCAACAACTATTTGGTAACGAAAATCATGTCTATAGAAGCTAGTTCTGATCCAGTACGGCAGGAAGCCTTAGCAGGTTTAATTGGTAGTTTAGTAAATCAAGGTCATCCAGTTCAATATGCTCAAGTGATGGCAACTTCAATTATTTTTCAGACAGACCTAGATTTAAGAAATGCCCAGATGGCTCGTCTTTTAAACTGGTTAAAACAGGAACATAAAGATATCTATGCATCTTCTCTAGTTATAGTTGAAGAAACCCGTGAGGAGTTTGAACACCGAGTTCAAGAGGGTTGAGTCGAATGGCACCCTTGTAAAGCTCTAAGCTATGTACAATAAGTACTAAGTCAATGGCACGCTTGTAAAGCACTTACCAGTAATAAAATGCCCTCTATGCCACCTCATTGATAAGCCAATACGCTTTAGTTAAGGGTTATTGGTGTAGAAAATTGGTTTTTTAAGACGCGATAAATCGCGTCTCTACATCAGGGTTTTGTTGCTCATTCTGAACTGTATTGATTGATCAGGTACTTCCAAAAAATAAAATCCTCATAATTAGTAATGATAATTATTGTAGGGGGTGGGGAGTTAGGATAGCTTTATGCTGCCCTAACTCTCTTTTTTGTAGTAAGTTCAATTATGTAATTGATACTGCCGCACGGGCTTTTGTAAAAAAACGGTAAACTAAGGTGCTAAATCTTTCAGGTCTAAAGTTTGCTTGCTTTTAGAACTTAAAATTACCAAAGGTAAATGCTGATGTTTGAGTATAGTATGGATCTTAGCTAAAAGGTTTGAACAATCGATGTAAGCGATCGCTCCCTTAAAAATATAAGTTCAAACAAGAGGAGAAAAGGTAAGCTACAGTAAGCAACGTGTTAGATTTAACTCTAATTATTCTGCTTAACTGTTTGTTACATACTGATAAATTTTCTCCTCTACTTATACCAATTTTTTATGAAGACGTATAGAAAGAACCTCACCGCCTACGGTACTTCCCCAATACTTTGGGGAAGTTGGGAAGGGTCAAAATAACCTGTAAGTTCACTCACAGAGAATTGGTATAAATTGATATCGCTTTCTTATGCTTTATATCTAGCAAGCTTTTTGCCTTTTTATAACCGTCGAACTCACGTTGTTTTAGAATGCAACTTGGTGTCACCATAGTTTCATGAGTATTTGATATTCGTGAATGAAGTCTTTGATACTTGCGGACGTAGAGCGGAACTCCACCCCTCTACTCCTCTGCTCCTTTTCCTCCTGCCCCTTTTTACCTTATGACTTCCGCAGAAAGAGATCCCAAATTTGAAAATCTACTAATTTATCTCAGACAAAGCCGAGGATTTGATTTTACAGGCTATAAGCGCTCGACTTTAATACGTCGGGTATGCAAGCGAATGCAGTCGTTGAATATAGAAAACTTTGAAGAGTATCAAGACTATCTAGAAGTTTATCCAGATGAATTCAATTATCTTTTCAACACTATTCTAATTAACGTTACCGCTTTTTTTCGAGATTCATCAGCTTGGGAATATATAGCAGATCAAATACTGCCTAATCTAATTAAAAATAAAAAAAGTTCTGACCAAATCCGCATCTGGAGCGCTGGCTGTGCTTCTGGGGAAGAAGCTTATACGCTGGCAATGTTGATGACCCAAATTTTGGGAGCAGAGGAATTTCGCCAACGAGTGAAAATTTACGCCACAGATGTAGATGAAGATACTCTCAACCAGGCTCGACAAGCCGTGTATTCAGCGAAAGATGTCCAAGCAGTGCCAGATGAACTGCGGCAGAAATACTTTGAGATTGTCGGAAACCGCTATGTCTTCCGCCAGGATTTGCGCCGCTCAGTGATTTTTGGTCGCCACGATTTGCTTCAGGATGCGCCCATTTCACGCTTAGATTTATTAGTCAGCCGCAATACATTAATGTATTTTAATTCTGAGACGCAAGGGCGGATTCTGGCCCGGTTTCATTTTGCACTCAATGATAATGGCTATCTGTTTTTGGGAAAAGCAGAGATGCTATTGATGCATTCTAATCTGTTTACGCCACTTGACTTGAAAAACCGAATATTTACGAAAGTATCGACGGTGAATTTACGCGATCGCCTCTTAGTTATGGCAAATTCAATAGATGACGAATCTAGCAGCCGTTTGTCTCGAAACCTCCGGCTGCGAGAGATGGGTTTTGACACAGCGCCAATCGCCCAAATAATCGTTGATATCAATGGCACTCTGATCATGGTGAACGAGCAGGCGCGGACTTTGTTCGCCCTTTCCCCCAAAGATTTAGCTCGTCCTTTCCAGGATCTAGAACTTTCTTATCGACCAGTTGAATTGCGATCGCTAATTGAACGGGCTTATACTGAACGCCGTCCTGTAAGCCTAACCAACGTAGAGCGCTATTTGTCTAATACAGAAACCCAATATCTGGATGTGCAAATTACGCCTTTACAAGAAACAGACACCAGTTTTTTAGGTGTCAGTATCTCCTTTCATGATGTCACCCGTTATATTCAACTTCAAGATGCCCTGCAACGTTCACAACAAGAATTAGAAACTACCAACGAAGAACTCCAATCTACTAATGAAGAATTAGAAACTACCAACGAAGAACTCCAATCTACTAATGAAGAATTAGAAACTACCAACGAAGAACTCCAATCTACTAATGAAGAATTGGAGACAATGAATGAAGAACTTCAATCTACTAATGAAGAATTGCAGACAATTAATAACGAACTAAGCGAGCGCACCACAGAACTTAATCGCACAAATATTTTCATTGTCTCTATTCTCAAGAGTTTGCAAACTGGAATAGTGGTAATTGACAGTAGCTTTAATATCTCTATTTGGAATTACATGGTCGAAGATTTATGGGGCTTGCGGACTGATGAAGTTCTCGGAAAGTCTCTCTTCAGCCTAGATATTGGGCTACCCGTCGAGCAGTTGCGATCGCCTCTTCGCGAATCCCTATCTGGGAAAAAGCAGTTTCAAGAAATGCTCCTCGATGCTACCAATCGTCGGGGTAGGCAAATAAAATGTTATCTGGCAATTACTCCGCTACTTGGCATTGAAATGCAAGGAGCAGTTTTGATGATGGTAGATGTAGAGAGAGTCAATAGTATGATTTCTACTCAAGAAATGGAGGAACGGCGGCAGCAGAAATAAAAATTAAAAATTAAAAATAGGAATTTAAACTCCGGCTGTAGCAAGATTCACCAGGATAACTGATGCTATATGATAAAAATACTTATTTTATATGTATTATATTAAACTATTGTTCCCTATAGTCGCTTTACTGAAGCAGAGGTCAGTTTTCCTTCTGCGTTTCTTGATAAAAGCAATTATATGAGAAGACTACAAATGACTAAGGAAAATTTTCAACAAGCGATTGTCGAGGCGCATCAACGACTAGAAAACCTTTTGCAGCTTGCAACTATAGCGGCAGAGAAATCTATAGAGCAGGATGATCCGGCCGAGCTTTTGCAACAAGCGATTACCGAAATATCTATTTCTCTGGAAGAGTTACAGCAACAAAATGAGGAACTTATCGTTACACGCCATTTGGTAGAAGCAGAACGTCAACGTTATTACGATTTATTTAACTTTGCCCCAGATGGTTATTTGCTTACAGATGCTACTGGAATTATTCAGGAAGCTAACTATGCTGCGGCTAAGTTATTGAATGTGCGTCAGTCTTACCTAATTGGTAAACCAATGGCTGTGTTTGTGTATCAAACAGAACGGCAGAAATTTCGTCAAATCATGCTGGAATTGCAACAGCAGGGGCAAATCAGCAGAGAAGAGTTACGGTTTTTTCATGAAGAAGGAATTACAGACTTTCCGGCAGAACTAACTGCGATCGCTGTGGAAAATAGTAATAGTCAGAGTAAAATAGGAAACTTGCGCTGGCTATTCAGAGACATTAGCGATCGCCACCAGCAAGAACATAAAATTCGCGAACAAGCTGCCCTATTAGACATCACAACAGACGCAATTATTGTAGAAGATTTGCACAACCAAATCTTATTCTGGAACCAAGGCGCAGAGAAGATGTACGGCTGGCAAGTTCAGGAAGCTCAAGGAAAAAACGTCTGGGAACTTTTATCTAAAGAAACCTCTTCTCCACTCTCAACAGCTCAGAAAACTGTGATTGAGTGTGGAACATGGCAGGGAGAGTTACATAAATTTAAAAAAAATGGTAAAGAAATAATCATTGCTAGCCGCTGGACATTGATGTTCGATGCTGTAGGCTTACCTAAATCAATCCTGATTATTGACACCGATATTACCGAGAAAAAACAACTCGAAACTCACCTATTGCATAGTCAACGTTTAGAAAGCTTAGGCACTCTCGCCAGCGGTATTGCTCATGACCTCAACAATATTCTCACTCCAATCATGGGAATTGCTCATCTGCTGCCCCTAAAATATCCCCATCTTGATGACAGTTCGCTGCAAATGCTGAAGATGCTAGAAACCAATGCCAAGCGCGGCGGTGATTTGGTGAGGCAAATTTTGTCATTTACTCGTGGTTCTGAAAAAAAATTCACAATCGTATTAGTATCGCAATTGCTTGAAGACATCAAACAGATAGTCCAACAGACATTCCCCAAATTCATCGACATCAACACAGAGATAGCGCCAGATATCGGGATGGTTGTCGGAGACAGTACTGAACTGCATCAGGTGTTAATGAACCTAGTAGTCAATGCTCGTGATGCCATGCCCAATGGTGGTAAACTCTGTATTTCTGCCACCAAGCTATTCATCGATGAAAACTATGCCAGGATGCACATAGGGGCAACAGTTAATTCCTACGTGAAGATTACAGTTACTGATACTGGAGTTGGCATTGACTCAGAAATTATCGATCGGATTTTTGATCCCTTTTTCACCACCAAAGAAGTGGGTAAGGGTACGGGACTGGGTTTATCTATCTTGATGGGCATCGTCAAAAGCCACGGCGGTTTTGTGGAAGTAGCCAGTCAGGTAGGAATTGGGACTAAATTCCAAATATATCTGCCAAGCAAGGAAGGCAGGATTTCTCAAATAATAGATGAGATAGAACTGCCAAGAGGTCAGGGAGAATTGATTTTAGTTGTTGATGATGAATTAGCCATCACTCAGATCGGTAAAGCCACACTGGAAATCCATAACTACAAGGTATTGACTGCCCAAAATGGGATTGAGGCCATTGCCCTGTACACCGAGCATCAAGATAAAATTAGGCTAGTGCTGATAGATATAATGATGCCGTCAATGGGTGGAGAAACAGTCATCAGCACCTTGCAAACCATCAACCCAGAAGTGCAAATTATTGCGATGAGTGGATTAGCTAGCTCTGAGGCATTAGTCCAAAGTATGGGTATTGCTATCCAAGGATTTTTAGCAAAACCCTTCACCCCTAAAGAATTATTGAATTTTGTCCAAACAATATTCCGTTAAAATCAGTTTGCTACGATACTCAGCCAAATTTAAATTCTGGAGTTTTGTGACTCTGTGCTTACTCAGTTATCGACTATCAATGCCTTGAAACAGCCCACTAGTTCTGCTTGGGTTGAACAAGCGATCGCTAATTTAGATATCATCTTACTCGACCACTCCCACTGTGAACGCAAAGCAGCAGGCGTGGCCTTGAACATGATGTTTCGCTACCCTTCCAATACTAAAATGGTACGGGAGCTAACTGCGATCGCCCGCGAAGAACTAGAACACTTTGAGTTAGTTAACCAATGGTTAGAACGCCGGAATATTCCCCTGGCTCCCCTACCGCCGCCTCCATACGGCGCGGGTTTAAAATCTCAAGTACGCCCCAAAGAACCTGAGCGATTTCTGGATTCCTTGCTAGTTACTGGTTTAATCGAAGCTCGCTCTCACGAACGCTTGGGACTATTAGCTGCTCATTGTCCAGAGCCAGAGTTAGCAAAATTTTATCGTGGGCTAATGGCATCCGAAGCGCGTCACTACGGTATATATTGGGTTTTAGCTGCTACTTATTTCGACAAAGAAATTGTCATGCAACGGCTTGATGAATTAGCAATTGTCGAAAGCGAGTTGCTGGCGACTTTGCACCCAGAACCTAGAATTCACAGTTAGTAGACTAACCCAACAGATATGAAGCTTCAGCTAACACACCTGAGACTGCTTGTCTCCAACTACAAAGATTCTTTTCTGTTCTATCGGGATCTGCTGAAATTTGATGTCGATTGGGGCGATGAAGATAGCGGATATGCTGAGTTTAATACCGGATATCTCAAGCTAGGTTTACTCAAACAAGAATTAATGGCCGAAGTCGTCCCCAGAATTGAACAGCCTTCATACATTGTCAATCGAGATAAAGTTGTTCTGATTTTGGCAGTCGATAACGTGGATGAGGTCTATGAGCAAGTAAAGGATCAAAATGCGCTAGTTGTGACTCAACCACAAGATCGCCCAAGCTGGGGAATCCGCACAGCTCATTTGCGCGATCCTGATGGCAATCTGATCGAAATCTACAACAATCTAGGAATTATCAGTTAAAACTTCGCTACCAACAAGGTTATAAAGTAATTAATCATGAATTAGCATGATACAGAAATGGCTTTCTATTGTTGGCATTGGGGAAGATGGATTAGAGGGGTTAAGCGCGATCGCTCGTTCTCTAATCGATGGAGCTAAAGTAATTGTCGGAGGCGATCGCCATTTATCGATGCTTCCTCCAGATGACCAACGTGAGAAACTCGTCTGGACATCTCCCATTAGTGCTTCAGTAGAGGAAATTATCCAACGCCGGGGTCAGTCAATCTGCGTACTCGCAAGCGGCGATCCGATGTGTTACGGCATTGGTGTCACCTTGATGCGGCGAATTCCCATCTCTGAAATGACAATTATCCCTGCACCTTCAGCCTTCAGCCTCGCCTGTGCCAGGGTGGGATGGTCTTTAACTGAGGTGGAAACCTTGAGTTTGAATGGTCGTCCATCCTCCCTACTCCAGTCTTACATTTATCCGGGAGCGCGACTGTTGATTTTGAGTGAGGGCAAAGACACACCAGCGCTCGTTGCTCAAATTTTAACAAATCGCGGCTATAGTAGCAGTAAAATCACTGTATTGGAACGTATGGGCGGCACTAATGAAAGAATTGTGGAAGGTATGGCTGCATCCTGGAATGAAACTGAAGTTGCAGTGTTGAATGCGATCGCAGTTAATTGTATTGCTGATGCTGGGGTTATCCCATTACCAAGATTACCAGGATTACCAGATAACGCCTACCACCACGATGGACAGTTAACGAAGCGTGAAGTTAGGGCAATCACCCTAGCAGCTTTAGCACCCACACCGGGAGAATTATTGTGGGATGTGGGCGCGGGTTGCGGCTCAATTTCAATTGAATGGATGCGGAGTCATCCTCGGTGTCGAGCGATCGCGATTGAACAAAATTCCTCTAGAGTACTATATATTGCTGACAACGCCACCACTCTCGGTACTCCAAATCTGCAAATCATTGAAAGTAAAGCGCCCCATACTCTGAAAGATTTGCCAGCACCAGATGCAATTTTTATTGGTGGTGGGGTGACAGCAACGGGACTTTTTGATATTTGCTGGGAAGCACTGCGGCCGGGTGGACGTTTAGTAGCAAATGTTGTCACGGTAGAGGGTGAGCAAACTTTATTTCAATGGCATGAGCGAGTCGGTGGCAATTTAACTCGTATTGCCATTCAGCGGGCAGAACCTATTGGTAAATTTTTAGGTTGGCGAGCAATGGCGGCTGTGACGCAATGGGTAGTAGTGAAGTCTTAAAAATTGCATAGTTAAAGTTATAAGTTATAAGTGCGTAGACGCTTCTCCTGTCGGAGACGCTACGCGAACGTCTTGTCGCAGACATCGCTTTGGTAATTTTGTTATAACTTACGTAAATTCTTGCCTTGTTATACGCGGTATAGTTCGTAAAATGTATTTTGCTAAGAGCATGAATAATTGCAAGTATATTCTCTAGCTCTACATACAGCAAAATAAATATCCGCTATACCTAAAATCTGCTGTTAGTTGGTGATTAAGAGACTTAATTTTTACTATATCACAAAATCGCCCTGTTCACTGATAGCAGTAACTATCTCCTGGGTATACTAAACAATAGAAAGAAAATTATCATAACTAGATACAATGTTAATAGAATCAGACAAACTATTTCTTATACTTGGCTATCGCATTATTAAGCAATTGTATTCGGGTAAGAAAACCTTAGTTTATCGAGCTATAAGAGAAAAAGATCAGCAATTAGTTATTTTAAAATTGATGCGTAGTGCCGAGCCTAGTTTTGCTGAAATTAATCAGTTTCATAATCAATATGCTATTACCAAAAATATTGAAATTCCAGGCATAGTCAAACCAATAAGCCTAGAAAAACATGACAATAGATATATTATAGTAATGAAAGATTATGGAAGTATAGCCCTTAATCTCTGGCAGCAAGAAGAGAATAAAAAAGGAAATAATTCTGTTTCATTGAGCGAGTTTTTAAATATTGCCATTGAAATTAGTGCAACTTTGGAACAGCTACATCACCATCGCATCATTCACAAAGATATTAAACCTGCTAATATTTTGATTCATCCGATAACAGGTAAAACTAGGATCATCGACTTTAGTATTGCTACTCTATTACCAAAAGAAATTCAATTTCTCACAAATCCCAACGTCCTAGAAGGTACTCTAGCTTATATTTCCCCTGAACAAACAGGACGCATGAATCGAGGTATAGACTACCGTACTGACTTTTATTCCTTGGGTGTTACCTTCTTTGAACTCCTAACAGGACAGTTACCCTTCAGTACAACTGACCCGATGGAGTTAGTCTACTCTCACATTGCCAAAGAACCGCCAAAAGCTAGCTATATCAACTCCAATATTCCCACAATTTTATCTGATATTATCAGCAAGCTGATGGCAAAAAATGCCGAAGACCGATATCAGAGTGCTCATGGACTTAGGTATGACTTGGAGAGATGCCAAAACCAATGGACAGAGAAACAAAATATTACAGTCTTTGAATTAGGTAGTCGGGATATCTTAAATCATTTTGCCATCCCTGAAAAACTTTATGGTCGTCAAAGAGAGATTGAAATTCTACTCGCTACTTTTGACCGGGTAACAAAGGGAAGCACGGAAATGATTTTAGTCTCTGGTTACTCAGGGATTGGTAAAACGGCTGTGGTAAACGAAGTCCAAAAACCTATTGCTAGACAGCGTAGTTACTTCATCAAAGGAAAATTTGACCAATTCCAACGTGATATCCCCTTGTCAGGATTGGTGCAAGCTTTGCGGGATTTAATTGAGCAAATCCTATCCGAAACAGATGCCCAAATTCAACAGTGGAAAACCAAAATCTTATCGGCATTGAGTACGCAATCTCAGGTAATCATTAATGTAATTCCTGAACTTGAAATAATTATTGGCAAACAATCTGCATCTGCGGAACTTACTGGTAGCGCTGCTCAAAATCGCTTCAATTTATTATTCCAGAGATTTATCCAAGTATTCTCTACTAAAGATCATCCTCTAGTCATCTTTCTAGATGATTTGCAATGGGCAGATACGGCTTCCTTGAAGTTTATTCAATTATTAATGGATGGAACTTCTTCTCGGTTTGCTAAGGATACAGAGAATCTATCTGAAAAGAAAAGTAGTTTACTACTAATTGGTGCTTATAGAGATAATGAAGTTTCAAATCTACATCCGCTACATTTAACACTACAAGAAATTGTCAATACAGGAGGAATAATTAATACAATTAAACTCTTACCTTTAAGTCAGATTGATTTAAATCATCTAATTTCTGATACGCTGCGTTGTTCAGAAACAATTGCTATATCTCTGACTCAAATGGTATTTCTAAAAACTAAAGGAAATCCCTTCTTTGCATCTCAATTTCTCAAGTTATTATATGATGATGGATTAATTGAATTAAATTTTGATGCTGGTCATTGGAAGTACGATATTACCAAAATTCAAACTTTATCTCTTACAGATGATGTAGTAGAGTTTATGGGTATACAAATAGAAAAATTGCCCCAAAATGTACAAAATGTATTGAAAATAGCTGCTTGTATTGGTAATGAATTTGACTTAAAAACATTATCACTTGTTAATGAAAAATCTGTAATAGATACTGCATCTGATTTATGGCAAGCATTACTTGAAGGATTGATTATTCCTCAGAAAGATGGTTATAATTTTGCACTAGAAAATGATAGAAACCTTCTCAGCTTTTCGACTAGAGAATCAGAAAATTTCTCAACAAAAAATTCCCAACTGGCCAGATATAAATTCGTACATGACAGAGTTCAGCAAGCAGCTTATTCTCTAATTTTCAAAGACAAAATAAAGCAAATGCACTTAAAAATCGGGCTACTTCTCTTGAAGAATACCCCAGTTGCTGAACGGGAAGAAAATATTTTTGAGCTTGTCAATCATTTCAATATTGCAGCTGAATTTATCAGCCATCAAGCTAAACGTTATGAGTTAGCTGAAATGAATCTAATTGCTGGACGTAAAGCTTTAGTATCAACAGCTTATTCATCGGCACTTAAGTATTTAACTACTGGAATTGAGCTACTAGCAGATGATAGTTGGGAAACTAAATATAATATCACCTTAGCTTTGTATAATACAGCAGCAGAAGCAGCATATCTCAGTGGTGACTTTGAATATACAGAAAAATGTGCCCAGGTTGTGTTGGTGAAAGCGAAAACTCCACTAGATCGAGTCAAAGCTTATGAAGTTGAAATACAGTCTTATGGTGCACAAGGAAAAGAACTGGAAGCTGTCCATATTGCAAAAACATTTTTGAAAATTTTGGGAGTAGAGTTTCCTACAAATCCCAGCCAATCAGATATTCAGTTAGCAATAGAGGCAACATCTGCAAAATTGGTTAATAGATCGATTCAAGACTTAATTGAACTGCCGGAAATTACAGAAGCGCAACCACTGATAATCATGCGTATTCTATCAAGTACAATTGGTCTTGCTTATACAGTTGCACCAGAATTATTACTGTTTATTATTCTGAAACAGATCAATTTATCAATCAAATATGGTAATTCTCCTTTGTCTGCTTTTGCGTATGTCATGTATGGAGTAATGTTGTGTGGGGTAATAGGAGACATTGATTCTGGATATAAATTTGGCAAACTAGCTGATAGTTTGTTGCCTAATTTCCAAACAAAAGAAGTAACTGGCAAGGTTATGGAAACATTTAATCATCTTGTCAGACATTGGAAAGAGCATTTAAAGGAAACATTGAAACCTTTACTTGAGGCTTATACTACTAATCTTGAAGTAGGAGATATGGAATTTGCAGCTTATGCTCTTTATGGTTACTCTCAACATGCATACTTTACAGGACAAGAACTAATAAAACTTGAGCAAGATATAGAAATATATAGCAAGACTATTAAGCAAATAAAGCAAGAAAGAGTATTTTATTGGAATGAAATATTCCGTCAGACAATCTTGAATCTTATAGGAGATGTTCAAAATCCGCACAGTTTAATCGGTGAAGTCTATGATGAAGATAAAATGTTACCACTTCATCTTAAAGCTAAAGATGGAGTAGCGCTTTTTTTCTTATATTTCTGCAAACTTCACATATCTTATCTGCTGGCTGATTACCCTCAAGCTCTTAAAAATACAGTCATGGCAGAAAAGTACTTATCTGCTGGTGTCGGCATGTTTGTAACTGCTCAATTTTATTTTTATGATTCATTGACGCATCTAGCAGCATATTCTGATTTCGATGAATGTGAACAAAAAGAAGTCCTTCATAGAGTAACCGAAAATCAGAAAAAAATGCAAAACTGGGCAGAACAGGCTCCCATGAATCATCTGCATAAATTTTATTTAGTAGAAGCAGAACGGCATCGAGTTCTTGGTCAATATCTTGAAGCGATAGATAATTATGAATGTGCTATTTCCCTTAGCAAAGAAAATGAGTACATTAACGAAGAAGCTCTAGCTTGTGAATTAGCCGCTACATTTTATCTCAAATGGGGTAAACAAAAAATCGCCCAACTCTACCTCACTGATGCCTACTATTCCTATGTTCGCTGGGGAGCATTAGCCAAAGTTTATGACTTACAAAAGCGCTATCCTCAATTACTTCTCCCCATGATTCAGAAAGAAGGATTTAGCTATTCTTACAGTGAAAATAATCTACCTGAACTGAGCTTACACCTATCTACACTTAGTAATAAATCTACTCTGGTGACTAATGAAACTGTCATAGGCTCCAACACTAGTATTTCAGATATGTTAGATTTGGGAACTGTGATTAAAGCTTCTCAAGCAGTGTCTGGGGAGATTAAATTGGAGGCACTTCTTTCTACTTTAATGGAAGTTGTGATGGAGAATGCAGGAGCTTCTAAATGTGTGCTGATATTGAGTGAAGCTAATAACTTAGATTTAACTATTGCTGCAATTAGTTCTGCTTCCACTTTTAGAGATACTCACACAGAGTTTTTATCTATTCCTTTCGAGTCTAGCGATCTTGTTCCTATTTCTTTGATTAATTATGTCAAACGAACCCAAGAAATATTAGTAATTGATGACATTAAAGAGAAAGCTTATTTTGCAGTAGATAGTTATATTAAGCGTGAGGAGCCAAAAAGCATATTATGTATTCCAATGCTTAATCAAGGTAAATTGCTGGGGCTGATTTATCTAGAAAATAATTTAACTACAGGAGCATTTACACGCGATCGCTTAGAAGTTCTCAAGCTCTTAACTATCCAAGCTTCAATCTCTTTAGAAAATGCCATTCTTTACAATAATTTGGCTGAAGCGAATGAACAATTGGAGGACTACAGTCATATACTAGAGGAAAAGGTGGTAGTAAGAACAGCAGAACTTAATGAAAAAAATCAGCATCTGCAAGAAGCTCTAGAAGAATTACAAAGTACCCAAAGTAAATTAATTCAAAGTGAAAAAATGTCTTCATTAGGGCAAATGGTGGCGGGAATTGCCCATGAAATTAATAACCCTATCAATTTTATTCATGGTAATATCAGTCACGCCAGTGACTATGTTCAACAATTGCTAGATTTGATTAATATTTATCAGCAACAATATCCCCATCCCTCAGCAATAGTGGAGCAAAAAATTGGGGAAATGGATATAGAATTCCTGAGAGAAGACCTCCCAAGAGTTCTTGATTCGATGAAGGTGGGAAGTTCCCGTATCCGAACTATTATTCTGAGCTTACGTAACTTCTCTCGTCTAGATGAATCAGAAATGAAGCCTGTAAATATTCATGAAGGCATCGACAGTACCCTAATGATTTTGCAGCACCGACTCAAGGAAAAGAGCGATTGCCCGGAAATTCAAGTCTTTAAAGAATACGCGCAACTGCCGGATGTTATTTGCTATGCTGGTCAACTCAACCAAGTGTTTATGAATATTTTAAGTAATGCGATCGATGCTTTAGAGGACTACAAGAATAAAGAAGATTCTCCCAGCAAAAATCCTCAAATTCGTATTCGTACTGAACTAGGAGAAGTAAACACGTTGAAGATTCGGATTGCTGATAACGGTTATGGCATGACTGCACAGGTGATGCAGAAAATATTTGATCCATTTTTTACCACTAAGGCAGTAGGAAGTGGTACGGGGTTGGGGTTGTCAATTAGTTATCAAGTGGTAGTGGACAAACATAAAGGTCAGTTAAGCTGTGAATCGACTCCGGGAAAGGGAACTGAGTTTGTGATTGAGATTCCAATGCAACAGTGAGACAAGCTGTTAATACTGAAAAATTTACAATACTCAGCACTCAGTACTCTTCATAATACGGTTCGGTTTAGAACTTCATCGAACCGGATTATGGAGATATCAAGGAACGCTTTTTACCTCTACACTTGCCGCGATCGCAAAATCATTAAGAGATGAATGTTGTTTTTGTTTTACCTGTAATTCCTTACCCAGATGCTTGTAAGCAGATGGATCTATTGGCATCAGGAACTCCCCAACCAAGTTTCCTGGTTGACGGCGGCTACTCAAACCCATATCCTGAAGTAACTCATCAATGTAATGGAATGTAAAAGGAGTTACACATGCTCCACTGACGAAAGCATAAGGTCTATCTTTCTTCCTCCATTCCAACTCTGCTGTTACATCCTCTAACATCTGTTGCGGGGATGGTAAAAGTATATTTTCTTTGACATACTCTGATAACCACCTAGCACCAATCTCTGCTGATAACTGGGCACAGAAAGTATAGTTATAACCAACAAAACCCATCTGTGGAACATGAGGGTGAATAAGATGGCGGTAAAGATGGATAGTGCCTTCCTCATCAAATACGTGTCTGCGGTACTTCTCTTCTAAAAAGGGGATATCCTGAAGAAAACCTGTGCCAAAGACAACAACATCTGCCTGTATTTGTTCGCCGTTATCCAATTCCACACCACTAGGAAAAAACTTGTTGATCTTTGTCTTCACAGCACGAATTTTACCCGCGCGTACATGCTCAAAAAAGCCTTTAGGCACTAAGCCGATACTACAACCAATTAATTTGTTCATAGGTTGTTTGGGCACCATTCCACAAGCATCAAGGGGAAACTGTAAGCGCAGTATAGTCTCATTTAGGCGCCAGAATGCCCACACCAGTGGCTTCCCAAAACTATGCAGCCACTTTTCCCATCCTTGAAGTTTATGATAGGGCATCCAAGTTTCTGCAAACCGAGTCAGGAAAATATACTTGATGTTTAACAGACCGAGAAAGAAGTTGGGAACTTTCCACAGTGCTTGACGGAACACAAGGGTACATTCTTTGGCCTTGCTAGCTGCAAGATTCGCCAGATCGGTGGCTGACTTGCCAAAACCGACAACAACCACTCGCTTGCCCTCAATGACAGAGCCGTCATTAAAGTTGTTAGTATGTATTACCTGACCTCCGGCGGCAATGAACTCTTCCATCCCCGGCAAGTTAGGAATGTAGGGAATATCATAAGTGCCATTGCACACAATTACAAAGTCGAACTCGTAATTTTGTTTTCTGATCTCTTTACCATCTTCTTGAAAGTTAACACTAACCATCCATCCAGGAGTATTTCCTGATTTGCGCTCCACTTTAGTTACTTTCGCACCGAACTGAATTTTTTCTACTACACCAAAGTGTCGGGCATAGGATTCAAGGTAAGCGCATATTTGCTCTCCTGAAGGCCATTCTGGATAGGACGCAGGCATAGGATAGTCCGAGAAAGCATAGGTGTCTCTGGGATTTTGGATTGACAGTCCTGGGTAAGTTCTCGATCTTTCCCACACACCACCAAGTCCCTGCCGTTTCTCGAACAATGTAACTTCGTAACCTTCCTCAAGAAACGTCTTTGCTGAGACTAATCCGCTGACTCCAGCCCCAATCACGCATACTTGTTTCACTGTCATCTTGGGTTCTCCTAAATTATGAAACTAGTGTAGGAATCTGATATGCCCGATCGCTAACGCTCAGATACTCCGACTGTTCTTGTGACTTAATTACATGAGTTAAGTATTCATATTGAGATGGCAAGGTTGAAGTTAGGTAGTTGGCTCTTTCCCTAATTTCCACAAATGCAGCCTCAGCATTGTGATTTCCGACATGTTCAAAGATCGGAAGACTGCTTTCGGGTATGTAATTTAGCCCCAGCAACATTACCGAATAAGAGTAAGACTCGAAGCCGTGGTATTTCAGGTTGATAGTCTTATTGCTTGGCAGTCTATTTTTCCATAACCTTAATTTTTCCTGTAGTTCTTCTGGAACTTTGATATTGTTCTTGGTTGCTTTCCAGAAGTCTGTGTCGGTGCGATCGCTAGCATAGTAATGAAGTGTCAGAAATTCTCGCACACCATCTATGCAGTCAGCAATAACTTTGTTATAGCTGTGAATTAGCTCTTGATTGAAAGATTTGCTGGGAAAGTGGCTAACTAACTCTTCAATTCCATGTTGAATGAAGAAGATGCCAGTAGATTCTAGTGGTTCCACAAATCCACTGGAAAGCCCAATTGCTACACAGTTTTTCACCCATGAGTTTCTGTTACGTCCAATCCGCATCTTGATATGAGAGACCTGACGATTATTAGCAGCGGCTCCCAAATGCTGGCGAAATTCTTGTTCTGCGTCCTCAGCAGAAATGAATGCACTCGAATAAACATACCCTGTACCATCTCTGCCATACAAAGGTATATTCCAGACCCAACCAGACGAAAGCGCAGTCGCTGTAGTGTAAGGTTTGATGCCATCTTTTTTTATATCAGTTGGTATCTGCATTGCGATCGCGCGATCGCACAACAGTGAATCTGAATAAGAAATGAATGGCTCACCAAGCGCTTTGTTAATCAAAAGACCACGGAAACCAGTACAGTCAATGAAAAGGTCGCCACTGAGAATGCCATACTCTTTGGTTATGAGACTATCTATGCTCCCATCCTCAGTTAACTTAATATCCACCACATCATCAACAATTTGCTTCACTCCCCTTTCCATTGCATAATCTTTCATGAATCTTGCGAGTAGATTCGCATCAAAATGATAGGCATAGGGGTACTGAATGTTTAACTTATCCAGTATATTTTTCTTGACGATATCCTCTTGAGAAAATTCATTTTGAACTTTGCGATCGAAGACTTTACCATCTAAATATCTCGGAGATAGTTGATGGTCGCACAGCCAGGGAGTTAGAAAGCAGGCATAATCAAATGCTTCTTGGTCTTTCTTCATTTTCAGCCACCATTCAGAGATATCAAAGCCGTCAATTACCTCATATCTCTGGAAAGGATGGTAGAAGTGTTGGCCCTTCGCATTCCAGTTGACAAATTTAATTGCCATTTTATATGTAGCATTACACTTTGGCATCCATTCATGTTCTTGTAGCCCAAGAAAATCAAAGAATACTTTGATGGTACTAAAAGTTGCTTCTCCAACTCCAATTTTGGTGATGTTAGATGATTCCACTAGAGTAATATTAATATTTTTATCTAGTGCTTTGCTCAAATAAGCTGCTGTCATCCAACCTGCGGTTCCACCACCAACAATTACAATATTTTGTACATTCTGTGACATAGTTAAAGTTCCTCTTTGAGTCTAAAATTAAGTAGGCAGGGAGGTCAATTTCAAAAAAGCTTTCTCAAGAATTTATGCAGCTTTCAATTCTTGCTCAATTTGATGTGTTTTAGCATATGCCAAAAGCTCATTTGTAAATTGCGTGAAAGCTGTAAATAAGTTCTCAACTAATTCAAAAGCTTCTTGCCGATTTTCTTCTGATAGTTGAATATCTTGTAAAAATTGCTCTATTCCAGATAGACTTGTCATGTGACCAGTTTCAACATTCAGATGGAAATCTGCGAAGTATCGGCATGGTTTTTGGGTAATTGCTTTAATTTCTTTGCCAATCTCTGATGCCGTTGAAAACATGATGTTACCCGTTGATTCCGTAACTTCAATAACTATGATTTTCTGAATAGGAGTAGCTTGTGAAGTATATCGATAGAGTTGATAATTTAAACAGCGAGCATTCTTAGTTTCTTCACTCCAAAGAAATTTTAATGCTTCACTAAAATTCACTGATTTGTCAAATTCTAGGTTCTTCAAATCTTCCAGAAACCACAGCCAATGATGGTCATCTTCATAAGTATGCTTGTTAATTAATGTCTGAATTGGATCGTTTGTTGGTTCTACCCGCAAAAAATATTTATTCAGTTCTCCAAAATTCATAATAAAATGAGCAGCACATGGTGCCCAAGCTAACCTTTGTCTGGGATTTATACTTTGATCTTGCATAAATTTAAACAATGGCACTTGAGCAAATTCTTGTTTTTTTTGTTCAATCAGTGCTAGTACTTGTTGCATTTTGAATTGTGCTGATTTTCACGAAGTTCAATGTTTAATATTCAAGCAGAAGTAACTTTCCGACTTTGTTGTGGGAAGGATAATCTGCTCAAGCTTTGGTTGTTCAATTACCAAAGTTTTTTTGATAGTCATTAGCTCAAAACCCACTATTTGAATAGCAAATAATGTCTAATTTGTGATGTTGCAGGTTTAGTTAAGAGTGTGTAGATAATTGGTCTTTGAAGACACGATAAATCTCGCCTCTACATCAGGGTTTTAGGTGTATTGTGTTATATCGTATTGAGGCTAACGCTAAATTGTAACCAGCTAATTTACTGTTATTGTTTTTACTTTAACTTCAACATATCTATGTAATAAACGTAGACTTTACTTAAGTACGCTTGTTAAGAAAGGGTCTTATATGAGCCTTTCCTGCGCTCAAAAAAACCAAATCGGCTAGTTAAGCGTTCTACCCTAGCTAAAATTTGAGTATATACTTGGAAAGATTTTTAGATTTGTTGTATCTAAACATGGTATCAATAATTACTTCCCATCCTCAAGTATTAATATAGATTCAGCAGTGCGCCCAAATTCTTCTGGTGCATATTGCAAGTGAACTTCAGCACCAGGCCAAGAAAATGTCCCAGGTGTCACAGAACGGACTAAGTAATGCAGACTATAAACTCCTGGTTCCAGGTGGTCGGCGTAGGCGATAATGCGATCGCGGTACACATTCTTAAACCCAAGTTCCCAGCTATCGGCTTTTGCTTGTAATGCAGCTGTAGCAGTTTGAAAACTTGCATCTACCGCCTCAAATCCTGATGGTAGCGGATCTTTAATCACCAAATGATCCACAGGATGATCGGCGATAATTTCTAAACCAATATCAAACACCTGTCCAGAGGCTAAAGTCAAGGGTTTATCGAAAGCATAAAGACCTGTTTTTTGCAAAACTTTCTCTTGATTTACTTGACTAATTTCTCGTGTTATGCGTAGTCCGTTAAACCTGCCTGGTTGATTTCCTTGCAAGCGATAATTGTAAGCAACCAAATAGTGCAAAGTGCCATTACCTGATTTTTGCAGCGTTAAATCATTACGCCCACGAGGTAATTTATTCATCGGCACATTTAGCTGTAAGCTAGGATTTCTGTAACCTTCAAAGCGATTTTCTCCTAACTTATTACCAGCTAAATCCACTGTGGCAATAAAATTAGGTGGTGTGGGTTGCAGTTGACTATAATCTACCAAAGCTGTTAAAGCTTGAGCATTATTATAGTTGGTTTGCCATGTACCATCCCGTCGCAATGCCAGCAGACTTTGAAATAACTTATCTATAACTTCGGGTTTACTTTGTTTGACAATAAATAATCGTAAAGCTTGCGCTTGTGTCGTGGTAGATGAACTCATCCATGCCCAACTGCTGGGTAAACTTACAACTGCTGTGCGACCAGTCTCATAGATATTCTGTTGCAGCTTATTGACTAATTGTTGAGATTCATCTTGCCATTCTGGAAATTGAGATAAGTATCGCGCTAGTTTAATTTGAGTTGTTACATCAAAGTTATTGCGCTGTTGATAAATATCTGCGAGGAAAGTATTGCGTTTGTCTCCCAATTCTGCTAAAGAGATTAAAGCATTAAGTTGCAGTTGCCTTTTACAGAGTAGTTGTTTGCAAAACTCATATTCTCCAGGGTTCGCCAGAATTTTTTGTAAATAAGCTTTTAGGCGAGACACTATTGCAGAATCGACTAAATTAGGGAACACCTGACTTGTTTTAGCCAAAGATTCAGCCGTATAGGAAGAAACCCAAGGGTCGGATTTTTCTTGTCCGGGAAAAGTAGCAAAACCACCGTCGGCTATTTGGAGTTTTTGCAATTTTTCAATTGCTTGACTTGCTTGTTGGCTAGGATTAAATTCTACAAAGTTCTGACCATATTTTTGGGCAAGAATTTGCAGATTTGCTGCAATTATTAACTGACTGGCTGCCGGTTCTGTGAATGGTAAATCATCATCTTCTAAAACTTGTTTTGCTGGTGCTTTAATTTCTGGAATCAAAGTACTCGCCAACTGAATATCTAAACCTCCCGCATCAGGGAAGGTATTTTTATCAACATTCAGGGGAATCTTCACCTGTTTTTCAGTGACACCAGATTCAACGACTTGTTCTGTAATTTCAATTGGCTTAATTTCCAAAGGTACTTCAAAAGCATCTGCGGCTGTACCATTTAGCTGAGTCGTAAAGCGAACTTTACCAGTTCCCACGCTATCCGCCAGCATTGGAAAGCGATAAGCATGAGTTGCAGATTCAGCTTTGGTTTGCAAAGAAGTCGCTGTGGGGTTTTTGTCAGCAAACTTCACAGTACCGCTAAGTTCGCCATTAATTGAAAGATTTCCTGTATTTCCAGTGTTGTTAGTTACAGATAAACCAGCGAGGATGCGATCGCCTGGACGGGCAAATTGTGGCAAGATGGCATTAGTTAGCAGTGGCTTGGTGCTGATAAAGGTCGCCTCCCCATTCCCGAAACGCAGATTTCCATCGGTGGCGACAGCCATCACTCGCCATGTAGTTAAGTCATCCGGGAGTTTAAAGGTTATCTGTGTATTCCCATTTGCATCGGTGAGAACAGAACCTTTGTAGTAAGCTAAGGCTTGAAAATCGGTGCGAGTGCGAGTATTGGCTGCACCAGTTGAGAAACCACCGCCATAACCCCAACCTTTAGGTTTAGCTACATCTTGTGCTTGTAATATGACATCTGCGCGATTATCGTTAAAGCGGGTAGAAATTGGCTGTTCTGCATAAACTGTATCTACCAAATCTGGCGGACGATAACCAGAAAGTTGTAACACCGCCTCGTTTACCACCATGACTGTAAACTGTCCTTTGGTGGGATTGCCTTGATTATCCTTCAATTCTAGTTGTACTGTTTCTTCTGCACCGGGTTCTAATGATGCTTGCACTGGCTTAACTTGCAGTTTTAAATACTTATCTTCTAAATTAACTTTAAAAGGTGCAAAACCAATCTTCACCAAGTTATCTAAACTTCCCGCTTCCACTTGATTGATGGGTTTACCTTGTCTTACTAATACAGCTTCAATGGCTGCATTTGGCAACATTTCTGGTGTAACTTGAAACTGAATTTGTGGTGCGCCTCCCTGAACTTTGACAATCTGCTGATAAAGAGGTTTATCTTTAATCACAGCAAAGTATAATTCTGCATCTGGATAGGGAGATTGAATTAATACAGTAGCAGTTTCACCAGGTTTAAACTCTTTTTTATCTAACTTAACTTCTAATACATCATCTTCCTTAGAACCCCAAAACACCGGATTTACTCCAGTTGCCCAAATTTGTAAATCTGTGGCACTTAACTCGCTTCTGGCATCGCTAAAATTCACTCTAATCCGATATGAAGCGGATTCCGGTGCTGTTAAATTTACCGATTGCGGATTACTTGCAGATGTAATTTCTGCTTGTCCCACTGTTTTATATTCAACTTGATTTTTTGGAGTTCGACTACCTTCTACCAACTGCGTGACGCTGCTGTATTTAATCTGTTGTAATTCCACCCGTACCCGTTGACCTGTGATTGGTTTTCCTGTAGGATCAGTAACAATCACTTCAACAGGAAAAGCCTTACCAGCATCAGCGATAAAATTACTTTTTAATCCAATAAGGCGATTACTCGGTAAGGCTGTAAATGTTTTGGAATTCGCTACAGAAAGATTAGAAACATCTGCAACTTGCACATCCACCTGGTAAGTCATCGGATATGGTAAATCATTTGCCACATTCACAGTTTGACTACTTTTACCATTAGCATCTAGCTGGGCATTAGTTTGCAATACATCACTAGATATAGTAGGCGTTTCCTCTGGCCACAACCATTGCCTACCAAAAGTAAATTCCTCCCAACCTTTAGGCACAAAATCAGTCTGCTGACGAGTAATAAAATATTTTGCTTCTCCACCTTCTACAGGCGCACCAAACAAATAATTACTTGTAGCATTAATATTAACTTTCTCGTCAATGAGAGCAAATTCTTTATCTAAGTTGAGTTCGACTTTAAAGTTGGGTGGCTTAAACTCAGCTACCCGAAATTCTCCAGAAATTTCTTGTCCGTTTTTACCTTTAGCCTGGACTGTATAGTAGCCTAAGCGCTGAGTAGTTTTAATTGGCAGTTCTAGAGAAAAACTGCCAAATTCATTTGTAGTTTGCGTACCTAAGCTGGTTTTTTGACCATCGGGATTTACCAAAGTTAATTGGTAAGCAGCATTTTTATCTTGCTGGATTGCACCATTTTGTAAGTAGTCTGCAAAACCAGTTAACCAAGCTTTTTCACCTGGTTGATATAACTGTCTATCTGAGAAAATGACCCCGCGTGATTCGGGTTTAGCATCTTGCCAACCTGCATCAATACCGTAGCCATAAACACCGCTATATTCTTCAGTTCTAGCGAATGCCCAATCTTGATTTTCACGGGCAATTACTAATAACTGTGGTGATTTACTAGAGCTTTCATTTCCAGAATAACATTGCTGTAATCCTTCACTAGCAATTCTAAAAATTCCATTTTCATCAGTTTTACCTATTGCACAAGGTAAAGGTTCGGGGCGAGATTTTGCTTGTAATTTTGATTGATAAATTTCAACAGCCGCCGCTTTAACTGGCGAACCATCTGTAAGATGATTGACGCGAATTAAGCCTGACTCAGGAAACCACTGAGTAAATACGCCCAAATTAGTCAATTCAACTAAGCCATAAGTCGTAGGTTCGCGCCACAGTTCCTTACCATTGTCCTGATATTTATTAGTGCGGGCTTGGACTCCATAAGCTAACATTCCCGTAGTCGAGTTTATTTTTTCTCGCAAAGGAACAGCAATATCAACTGATTGATTTTTCTTACCCGATACCTTGAAGCTTTGCCAATCAGCAGGTTGTGGTAATAAATCACTACTATTATTAAAATAAACTAAATCTGTTGGTTGAACTACTCGATAAGCGGCTTTATATTTAGATTCTGGCAGATTTCCGGTACTAATATTTAGCTGTAAATCTTTACTTGTGGGGAAAATATTCAAATCTGATGGTACCCAGATATCACCAGCTAAATCTCCAGTATCATATTTAAGTGTGACGGGTTTACCCAAAGTTTGCCCAAACTTATCTTTGAGATTTGCACCGATAGTAATTGTATAAGTTTTAGCAGCTTCTAGCGCATAAGGATTTATGCCGACAATTTTATCTTCATCATTAACTTGCAGAATTCTCGAAATCTCTTTTGGTGATGGATTAATAGTAATATTTTCTTTAGCTGAATCTGGCAATAAGACATTATTAAATTTTAGCTGTGGACTACCTTTAACAAATCTTCCAAAAGTTCCCCCTGAATCTGGCTGTCCATAAAAGTTAATTTTCTGAAATGCCAAAGGCGAATAAGTTGCTAACTTAGTGGCAAATTCTTTCGCTGTAGGTAGATTGCCATAAGCAGGACGGATTCCGGGAGAAAATACCAGGCGATAACTGGTTGCTTTTTCCAGATTTTGCTGTGGGATAAGATTATAAATCCAATTGCGTGCTGAAGGGTCAAACTTTTCTAAAGGGTCTTCTTCATTTTTTAATGGTTTTTCTTCTTTGTTTAATTCAGCTTTAAAACCTATACCTTTATTTGTACCTTCGGGAATTAATTGTAAATGTTCTTGTACAGAAGCTAAATCCAATTCGGCATTGGAAGTAAACTGTAACTTCTGTTGTAAATCAATTGGCTCGATATCAGCCTTTTCAATAGGATTAACACCGGGTAAATTAGTCAGGTTGATAGATTCGGTATTGAAAGTCCAAGGTAAATCTTTGTCTAGGCGATGATTTTTTAAATCAGCTAAACCTGCTTTAAGAGTGACTTGAAATCGTGTCGCTATTGGCAAGGCTTTATCAGCTTGAAATCCCACCATACGCGGTGTTAAAAAGCGAAATTGACCGGGTAAAGGCGGCCAAAGGGCAAATTTTTGTAATATTTTTTGCTGTTCTGGACTATCAAGACTTTCAACTGGTATTAAAGCCTCTTTAAAACGGATGCGGATTTGATTGAGGGGTTTTGCATCTCCAATGGGACTAATTTGTTCAATCCAGTCTGGTAATTTTGGTGGTGTGATTGACGAAACTGCTGGAAGTTGTTTTTTACTTGAATTGATACCAAAAAAATTACACCCTGCCATCCCCAGTATAAATGTAAAGATAAGAAAAAACTGTATTGTTCTCTTCCGGCTTAAAGAACGTCTAATTTTTTTTAACGAACCGCTAAGAACGCGAAGAAGGCGATAGGTTATTTTATGCTGGAAACGCAGTAAAACTCTGATAATCATTTTTCTAGTAATTAAAAATAAAAAATTTACAAATTATCGCAAATAAAAACTTGCATTCCCTTATGGAGTCGGAAATGCCAAGGCTAATAAAGGACGCAAGGTAATTAGTTATTTTTACACAAGTTCATAGATGTAACGTATGTTTATTTACATAGATAACTAATCTAGTGTTATTGTTCCAAAAATAACTACAATTCTTAACCATAAAGAAGCATTTAAATTTCGCAAACATTAATTTACATCTGTTGAGTTAGTAAAAATTAATTATTAAGGATTTGAAATATTTACTGATGTAGATGTAATCGCTGCGTCAAGATTAAGGTAGGTTTTCTTGGACAGGGGATTCCCTGATGAAACTAATTTTACGATCGCTACTCAAACTTAAGCGCACTAGTAAAGTTATCCTAGCTGTGCTGGTAATCTGTCTCGTGGTACGCCTACTCCCTTATTTTGCGCCCATTCGTGCCGCAGATATTGCCCAAAATCAATTGGCAATGCAATTTAGCGATCGCAATGGTTTACCATTAGGAACATTGCTCACCCGCGACCAAGAGCATACATCAGTAGTACCCCTAAATCAGGTTTCGCCCCATTTTATTCATGCGATTTTAGCCGCCGAAGATGGCAGCTTTTACCATCATGGGGCGTTGGATATGAAAGCTGTTATCCGCGCCAGCAAAGAAGCCATCCACGCCAAACGAATTGTTTCCGGCGCTTCCACTATTACTATGCAGTTGGCGCGGATGTTAGATCCAGTGCCGCGCAGCTTCTCTGGTAAACTGAGTGAAATTTGGCTATCTTGGCGGTTAGCAGCAGGGATGAATAAAGATGAAATTCTCTCTGCATATATCAATCGGCTGCCAATGGGCGGGAATATATATGGTGTGGAAGCAGCCGCGCAGATTTATTTTTCCATCCCAGCTAGTGAGTTGAATCTTGCTCAAGCTAGTTTGTTGGCTGCTATTCCTAATAATCCCACATACTTTAACCCTTATGAACATTGGGAACGGCTGAAGCAACGGCAAAAATACGTCCTTAATCGGATGGTAGAGGAAAAGTACATCAGTGGTGCGATAGCTGCGCCAACGTCTTCGACGAACGCCACCCGAACACACAGCGAAAAAGTTGTGTTTCAATCTCGCCAACGGGGAATTATCGCCGCACCACACTTTTTATTTTGGTTAGCCAATCAAATCTCCCCAACACCCCTTGATAAAGGAGGCTTAATCCCCCCCTTTTTAAGGGGGGTTAGGGGGGATCAATCCGTTATCCGCACCACCATAAATCGCTCTTTGCAGCAGTTTGTCGAAGCACAGGTACAGCAGGTAATTTCTTCCCTCGCCGCTAACAATGTCCATGATGCAGCGGCGTTAGTGATTGATAACCACACTGGTGAAGTTTTGGCTTATGTCGGTTCGCCTGATTACTTTAATGAAGCCAAACTGGGACGCAATGATGGAGTGCAAGCGCTACGTCAACCAGGTTCTACGCTCAAGCCTTTTGTCTATGAATTAGCTTTAGAAAAAGGTTTAATTCGTCCAAATACCATTTTGGCAGATGTACCCGCCCGTTATGCAATTCCCGGTGCAAAACTTTATAGCCCTACAGATTATACTGAAAGGTTTCTTGGGCCAGTGCGGGTGCGAATCGCTTTAGCAAATTCCCTAAATGTCCCCGCCGTGCGCGTGTTAGAAAAAGTAGGTGTGGAAACTTTCTTAGAACGACTACATCAACTGGGGTTTGAACACCTCAATCAAACTCCAGAACATTATGGTTTGGGTTTAACTTTAGGTAGTGGTGAAGTCAGCCTCTGGGAATTAGCTCATGCCTACCTGACCATAGCACGACTTGGAGATGCTACACCTTTAGTAAGCACATTTTTCAATTCTCCAATCTCAAATCCAAGTTACGCTGGAAGCGTATCAAAGGTGCGACCTAAAATCCCAAATTCGACAACAATATGGCAATTAATCACCAACATACTCAGTGACAATCATGCTCGTGCAACAGCTTTTGGTGTAAACTCTGTATTAAATTTACCCTTTCCCTCTGCTGTTAAAACTGGCACTTCTTCCAATTTTCGTGATACTTGGACTGTTGGCTTCACCACAGATTACACTGTCGCTACTTGGGTAGGTAACTTCAACGGTGAACCGATGCGACAGGTTTCAGGTGTGACTGGGGCTGCACCCTTATGGAATCGAATTATGTTACATCTGCACGAACATCAAGAACCAGAAGGTTTTCCATCTCCAGAAGGTTTAGTGCAATTACCTGTTTGTGCAATTTCAGGGTTACGACCAACACCAGATTGTACCTCAGTAGTACAGGAATATTTCTATCCAGAAGATAAAAATAATTACGAAGGTGAAAATCAATTTAATTTGCCACCAGAGTATGATGAATGGTTGGCAAAACAACAGCAATCAAATTTTACTTCTACCAGTTTGAGAATTTTATCTCCGCATCATGACGATTTATTTTTACTCTATCCAGGTGAAGAAGGTAAGCAAAAACTCGAATTTAAGTTAGCAGGAAATAAATCTGCACCAGTTGAATGGTGGTTAAATGGGGAAAAGTTAGATACCAACTCAGCTAATTCTTTATTTTGGAATTTGCGTCCTGGAAAATGGACTTTGGAAGCGAGAAGTGGAGAAATGAGCGATAAGGTAAGTTTTCAGGTGGAGTTAGCCAATATTAAACCCACACGTCGAGGATTTTCTATTAGTAATTTTTAGGAAGATAGCGTAGATACCCAAATTTGTCGGCATCATTTGGATATGCTATATAGCTTTGTTAATATATTTGCTTACTGTACTTGCTTGATAGGAATCTCAATCACAAACTCTGTACCCTTACCAGGTGAAGAAATACACTTGATTTTTCCGTTATGCTTATCTACTATGATTTGGTAACTAATAGATAATCCTAAGCCAGTACCTTTACCTACAGGTTTAGTAGTAAAGAAGGGGTCAAACAATCTAGTCTTGACTTCCTCAGTCATTCCTGGCCCATTATCTTTAATACTAATAATCACGCACTCTTTATTCTTAACTTGAGTATGGATAATAATACAGCTAAGGTCTTTTTTAACCTTTCCTTTTAAACACTCTGTTTCCCATTCATATAAAGCATCAATAGCGTTAGTTAAGATATTCATAAACACCTGATTTAGCCCTCCTGCATAACATTCAACAAGAGGCAAATCACCATAATCTTTAATTATTGCAATTTCCTGCTGTTTATGCTTTTCCTTCAGACGATACTGTAAAATTAATAACGAGCTATCAATCCCTTCATGAATATCAACAGGTTTCATTTCTGCTTCATCAAGACGCGAGAAGTTCCGCAAAGTTAGCACAATCTCGCGGATGCGCTCAGTACCAACTGCCATTGAGGATAAAACTTTCGGCATATCATCAATAATAAACTCTAAATCTATCTTATTAATCAAACTAGTTATTTCTGGGTTGTGATTAAAATTTTCTTGCTGATATAGGTTAATTAAAGTTAATAAGTGCTGACTATATTCTTTAATATGTATCACGTTCCCATAAATGAAATTAACTGGATTATTTATTTCATGAGCAACACCAGCAACTAGCTGACCTAATGAAGACATTTTTTCAGTTTGAATAAGTTGTACTTGAGCGTTTTGCAAGTCTTGCAGTGTATGTTGTAATTCAAGATTTTTGTGCTTTAATTTTGCCGTTCTCTCTGTAACTTGCATTTCCAACCTATAATTCGTTTCTTCTAAAGCGGCTTGAGCAATTTTTTTAGCTTTTAAATATTGCTGTAATAAACGCAATACTAAAAGCCATGCCGGAATCAGCATTAATAAACTTATAATAGATTCTAAAATTGCCCAAAATATTCGTTTGTAATAATCATTAATTTTCTGCTGTAACTGAAGTGAGATATTACGCTTTCTTTTCGCAATACCATCAGCATAAATTTGTTTTTGATTTTCATACTCCTGGTTAAAAAGTAGTAATTGCGCTATCTCTTTCTGATTTTTTTTAACTAATTTAAAAGATTGATATTCCATTGCAACTAATCGCTGATTAGCAGCATCAATTTTTTTAGCGTCCTCATTTTCATATACTTTAGGAGCCAGTTTAATAGATTCTTTAATAGCAATATCCAGCTTAGGTTCAAATTGGCGATATCGTTCTTCCCAAATCAACTTTCCTGTAGCAGCATTCATGCGTGCTGACATTGTTAACACTTCATCAAGATAAGTAATTTCATCACTCAGCCTTTGGAGTTTAAATTCATATTTAGTAATACTATTAAAATTATCATATACTTGCCAGTTGAGCAAAATTTGAGGAATAAACAAGAGTAACGTCAGCAGTACTGTTAAAGTTACTATTTGAGAGGGAACTAATCTCAGTTTGTTAGGCAATTGCATTTTTATATATAGTATTTTTTAGATATATGTTAATTTATATATTAATCAAATTTAATTCATGTGTGAGTATAAATTTTATTTCATCAGTATTGATATCGAAAATATTTCTTAAATATCCTATATTTTGATCTTGATAAAGTTCAAAATTAATCTCGTTTATGTTTTTCATTTTGATTCTTCTGCCATAAATAAAGCCTAAGTCAAATTTTATTAAATCTAACGTTGAAAATTTATAAGGATATGGATATATAAATTTAGTAAAAAGTTTATAGATGAATAAATGTAGCTTATTAGTTTTTAAGTCATTACCCATTGTAAATCCAATTACGAAAGCTTCATCTTCAGAAGAAAGACCTCTACCTAAAAGTATATGAATATAATCATGATGGCGCAGACTAATTTTTCCAGGTAACGCCAATAGACTATTAGGATTCTCTAGTAACCAAATTACAAAAGGAATTTTGGGTTGATGAAAATTAAATACTATTGAATATACTTCGTTTAAATTCATTTTAGCTATGTCTAGCTGAAAAGTTTCATCTAAATCAAAAGCCATATTTATACTTGTAACAAAAGAACTAACTTATTAGTATTTGTTTTTGTTCTGATTTGTCTATGTTTACTAAGAAAATTATTTTTATTTTTACAATTAATTATAGCAAGAACTATTTTGTATAAAGTTTCAGTATTATTACTTAAATTAAAGTAAGCATAAAGGCATCTAAATGAGGAATCATAGATTGCTCACAGAGCGTCTTGTACAGTTGCAAAAGAACTTCAAAACCCTGCAAATGTTTTCTTTCACTACCCTATGAAAAGCCAGTTTCGACGTCTATATCCTACTCGAAATGACAGTATTATATTTTCTTATGCCCGTGTACTTAAGGATGTTGCTGCAATAGCTTTATCATGGTTTAGTTAATGGGCTGTTTTCCACAGTTCTAAAGTCGCTGAATGCGTTGCTTGATATGGGCAACGAGCTAGACACTAGAAGGTGTCAAAATAAACATTAAAGTTTATAGAAAAGCCTGCCACAGCCAAACTCAATCTCTGTTTCATCAGACTCATCCTCAAAAGGCTAGCGAATGAATAGATGTCAAATGGATTCTATAGGACTCATATTTGATTTTTGAAAACATTCAATATAGCTCAAAGAGGCTTCTTTGCTGTTGCCTTCCTACGCAAATAATTTCAGAAATTAAATCAGATTGCTATAGTCCAATCACAGACTCTCGTAAGTAAGTTCTGCATTTGCCCAGTTGGTTTCTGTCAGAAATTCCCTAAATGTGGTCAGAAGTCCAGGAAACTCTTCTTCTCGTAAACGCTGGACATCGGCTTGATAACCTCGCTTGCGATACCACTGAATCAAATCGAACAGTTCCTTTTGCAGCAAGAGTAAGAAAATCCAGGCGGGTGTCTCTTTGTAGACAACTTTCATCCCTTGTGCTTGAGAAAATGCCTCTGCCATTTGAAGAGGAGTCAGCATATCACCAGCTAGCTCAATTTCTTGACCAATATACTTGGTGGGATGTTTAATGACGTAGGCAGCAACGCGGCCCATGTCTTTCGTTGTAATTAGATGAAGGGGCTTGTTTGGCTGAATGGAAAATGGGAAACTACCTTTGAGGATGGAAGGTCGCGTGTACTTCTTCCAAAACTCCTCCATAAACAAGCAGGCTCGCAACATAGTAGTCGGTAAGCCAGCTTCTTTGAGAATTTTTTCTACCTGGTACTTTTGCTCTATGCGGGGGATTCCTGAATTCCTATCCGCTCCACCTGCGGAATTGTAGACAAAGTGCTTAATGTCAGCTTGCTTGGCAGCTTGTGCAACTCGCCTTGCCCTCTCCACTTCTAGCGGGTCAATTTTAGTAGAGTCCGCAGAAGTGGCGTGGCAGTAAACAGCCGAAATCCCTGCAAAGGCTGCTATGAGCGAAGTTTCATCATCGAGGTTGGCTTTTACCAGTTCAACTCCGGCATCGTTGAGTTTTGCAAGAGTTGGACGATTAAGGTCAATTTCTCTAGTGATGACTCGCAGGTTGGTTACTCCCTGTTCGAGAAATCCCTTGACGACATTTCCACCTGTGCCGCCAGTAACTCCGATGAGTAAAATTTTATCGGTGTTTGACTCTGTGCGATCGGGGAAATTTGACATTCTCTCTTCTACCTGGAGTTCTTTTATTTAAATTAAGTTTATACAAAGACAGGAGAAGCAAACAATAATTGAAGAAAAATTCAGAATTCAGAATACATCCGTCTGAATCACGGTGCAAGATGTAAGTTAACCCCAGAACAACTCTGACAGAAGCTAGATACTTGTATTTTGTTTTGTTTTGACATTATGCTTTGTTTGTATTCGTTATCTCACAAGGGTACATACAAACAGTGCTTGAGCAGCAACCTAATGTAAACAGTACAACCTTATCTGAGCAGTTATGGGGTTTGACAAACGAACTTCGTCAGAAAATAGACGCTCGTTTTGAATTACATCCAGATCCTTCTGTAGAAAATTTACAGCAATACAGCACTCTTGATGGCAATATGAAGGGTTCGCTGACTGCTTTTTCCGGGAAAGATATTGACTGGCTAGTACATTCGCGGCTAGGAAACTCTGAAAAATCAAACTTTAGCACCATGCGTCTCACGACTTGGTTGAAGTCGCATATTCAGGTTCCTCATTTGGCCTTTGAGTTTGGCACACTTCCAAATGGAAATATTTTATTTTATGTAGATTACATTGCCCGAACTGAGCTTTTAACCGATTTGGCATATCTCGATCGCTACTATGAGCCAGTTAACCCAACATTCTTAAAGTTACAGGAAGATTCGCGGCTCAAGGTATTTACTAGCAAAAGTGCTTATATCCGTCTATTTCAATCACCTGTTAGCTTGTGCTACACAGGCGCACCAACTTTTGAAACCCTCGAACTAACTCGCGCACTTGCACACGAAACACTTGATCGCTGGCTTACTTGGGTAGATGCAGCTGAACCTGTGCCAGAAGATGCACGGGAAGCTCTAGCTGCTCGTGATTTAGCGCTCCGCCGCATCAGTGCGGAACGCGATCCAGGTAATAAATTTGCCGCGCAGATATTTGGCTCGGAATTGACAGATAAACTTGTGCGATCGCTCTGGGGTGGTGATCGCATTAGTCATTAGTTATTTGTCATTGGTCATTTGTCCTTAGTCCCATACCCTATGCCCACTAATCTAGAATCATTCCGCGCTTTGGCACTGCAAGTTACCTGTCATGCAGTCAACCAAACTAGCGATCGCCACGAAGCACGATCGCTCATGCAAAACTCCATCAACCGCCTAGCTCAACAAATTGCTGCCAGTCTCGCTTTCATTGGCTTTGATTGTCGTTTAATTGTACTGCCAGAATATTTCCTGACTGGTTTCCCAATGGGAGATACTCTATCAGGGTGGGCAGAAAAAGCCTGTATAGAAATGGCTGGTGCTGAGTATGAGGCGCTGGGTAAAATTGCCCAAAAGCATAAAATCTTTTTAGCAGGTAACGCCTACGAAGTTGACCCCAACTTTCCCGGATTGTACTTTCAAACCTGCTTTATTCTTGACCCCTCTGGCTCAATCATCTTGCGGTATCGGCGGCTAAATTCCTTATTTGCTCCCACCCCCCATGATGTTTGGGATAAATATCTTGACTGCTATGGCTTAGAAGGAGTTTTCCCCGTTGCCAAAACGGAGATCGGTAATTTGGCTGCTTTAGCATCAGAAGAAATTTTGTATCCAGAAGTAGCGCGGTGCTTGGCGATGCGAGGAGCAGAGATTTTTGTCCATTCCACTTCGGAAGTATACAACAAAAATCTCACGCCCAAAGACGCGGCAAAAATCACTCGTGCCGTGGAAAATCTGGCTTATGTAGTTTCAGCCAATACCGCAGGCATCGCTAATATTGCCATCCCCATTGCTTCAGCTGATGGTGGCTCTAAAATCATTGACCATCGCGGAATCGTATTAGCAGAAACAGGTGCAGGCGAGAGCATGGCAGCATTTGCAGAGATTGATTTAGCAGCATTACGCCGCGATCGCCGCCGACCGGGGTTAAATAATTTACTTTCCCGCCAGCGATTTGAACTATACGCCGAAAGTTATCGCCAATCACACTTTTACCCCGCTAATACTATGCTGGAAGGAGAAGTAGACCGCAAACATTTCCTGCAAACACAGCAAGCCACCATTGAGCGTTTAACCCAATTGGGCATAATTTGAATTTGGAAATGGGGCATTAGGCATGGGGAAATAAAGAATAGATAACTTTTGACAAATGACTAATGACCAATGACAAATGACAAAAACAATAGAAGTCCGCAATCCCCGAACTGGCAAATTTGACTACGTAATTATCCCGCCGCCTCCAAGGCTGGTGGTACAACAATGTAAGCGCACGCGTCGGGCACAAGTTCGCTGGCAGCAATTGGGCTTAGAGGGGAGAATTGAAGCCTTACAGCAGTGGAAACAGGCGATATCATCTGGACGCGATCGCCTCACGGAAGCTTTGGTAAATGATACAGGAAGATTATCGACCTCAGTATTGGAAATAGACTCTTTCCTCTCCAGCATCGATCGATGGTGTCGGCTAGCACCGGAATTGCTGCAAGAATCGGCAAAAAATACAGCCATTCCGTTTATTGCTTTACAACAAATATCCGTTCCTTATCCTCTAGTCGGGGTAATTAGCCCGTGGAATTTTCCGCTGTTACTGTCTACCATTGATACCATCCCGGCATTATTGGCGGGTTGTGCTGTCATTGTCAAACCCAGTGAAATTGCTCCCCGCTTCGTAGCACCACTCAAAACAGCACTCAACGCCGTTCCCGAATTGCGCGATGTTTTAACTTTTGTGGAAGGAGCAGGCGAAACTGGATCTGTTTTGATTGAAAATGTAGATTTAGTATGCTTTACAGGCAGTGTAGCCACGGGGAGAAAAGTTGCACAAGCGGCTGCAAAACAGTTTATTCCAGCTTTTTTGGAATTAGGAGGAAAAGATCCTGCGATCGTTTTAGAATCAGCCAACTTAGAATTAGCAACCTCAGCAATATTGTGGGGTTCTGTCGTCAACACCGGACAGTCATGCCTCTCAATTGAGCGAATTTACGTTGCAGAATCGATATTTGAAAAGTTTTATCATCAACTAGTAGCCAAAGCACATCGCCTTCAACTAGCCTATCCCACAGTCGAAAGTGGAGAAATTGGCCCCATCATCGCCGAAAAACAAGCAGCCATTATTAGCGATCATCTCCTAGATGCAGTGGAAAAGGGAGCAGTCATTCACTGCGGTGGTGTCATTGAAGACTTAGGTGGCGGTTGGTGGTGTCGTCCCACAGTGCTTACCCAGGTTAATCATTCCATGAAAGTGATGACCGAAGAGACTTTTGGCCCCATTATGCCAATAATGCCTTTTTCCACAGTTGAGGAAGCGGTGTCTTTAGCCAATGATTCAATTTATGGATTAAGTGCTGCTGTATTTGCCTCGGAAACAGAAGCCTTAGAAGTTGCCCATCAAATAGATGCAGGTGCTATTAGTATCAACGATGCTGGACTCACCGCCATCATGCACGAAGGAGAGAAAAACGCCTTTAAATTTTCTGGTTTGGGAGGTTCGCGTATGGGTGCAGCGGCGCTGAAACGGTTCATGCGAAAAAAAGCTATTTTGATCAAAACTAACGCTACTAATGACCCTTGGTGGTTTAATAATGAAGTTTGAAGGAGGCAAGAGGCAGGAGACAATGTTTCGACTCCCTTCTCTACGAGAGGCTGCGCCAACGACTACGCTCAGGGCAAGTCGCTCAACAAACAGAAGGTAATGTTTTTAAGAGCAGTGTAATGCATCGGCTCACAATGCCATTGTTTTGACTCACAATGCCATTGTCTCGGCTCATAATGCCATTGTATCGACTTACAATGCGATTGTATCGACTCACAATGCGATTGTTTTGACTCACAATGCGATTGTTTTGACTTACAATGCGATTGTTTTGACTTACAATGCGATTGTCTCGGCTCATAATGCCATTGTATCGACTTACAATGTTAATGCTAACATTCAGCAGTTTTTGTAGAGTAAGCACTGCTTACCTGCTCAAACGGTTGTTTTTACCTAAGGTTGTTGAGAGGTGAATTACAATGTCAAATATTCGAGAAGGAATGCCCGTGCTTGCCCGTCATGAAGGAGATTGGGTAGGAACTTATACATTAATTGATATAACAGGAAAAATCATCGACAAGTATGAATCTCACTTAACTTGTCAATTTCCAGAAAATGGCCCTCATCCCTACTACCAAATCAATCGCTACAAATGGTCTGATGGGAAACGAGAAGAATATGAATTTCCAGGAATCTATAAAGATAATAAACTTTGGTTTGACACCGATCGCATAGACGGAAAAGCCTGGGAAGCCGATGATTCGATTGTTATTTTGTGGTTTAGTTATAAGACAAACCCAGAAATGAGCTTATATGAAATGATTTACATTAGTCCTGACAATAACAATCGTGCCCGCACTTGGCATTGGTTTAAGAACAATCAAATCTTTCAACGCACCCTAATTCAAGAAGAACGGGTAAGATAGTAATTTCTCCCCTCAAAGATAAATCTCATTATTCTCCAGTCCGCGCAGGTGGTCACTGAGCCTGTCGAAGCGCGGACTTTGTTTGTGTAGCCACGGCTTCCAGTCGTTAAGCTTTCATCTCCAATCTCAACTTAGTAAGGTACACGCATGGCCAAAGGTGACAAAATAAACTTTTCTACCCCTAGCGGGTTTCCAGAATTTCTACCTAGCGAAAAGCGTCTAGAATTACACTTGCTAGATATCATCCGTAAAGTTTTTGAAAGCTATGGATTTACACCCATCGAAACACCTGCTGTAGAACGTTTAGAAGTACTACAAGCTAAAGGAAATCAAGGCGATAATATCATTTATGGAATCGATCCTATCTTGCCACCAAATCGACAAGCCGAGAGAGATAGATCGGGCGAAACAGGTTCGGAAGCAAGAGCTTTAAAGTTCGATCAAACAGTTCCTTTAGCGGCGTATATTGCCCGTCACCTAAATGAATTAACTTTTCCTTTTGCCCGCTACCAAACAGATGTAGTTTTTCGTGGAGAACGGGCGAAAGATGGGCGTTTTCGTCAGTTCCGCCAATGCGATATTGATGTAGTTGCGCGTCGTGAACTCAGCTTGCTCTATGATGCTCAGATGCCTGCAATTATCACTGAGATATTTGAAGCAATTAATATTGGTGATTTCCTGATTCGCATCAATAACCGAAAAGTCCTTACTGGTTTCTTTAAATCATTAGGTATTGCCGAAAATCAAATTAAATCGTGTATTGGTATTGTTGATACTCTAGAAAAAATTGGTGAAACTAAAGTCAAACAAGATTTAGAAAAAGAAGGAATTTCAGCCGAACAGTCCCAAAAAGTTATTGAGTTTATTAAAATAGACGGTTCCGTTGATGACGTATTAGATAAGCTCAAGCATCTCGCCCAAAATCTGCCAGAAACCGAGCAATTGAGCTTAGGTATTACCGAATTAGAAACGGTAATTGCTGGGGTGCGTAATCTCGGAGTTGCCGAAAACCGTTTCTGTATTGATTTATCCATTGCCCGTGGTCTTGATTACTATACCGGCACAGTTTACGAAACAACCTTATTAGGACATGAAGCTTTAGGTAGCATTTGTTCTGGCGGGAGATATGAAGAATTAGTCGGGGTGTTTTTGGGCGAAAAGATGCCTGGTGTCGGCATTTCTATCGGCTTAACTCGTTTAATTAGTCGCTTGTTAAAAGCTGGGATTCTTAGTACCTTAGCTGCTACACCAGCCCAAGTGATGGTAGTGAATATGCAAGAAGATTTAATGCCTACTTATTTAAAAGTTTCTCAACATCTGCGTCAGGCGGGAATTAATGTGATAACTAACTTTGATAAGCGTCCCTTGGGTAAACAATTTCAATTAGCAGACAAACAAGGAATTCAATTTTGCGTAATTATTGGTTCTGAAGAAGCAGCAGCGCAAAAGTCATCGCTCAAAGATTTGAAAACAGGTGAGCAAGTAGAAGTGCTATTAGAAAATTTGGCTGAAGAAGTTAAAAGAAGGCTTACTTAAAATTTGATTTATCAAGTAGCAACTGTTTATGATGGTACCTTCCAGCTTCCACCTCACACACTTAAACTTATTTGGAAGTCCTTTATGAGTTTGTCAGATTTACCTAATCTCTGGGTTCCTCTAGCACTTTTAGGCTTAATTGTTATAGCTGCTGTATTTTTCAGCCGCAGCAATTGATATTGCGATGGAAATTGGCTAGTGAAAGTTAAATCTCTGGCGATCGCTTCAATGTGAGGACAAATGGCTGCTAAAGACCTATTTCATGATGCTGTCAAACAAGCACTTATCAAAGAGCAATGGGTGATTACAGCAGATCCGCTAAAAATCAGAATTGAACGTGTAAAGTTTGAGATTGACCTAGCGGCAGAAAAAATCCTTGCAGCTGATAAGGCGGGGCGAAAAATAGCAGTTGAAATCAAAAGCTTTCTTAATAGCTCTGCGATCACTGACTTTCACTCAGCGTTGGGGCAGTTTTTAAACTATCGCCTTGCATTACACATGAGCGAACCAGATAGAATACTTTATTTAGCCGTTCCCGTCGATACCTTTGACTCGTTCTTTCAGGAGCGATTCACTCAGGAAGCTGTCAAACTTTATCAAGTGAAGTTGGTGAGTTATGATCCAGTTCAGGAGGTGATTGTCGAATGGAAAGAGTAGAACAGTATCGCCAAAGCATCCGCCAAGTATTAACGTCTCACGCTACTTTTGAGAATGGCAATTCAAACATTGAATCGCAACTTGTGTTTGATACAGAACATGACCACTACCAGCTTTTGGAAGTTGGCTGGGAGGGACTTAAGCGAGTCTACAACTGTATCATCCATTTGGACATTAAGGATGGGAAGATTTGGATTCAGCGCAATATGACTGATGTAGATATTGCGCGGGAATTAGTAGAAATTGGTGTCCCGAAGGAAGATATTATTCTGGGTTTACATCCGCCGTATAAGCGTCCGTATACAGGGTATGGTGTAGCTTAAAGATCAAATATAAGTCCTATATATCAAGGATCATCTCGCAGACAATCTTCATCAATGGCGACTACTTGGTACGATAAAGTACAGAGTGTCACAACTTACTTTCAAGTAAATAGAAAAGGAATGCGTACATGGGAAAAGGGAGATTAGAAGCATTCAGCGATGGGGTGATTGCCATCATCATCACTATCATGGTGCTGGAAATCAAAGTACCGCATGGGTACGATTTAGCTGCGCTACGTCCATTAATCCCGGTATTTCTGAGCTATGTGCTGAGTTTTATTTATATCGGCATCTATTGGAACAATCACCATCACCTACTGCAAGCAGTCCGACATGTTAATGGGCATATCCTTTGGGCTAATCTGCATCTGCTGTTTTGGTTGTCGCTAATCCCCTTCGTCACTGGTTGGATGGGCGAGAATCACTTTGCCGCTATGCCAGTTGCCCTTTACGGTACGGTATTGTTGTTGGCTGCGATCGCTTACTTCATCCTTACCCGCACCCTGATTTATTACCACGGCAAGGATTCGACTCTAGCGATCGCAGTTGGTGAAGATTTCAAAGGAAAAGTATCAGTAGTTGTCTATGCTGTAGCAATTCCACTTGCCTTCATAAACTCATGGTTTGCCTGTACATTATACGCTTTAGTTGCAGTCATCTGGCTGATCCCCGATCGTCGCATTGAGAAGACTCTCACTTCCTAAATGAATTACAAATTACCTACAAGTGCAATACTTAAACACAAAAAATCTGAAAATTTAGCTCTAGATAAACTGGTTTCTGTCGTTCAAATTGGCTGTTATCTTCTGGTAAATCCATCATAAGACTCTGTGTATAAATAATTATGAACGCGAAGCATCTCTTAAGATGCTTCGCGTTTATTTGGTAAAAAAGTGCCTAATTGATTGTCTTCTTAAGCTGCAACTTTCTCCTCAAATGGTTTAAAGGTTTTTTTGCTAGCACCGCAAATCGGACATTCCCAGTCTTCAGGAATTTCTTCAAAAGGTGTACCAGGTGCAATTCCCGAATCAGGATCGCCAGCGACGGGATCGTAAATCATGCTGCATTGTCTACAAATCCATTTACGAGTTTGAGGTTCTTCACCAGCAATTCTGGTTGCTGCTTGTCCTCCGTTTAATACTTCTAAGGCTTCAGTGTAGCGATCGGCGTGGTAATTTTCGATGAATTTTAACAAGCCAAAACGGTGTGCAGCTTCCCGAAATGTGTTGGCATGATCGGTAGATTCTTGAACTTGTTTGAGAAATTCTTCAGCTGCCGGATTGTCGCGTTGGCTCTGCCCGCCGTAGGCATCGCGTTGGGCATCTGCGGCAAACTCTGGATACATTGTGGTATATTCATAAGTCTCGCCTTCAATTGCCAAAGATAAACAGCGAGATACAATTTCCCGCTTTTGTTCATCAGTTAAAGCAGCTGCATCTTCTACCACTAGTTCTGGATGCAACAATTTAAAATGTGCAAAAGCGTGTTCAGTTTCTTGATCTGCTGTTTCTTTAAAAAGTTTTGCCAAGTCTGTAAATCCAAGTTGACGCGCTACATCTGCAAAAAACAGATACTTACGATTTGCCATCGATTCACCACCGAAGGCTGCTTCTAAGTTTTGGAGTGTAGTGAAGTTGGACAAATCCATAATTTTTTAATGCCTGATAAGTGATATTTATTGCAAAAGCACAGACTCTAGAACTGGATAATCAGCCGTTATTTGTATAAGTTATAAATGCTTTATACAAACTTTGTCATCCCATATTTAGCAATCTGTTTTAATCGGAAGCTAGCACGGCTGTGTTCTCCTACTTGGACAATTATAAAACCGAAAAATTGTACAACTAACAAATTATATTTTTGATTTAGAGATGACTGTGATTGCTTTAATTTGTATGAAGTTTTAAAAATGGATAGTCGGGTATCCTGTAGCGTCAGGGGCATAAAATATTTTTGGATCTGGAGCGTTCAAATGTGCGTTAAGTTCTAAGCGTTTTGGTAAATTCATAGCTGAAATTTCGATTACGGCATTGCACATTATTGACTGAGGTTTTAAAACGGGGAATATCGCTTTTATCAGGAGAGCTTTGATCGCCTCACGCGATTCCACCGTTGACACGAATATTTTGCCCAGTGATCCACCTGGCTTCATCGCTGGCGAGAAACGCTACTACATCGGCGATTTCTTGCACATCTCCCAGTTTGCCAAAAGCCGCCATTTGGGCTAAACGGTCTATCTGTTCTTGTGTTTTGCCTTCTCGAAACAGTTCTGTATCCGTGGGGCCAGGAGAAATAACATTAACTGCGATCGCTTTTGCACCTAATTCTTTAGCTAGTACCCGCGTGATTTGTTCAACAGCACCCTTGGTTCCTACATAGGCACTATAAGTTGGCAGCATCATCGCCGTAGTAGATGAGGAAAAGTTGATAATCCGTCCTCCTTCTGACATGTGTTGCGTGGCTTGTTGGCAAGTAAAATAAGTGCCTTTGACATTAATGGCAAAAATCGCGTCGAAATCTTCTTCTGTCACCTCAGTAATTGGTTTATAGAAGGCAATTCCGGCATTGTTGACCAAAATATCGACTTTACCAAAACGTTCAAGTGTTTGTTCAAATAACCTTTTGATGTCGGGTACTTTGCTAATATCAGCTTGGATAGCGATCGCTTCTACTCCCAACTTTTCAATTTCTGCCACAACTTCTTGTGCTTTGCCTGCATTCCCCGCATAGTTGACGACAATAGATGCGCCGTTACCAGCTAACTTGAGTGCGATTGCTCGTCCAATTCCCCGCGATGCACCAGTGATAATTGCAACCTTCCCTGTCAAAGATGTCATAGATTAATCGAGTTTAATTTTGGTTAACTAAAGTGATTATCTATTGTTAAAGGTACTGTAGCAAGGTTAAATTTAGCGATCGCTGCTAAAACTGCCGACTTCATTCCAGCCAAAATCGCGCCAGCGAATTCAAGTAACTCTCAGGCGGGAGAAATGAAAATACTTTGCAAAAGGTGAGGATACGTACCCTCTTGGCGACATTTTCACAGCAGATTAAGATTTGCTACGGCTTGGCGAATATTGTTGAATATGTTGAGCTAAATCGAATTTCTGAGTCTTCATTGAGCTAAACACAATGCCTACGGCAGTAAACTACGCCCTACCGAACTTGACAGAATTTAAGTGCTGATGACACAAGTATTGTCTTGACCATAGTCTACAAACATCTTTTATAAATTGTCTGTTTTCGTTAACCAAAAGCTCATCTGGTTTATCATATCTGCGTGGATTAAATTATTTGAAGAAGGGATTTTCTGGACCTATCTCGGATTCAATCTCAATCGGACATGTTGGCTCAGATAAGAGTGTTCCATTAAATGTATAAGTAGTGCCTTGGGAATTGATAGCATTACCACTTATCCTCCGGTCTGGAACAAAGTCTCCTCTTACTTGACCGCTAAGTGCGATACTTTCTTCTGAATTTGGATTTGTTACTGCTTGCCAATTTCTCTGATCCCGACCTAGATTTGTACGGCTATAAGTAGCATCTAGTCCAACAAAACGAAGGCTGCTACCATTGGCGTTAAATTCAAAACAAGCAGTAAAATTATCTCCCTGACTCGAATTAACATTGACATCGTAGCTTTTGCCCTCCACTCCAGCTTGTACTGGCGCAGCCAACAACGTTATCTGTCCAAGTAAACAAGTTAAAACTAAACCGCACTTAGATTGGATGATTTTCACTGACATAATTGTTTACCTCTGTTACGTAATCAAGTAATTGCTTACTTTTACTCATTGGTGACAGGTTAAGGTCATTAACCATTTGCCAATAAGTAGTGGTGATCAAATTTAATCAAAATCGAGGTTACAAACGTAAATTTCCAGCTTGTGATGCCTTCACATAGCGTTTTATAGACAAGACTAGCTACGCCTACGCATATTTAAAAGCATCGTTTATCCTTGCCATAAAACTTACTATAAAGCTTAATTAGATACTCGATAGCATAGATAATTTACAGCGTAATCACTATTGACAAAACGAGTTATATCTTAAAATTTCACCAATGCTTTCTTTATTAGGAGAAAAGAATGGAAGTGAGTTCAGAGTGTATTGCATAGATAGACACCTAGAGACTACTCTACAAGTTCTCCAACAAAGAGCGATCGCTATAGTAACGCTCTTGGGTGAAGATTGGTAGGAGACAAGATTGAGACTTCTCCCCTGCTCCTCCTCTCTACTCCCCTTAATTAAAATTCTGGAACGATCGCAACACCATCCCTGAGATTGAGCAACCCTGAAATAATAACTTTATCTTCTGGCTGTAATCCTTCAATAACTTGGTAATTATTACCTTTGATCTCGCCTAGCCTCACTCGTCTTTGTCGAGCTACTTGTTGAGATACACCTTGGGGGGATGTCTCTGTTTCAACTACATAAACAAAAGTGTCCCCACCTACACGAGTCATTGCTGTTGTGGGAATTAAAACTCCGGGGCGCTGATTCCAGAACACTCTAGTCCTGACCAATTGATCTGCACGTAGCTGACCGTTAGTGTTATCAAAAAGTGCTTTGATCAGTATTGTTTGTGTTTCATTGCTGGCATTAGGTGCAATAAAAAATATCCTACTTCTACCAAGCTTTTGACCTTGTGTGTTCATCACCTCTACTGGCATACCCTTACGCAATTTGGGACCTTGCTGTAGTGGTACAGAGATATTCACTTCTAAAGGTCGATTTTGCGTAATATTAACTAATGGTGTAGAAGTATTAACTAAATCACCGACTTTTACAGGGATGTTGCCAACTGTGCCACTAAAAGGAGCGGTAATTTTGTCAGACTGGGGCTGTTGTGTTTGAATATTTACATTAGATTGCTGCAAAGATTTTTCAGCCTCTAAGATGGTGGCTCGTTGTGCTTGAATCCTGGAATCAATTGCATCCAGACTAGTCTTAGCATTAGCGAGCCGATTAGCAAACTGATTGCTAGTCTGTCGAGACACGGCTCCTTGTTCAGCTAGGCTGACAAACTTATCGTAGTTCTGCTGGTACAATTGCAGATTCGCAACGTAGGATGGTCGTTCTGCTTCTAAAGATTTGAGTGTGGCGCGGGCATTTGCCAGTTGCATTAAAAATGCTTGAGGCACAGGATTATTCCTAGCGATCGCTGCCTGTGATGTAGGATCTACTTGGAGAATTGCTGCTCCTTCGACGATTGGATCTCCTGATTTGACAAGTATCTGGCTAACTTGACCCTGAATCCTCGGCTGGAGCGTGACTGAACGCAGGGATTTTAGACTAGCAATAAAATCTGAACTTTCCTCAATTATGCCGCTTTGTACTGTTGATATTTTGACTCTTACCCCTTGAGGTTGAGCGTTAGCAGTTGAAGGTGCTGAATTTTGCGGAGTGAGTAAACGCCATAGAGTTGCTCCGCCCCCTAACAATAGAAGTGCGGCTAAACTCAACCAAAGCCACCGCCGTTTTCCAGAAGGTGGCTCAAATGACGTTTGTGGAGCTTTTTCTCCAAAATCAGTTTGAGGCTCAGGGGATGTCATGGCTTTTGAGGAACTTAAGGAACAAATTAACTAGATTCAATCAAAATTTCATCTGTTGATCTTGAAATTACTGATTTAGCATGAGGTTTTGTGGCAAATTATGTGTTAGCACATCCAAATATACAATTTTGATGATTCTGTCTAAATCTACCGAAAGGTGAATCCGCTGCTTAAATTTCTGACTTCAACTGTATCCTTCAAAAATTTGGGGATCATTTTGTTCGTAACTCCTGCACAGATTTCTATAGATAGATTGACATAATTTTATCGGAATCACTTTTATCTACAGCAGATTTTAAGTTCGGGAGGTACGCAAGTTAAGTCTGTTACCCAGGTATCAAGCGTATTTTACTCCTGTTAGCGCAGCGGGGCGTAGCCCATTCTGTATTTAGAATTCTGCTGTAAGTATAAATCAAGACTAACTGGTTGCTTGTTTCAGACCTTGAAATACAAACTAGCTAGCACAATCAGCTCACTGCGTTGAACTCATATTGTATTAAGTAGTAAGAATAACTGTTAAATATTGATGCAAAATCGGGTAATTTCTTGAATTTGCTTCGGAAAGTTTCAGATTATGTTTTCAACCATTAATAAATTTCAGGAGCAAATCTAGGTGTTGACTTCAACCTTACTCGCTGCTGCAACTACACCTCTGCAATGGAGTCCTACAGTTGGACTGATTATGATTATTGCTAATATCGTTGCCATTGCCTTTGGCAAATCTAGCATCAAGTATCCCAACGCAGAACCAAAACTACCCTCAGCCAATTTCTTTGGTAATTTTGGTTTGCCAGCCCTTTTAGCAACTGCCGCTTTTGGTCATATCTTAGGAGTGGGAGCTATCTTAGGGTTGCATAACCTGGGAAGAATCTAGGTTCTTACCCAAGTTAGCCTTTATTTGATGATTCTTTTGTCTCCAGCTTTGAGCCAGAGAACTAACTCTCTGGCTCTTTTTTATGAGACACTAAGTAATATCAGTATCTCAATAGCATGACAGATATAACAGATTTATCAAAAAGAATTGCCAGCAAAGGCGATAATCCGCTAAGTTTGTCACCTGTCAACTTGCAGTCACAAGAAGACGTAGAACTTGAGCAAAAACTGCGAGAACTCAAGTTTAAACAAGAACTAAGAAAAGATTGGATTTTATTTATTGTCAGGGATGTAGTAATTTTTCCTGCCGCCATCCTTTTTATTTTTGCTGTCAGTGGTTATTCCCTATTTATGCAGATTCATGGGTGACATATCTGGCTACAATTTTTAGTCAACCGCAGACAGAGGCACAGAGTACACAGAAAAAAGAGATAGAAATAGTTTGGAATTGTTGTGTTGCAGTTAATACTATGGCATCGTCTGCAACCTAGTATAAATCCCACATCTACTACAACGGTAGAATTCACCTCCATCGAACAGATTTGGCCAGATAGTCTATTAGTATTGTCCGTAATTGCCCGTGTCGGACACTCTCAACCTGATGCGTCTACTGAAGACATCGCCTATGCTTTTCGTTCTGGAGTTTTTCGACTTCCCAAAGCCGGAGAGCAAGAAAAACCAGAAATACCATTAAGCTGTAATTTTACTGAACTCAAGAAAAGTATTGAGCGCCTGCGTCTTGCCACTCCTGAACTCAAACAGGCTATTGTTGATGCTTGTGCCCACACTGTACTATTAGATCACAAAGTTACCCCTTCAGAAGGAGATTTACTCAGAGCGATCGCTATGACACTAGACTGTCCCATCCCCCCATTTTTAAACCCTCAGCCTGGTGTTTCAAAACAGAAACAACCTTATCCAAAGCGAAGTTAATGTAACGAATAAGACATGATTAGTTCTAACTCAACAAATAAAGTCCGTTTTTGCGGATTTTTCCATTATTAAATCACCGTTTGCCAGAACAATAACCTATTGCCTTTTGATTTTATTTACAGATAATTAATTTGTTTTTTATCCTGACTATTACATAGCAATCCTATTTGATTTGTGAGAATTGTAACCCGCAAATTCCCGATTTCTTAAATAAGTTGGGGATCTTGTTTCTCATGAATAAGTTAGGATTGCTATAGTCTCAAGAAGATTTCAAGTTGCTGAGGTACACAAGCTAAGTTTGTTACACAGGTATAAAGCGTGTTTTACTCCTGTTAGCGCAGCGGGGCGTAGCCCATTCAGAATTCTGCTGTAAATAATTATCTTGGCAAAGTAGTATCGTATTGTACAAAAATCTTGACATTGCCTATAAGTATTAATTTACCTGAAAAAGTTTAGACAAAATGCCAGCATTCTAGAAATTTGATTGCTATATTAGATTAAATAACTATTCTGGCAAGGGTTTAAAAGCTGTGCGGGATGATTTACAGGGCTTGGAAATTAGTCAGGATGATCTGCAAAAGCTGACTAATTTACCTGTCAGTGGGGAACTTTTAATCATTACAAATCCTCTCAAGAGATTAGCCAATATATATTTACAAAAAATTAAAAGCTCTGAAGGAGCAACTGTAGTTTTTATTGGATTTTCTACATTTGTCTTCGTCTATATTTTATTTGATATAATTATTAAAATGTTTGTTACGTGGATAACAATTCCATCATGGATATTATTAATTTTCTTAGGTCTTTGGATTGGTGGTCTGACACAAAGCATTTTATATTTTATCTGGAAAAGTAGAAGTAAGCTTGTGAAAGCTAATATGACAAAATCTCTACAAATCCTGTTAAATGAGGTTAATAGATATAATACTGTTATTAGAGTTATAGATATCAATGACCAAATAGAAGAAGCTGGTAATCCAGAAGTGATTATAAAGGAAAGAGAGGATGTAATCGAAGCACTTAAACTCACCAAAGATGATTTAGTTCGCGCTTTAAAGACAGAAAGGATTTTGAGAGAGAATAAGAATTTTATCCTGAGTAATACAGAACTATTTGTCAACAATTTAGCAACTTTAACAGCTATGCAAGTAACTGAGGAGGCTACTGAGCATGGAAGGTTACTCAATGAAGCATTACAAATTGCATTAGATGTACAATACGAGATGAAAAGATTACAGACTCAGCGTTAAGATAATTCGTAATGAAGCTTTCTACGAGACGCTAAAAGCGATCGCAGACTCGCTAACGTAATTAAGTTTTGTAAAAGGAATTTAAAAAGCACTCCTGAGTTCACTCAGCATCGCCTAAACGCCCCGCTACGGTCAACAGCACGAAGTAAGCAGTTGGAAGCGTAGGTGCCTGCTTTTCGTTAGTCCATAGATGCTGCTGGGTGGATTGGTTTCCAACCTACGCACCAAAGATTATCAATGGCTTTTTCCATAATCTTTCCCACGGTTGCAATCCCCGGTCTAACATAAAGAATATTCGTCAAGCGATCGCTTATCGGCATGGACTGGAAAGAAATTAGAGGGAACTGGGTAATCATTCCCCGAAATCCCATAGGTATCGTTCATTTTTTAGGAGGTGCATTTGTCGCCACTGCACCGCACATCACTTATCGCTGGTTACTCGAACAACTGGCAAGTAAAGGCTATGTTGTAATTGCTACGCCTTTCGTCAATACATTGGATCATACTGCGATCGCAAAATCTGTGCTGTTAAACTTTGACCGCACCCTCGAACGATTGCATGATTCTGGGGAATTACGCAAGCTTTACTTCCCCATCTACGGCGTTGGACACAGTATGGGCTGTAAACTTCACTTGCTGATTGGTAGCCTTTTTAAAGTAGAACGTGCAGGCAATATTTTAATATCTTTCAACAACTACGCCGCTAAAGAAGCTATCCCCTTAGTAGAGCAGTTTAATTCTACTTTGAAAATCGAGTTTACCCCCTCGCCATTGGAAACTAACAAACTTGTCCAAGAGCGTTACAATATCCGGCGCAATTTATTAATAAAATTTAGTAATGACACCATCGATCAGTCGGCAGCTTTAACCAAAATCTTGCAAGAACGTTTTGATGAGATGGTAACAGCGCAAACGTTACCAGGAAATCATACAACACCTTTAGGTCAAGATATTAAATGGCAAACGGGAACATCTTTTACTCCCTTTGACGCTTTAGGGCAATGGTTTAAGCAAGAAGCATATCGTGACTTGAATCAGTTAAAAAGCAATATCCTTTTATGGCTAAATCCTCTGGCAGCACCATAATATTTTATGACTGTTAAACAGTCGTAAATTCGATGGGTAAATAGAAATGAGTTATAGCGCTTCTCATTTGAGTCTAATAGAGACCAAACCCTCAAATCCTTGCACCAGTTGCTACAACTGAGGGAACTCTCTATTTTTAGGAGAGAGGAATCGAAGTAATGTCATCTATTGCATAGATAGACGCGTAACGTCTTCCTCTGGGGTACGATAAGCGCTATAGCAGCATTTCTGTATTGATACTACTTTATTTCCTATTTTGACAAAAAATTATTAATGAGTGTTTTCAACGACTTTCTATGTTTCAAATACTAATAATTGATGACGACTATTCAATAAAAACACTCCTGAAAAGGATGTTAGAAAAACAGGGTTATGAAGTAGTTACTGCCAGTAGCGGCGAGGAAGGAATAGAAAAGGCACTAGCTTATAGTCCAGCATTAATTATTTGTGATTGGATTATGCCGGGGTTGACTGGTCTGGAAGTTTGCCACCGCATTAAGACAGACCCCAAATTTTTCACCACATTCTTTATTTTATTAACATCCTTAGATTCCGTTGCTGATTGCGTCAAAGGTCTAGATGCTGGTGCTGATGATTTTATATCTAAACCTATTGAGCATAATGAATTACAAGCACGAGTAAGAGCAGGATTACGCCTGCATCAGTTGAGTAGAGATTTGCAGGCTCAAAAGTTGCTTCTAGAATCAGAAATGTCAGAGGCAGCAGAATATGTGCGATCGCTGCTACCTCTTTCTATGACTGAACCCTTCAATATAAATTTTCGATTTATTCCCTCGCGACAACTCGGCGGTGACTGTTTCGATTACTATTGGCTCGATGATGACTATTTGGCAATTTACTTGCTCGATACTGCCGGACATGGACTCAAAGCTACTCTTCCTTCTGTTTCAGTGCTAAATCTGCTGCGTTCCCGTGCCCTCAAAGGTTTAAATTATTATCAACCTAGTGATGTATTGAGGGCTTTGAATGATACCTTCCAGATGAATTATCAAAATGACAAATATTTTACGATTTGGTACGGAGTTTACAACCGAATCAACCGCCAGTTAATTTATGCTAGTGCAGGTCATCCACCAGCAGTTTTAGTAACCGGCCCATCTCCAAGAAAATCTGAAGTTCAACTATTGAAAACCCCTGGTATGCCAGTTGGCATGTTTCCAGAGGCAAAATATCTTGATGGGTTTTGCAATATTGAAAAATTCAGTACCCTTTATATTTTTAGTGATGGCGCTTATGAAATAACTAAATCAGACGGCACACTTTGGAGTTTGGATGCTTTTATTCAGCTCCTGGTTAGCTTACAAGATACTGTTGATAACCAACTCGATCGCGTACTAAGTTATTTAATCGCTCTGAACTCCAAAGATGCTTTTGATGATGATTTATCTATTTTGCAAATGAAGTTTGATTAATTACGTGTTAGAGACTAAAACCTGATTAAATGCATCTTGACTGGGAAATATTTCAAATACTTTATCCATATTAGTCAGTTCAAATAATATCCTGACTTGCTCATTAATTGAGCAAAGAACAAGCTTAGTATCGGCTGCTCGCAAGGTTTTGAAAGCTAATACTAAAGCTCCTAAACCTGAACTATCCATAAACGTTACATCTTTAAAATCAACTAACACAATTTTCGCACCCGTTTCTAGAATATCAGTGATATTTTGTCGAAAGTCTTGTGAAGTTGTGGCATTCAAATTACCACTGAGCTTAATAACTTTTACTTGTTCTCTCATAATTATGTCACTCTGCGTTATGTAAATAATACTCTGATTTCGCTATTATAGAACATTTGAAAATGCTTGTAAAATAAATTTCAAGATTAAATGTTGAGCAATCATTGATAATTAATCAGTAAAGATAAAGATTAATTATAAAATTTTGACTCTAGTTTTTTGTAATTCTAAAAAAATATTAGCTTAATTAAGTATAGTTTTCTTACTAGAAATAGACCAATTATAAATAAACACGCTAAGTAACTTGGCATGATAAAAAGCTGGTATATTTAGTTTTGCAAAAATGTTGAAATGACCAATTTATAAGCCGTTCGTTGATTTGATGTTTTATCATGTATATTAATTTTTTAGCGCCAGCTTAATTGCATCTCATAGATTTAGATATATACTTACTTATATACAAGCTGAATTTACTGCTTTTCAGATTATTTACCAAAAATTTTTGCAAAACGGAGATTCTCCAATCAATCTCATGATAGTAGCTGTCATTGAGCAATTCAAAATTCAACTAGTCGTAGCGATGCCTGGGGCGGGCTACGCATAGCTAAACCGAGTCTAGCAGTAGCTTTTTCTCCCTGAGTGCTTATGATAGTAACTAGGATCTACCTTTATTTATGTCCAATTACTTACATAATTGAAAGAATTTATCTCTGGACTACCGCCCTAGAGCCAAAAATTTAGGTTTCAAGAGCGCCAAGCAAGCTAGAACCGAAACCAAGGCTTTAAAAAGGCGATTGCCTCTGCTATCTTAAGTATTCCCAATATCTCTCATTTCTCGACAGACAATACAAAGAGTAAAGAGTTGTGAATTTCTTACTCCTAACTCCTCACTGCCTCAAACAGGACTTACTTTGGCTCTGTAAAGCAGCTTCTCACCTTGAAGGTAGCCAGTGTAGCGGACTTTGACTGTTTCTCCAGGTTGTGCGGTTCCCTCCAGCAATTGGTGCAGTTGGGGATCGTAAGGTAATTCTACTCCCACAGGTGCGATCGCTTCCACTCCCCACGCCTGTAAAAGCTTTTCCAGGGGTTTCTGCACCAACGGTACTATTTTGACTGCTGCTAGCTGGGGATTTTCCTGCGCTTTCTGTGCTGCTGTTGGCCATTGCAATAATAAAGACTCCAGCAGTTGCAAGCTCGACTGCTGGAGTTCTTGTAGTAATATTTCTCGCTGTTGTTCTAATTGAAACTGGGAGCGATCGTACTCTCTTCTTAAATCTGTAATTTCTTGTAACAATTCCTGAGTAGGCGCTGTTTTATCTTGTAACAACTCTACGGTTGAAAAAGTTGCGATTAATTCATTCAATGACATCTGTAGCACTGACGACAGCTTGAGCAGCACATCTACCCGCATCTGCTCTAACTTTCCTTGGCGTAAGTGCAAAAGTTGACGCTCTGAGACACCAGCAGCGCGACTCAGCCCTTTAAAACTAGAAATACCTACCTGTTGCATTAAATCTTGCAACTTTTGAGTATGGGGCATTGGGGATTGGGTATTGGGCATTGGGCATTGGGGATTGGGTATTGGGCATTGGGGATTAAGTTTTTTCTCTATCCGCTATTCCCTGTGCCCTATGCCCCATTCCCTATTCCCTAATTCCTATTCTTCCAGTAAACTTCTCAACATCCAAGCGGTCTTTTCGTGTACTTGCATCCGTTGAGTCAATAAATCGGCGGTAGGTTCGTCGTTAACTTCTTCTATCACCGGGAAAATAGACCGTGCAGTTCTGACTACGGCTTCTTGTCCTTCCACTAATAAGCGGATCATCTCCACAGCTTTAGGAACTCCGGGAGTTTCTGGAATCGAACTCAGTTTGGCATATTCGCTGTAGGTTCCTGGTGCGGGATAGCCAAGCGCTCTAATTCTTTCGGCTATTAAATCAACTGCTAAGGCTAATTCTGTATACTGAGTCTCAAACATCAAATGTAACGTTTGGAACATCGGCCCCGTTACATTCCAATGGAAGTTATGAGTTTTCAGATACAGTGTATAAGTGTCAGCCAACAGGTGAGATAAACCGTCGGCAATTTTAGCCCTACTCGCCTCGTCAATGCCGATATTTACATTTTTGACTGTTACTTTCGATGACATAATTTTCTCCTAATTAGGTTATATGTAATTGGGGATTGGAAATTGGGGATTGGGCATTGGGCATTGGACATTAGTCAGGAGCTAGCATAGCAATTATTCTCTCTTCTTCCCCTGCTCCCCCTGCCTCCCTACTCTCATTCTCTATGCCAAGTGCATCTTCAAAACACTACGGGGTGCTTTACGGACTCTGGCTAAAACGGTTTCTTTGCCTAAACGCTGGCAAGCTTCATACCGATGGCAACCAGAAAAGCCATAATATTGTCCATCTACTTCTAGAACATCAATAGGTTCTTGCTGCCCAATCGCCGCAATCGATTCCATTAAGGCTTGGACTTTATTTGGATCGTTTGTACGGGGCAATGGCCGTTTTATCTGATTTAATGGAATTTCTTGGACTTTAACCATAAAGAGTTTATCCAACTAGTTCTGTTTTTTGTCTCTAAATAAATCATAGTCATTATGACTTCGTTTTGCAACTAGTATTTAGGGCAAAATTGGTAATGGTATCATTGGAGCATTCATGCGACAAAAAAACCGCGCTACAAAGCAATTGGAAAATCAGCTCCAACGACTCATTAAGGGGCAGAAGACCCTCTCTACGAGAGATTACTCACGATCGCAACTCTTGGAGACGCTACGCGAACGCTATCAGGTGGCCATGAAATTTTCGTTTTGGCGTTTTCCCCACACTGTGCTGACAACATTTTATCTATTGGGACTGACGGCTGCATCAGGGCCTGAGAGCAACATCCAGGATATAGAACTGAAAATTGGGATTGTGCAGCGATTTGGCGCCGAAGCCACAGCCAAGCTGCAACTAGAACCCATAAAAGGCGATCGCTTAAAGCTAAAATTTAAAGCGGGCAATAAGCAGCAAACCCTAGTTACCAAGAACCCTGTAAAGCTGGAAACAGTCATGCAAGCTTTACCCCAGCCAGCAGTCGAAGAAGTGGTAATTTTGGGCACATACCGCACTTTTGAAACCGCAGAAGATAGTGCGAATAAATGGCGTTCTCAGGGAATGGAAGTGGAAATAGCCCAGCCAGAACGCTGGCAAGTTTGGGCAAAACGAGATGTTTACAGCACTCCTTTACTGCGACGCTTGTTATTACAAAACATCCAATCTTCTACCAAAGAAAAAGTATATCTTGATACTAAAATTTTAAAACAAGTGCCGCGAGTCAGTTGGGTGGTGGATGGCAATCGCTACAGCCCGAATGATTTGGAAATTAGCACTGAGAAAAACTTGATTCGGGTGAATAAAAGCGAAAAACCAGAAAATGCTCGTCTTTATGCCGGGCGAGTGAATTTGCAGCCAAATGCATACGGCACATACACTCTAGTTAATCAAGTACCTTTAGAAACTTATTTGCGTGGGGTTGTGCCTTACGAAATAGGCACGGATGCACCAACAGCAGCGCTGGAAGCCCAGGCAATTCTCGCCCGGACTTATGCCTTGAGAAATTTACGCAGGTTTGCAGCAGATAACTATCAGTTGTGTGCTGATACTCACTGCCAAGTTTATTATGGGTTGAAGGGAGCAGCTGCCAAAACAGACCAAGCGATTGCCTCAACTAGGGGTAAAGTACTAACTTATAAAAATGAACTAGTAGACGCTCTGTATTCTTCTACCACTGGTGGCGTCACTGCTTCCTTTAGCGATGTCTGGAATGGCGACGATCGTCCCTATTTGCGCCCTGTACTGGATGCTCCAACTAATTTTTGGGACTTTTCTAAGCAGAATTTAGCAAATGAAAAGAATTTCCAGAAATTTATTAATACGCAACAAGGATTTAATGAAAGCAAGTGGGATATGTTTCGTTGGCATAAGGAAACCCCTTTAAAGGATATTATCAAGGACTTGCAGAAATTTTTACAGGTGAAAAACAGTCCCCATGCCAAATTTAAAACAATTCAGGCTATGGCAGTAGTGGAGCGAAGCCAGAGTGGACGTATCCTGGAACTTGCAGTTAAAACCGATCGCAGCACCTTTATTTTACACAAAGACGAAGTTCGCAGTGCTTTTGCAGCCCCTACAAGTACGCTTTTTTACATCCAACCCCTGAACAAAGGCAAACCGGAACTCTGGGGATACGCTTTTATTGGTGGTGGATTAGGACATGGAGTCGGCTTGAGTCAAACTGGCGCTCAGAATTTAGCGAAACTAGGTTGGTCAAGCCCAAAAATTCTCCAATTTTACTATCCTGGTACTCAGATTCAAATTCTCAACAAAGAGATTAAGCTTTGAGCTATTGGCATTCAAGTTGCATCTTGAGCTAGGAGTCGGGAGTTAAGAAAAGGCAAAAAATAGAGAGGAAACTCCATTCTGAAAAAATTAAGCAGGAACACAGTCAATCTTGTGTTCCTGCTCATCATAAAATTAGACCTTTTGTCAAAGTCGCTTTCAGAGGTACACACGGTATTGCATTGCAAAGGTGTTAACTCTGGATATTCTGCTTCTATTTCGTCGACATTAGTAACTCTTGCAAGAGGTTTATGTTTGAGTCGCTTAACTCTTAGTAAAGGTCTTCTTCTTTGTGAGTTTCGATTGTTACGTCAGAGGTTGGGTAAGCAACACAAGTCAGTACATATCCCTTTTCTATTTGTTCATCATCTAAGAATGACTGATCGCCCTGATCGACAGTACCCTTGGTGATTTTACCTGCACAGGTCGAGCAAGCACCAGCGCGGCAAGAGTAGGGCAAGTCAAGACCAGCTTCTTCGGCAGCATCTAGAATATAGACATCATCATCAACGTCAAGTGTTTGGTTCAGACCTTCGGCTTCGTTGAGTAGTGTCACTTTATAAGTTGGCATTGAGTAATCCTCTCTTTTGAAAACGGCAGTATAAGTTATCTTAAGGCAAAGGTCACGGCTGTTCTGTGGAATTAGCCGCTGGTTTAAATTTGCTTCAATTCTGATACTACGAGAAAAATTAAACGATGTAACTGGAAATTGAACCCGATTAGTAATGAAATTTAGTTACTTAATCCCGATAAGTTTTCTTTATATTATTTTCTACCCTAGTCAGGTTGTGATTAGAAAAAGTTATATTTACGCAAAAGAAACATGAGCAAGATTAATGTTACCGATATTTTGTAGGACTTACGTAGAAGAGATTCCCCAACTCCTTTAAAAAGTAGGGCTGTTTCATTTATCTAATCTGATTTAGACGCGCCCGTTCTAAATGAAAGAAACATAACAGTACAGTAAAGATGTAATTTTTCTTTTGCCATTTTTTAGTTCATTGTATTGACAAATTTCTGACATTATGATTTAAAAGAGGGTTTTCTTTTGAAGTCTGCCTTTTTGAGTATACGTAATTCTATCTAGCTTCCAATAAAGTCTTATTTGTTCTTGAGGGGGTAGGACGAATGTTGTAGAGTCTAGACTGGTAAACCCCATGAAGAGAGAATCTCACCACTAGAAGCGTGGGAAGATCAAAAACAGAACTAATGAGGATCATGTATAATTCAGAAGCAGCTTTGGAAAAAGCAAGAGTGCGTGTAGGTTTGGTAGGTACTGGGTATGCGGCAAAGTTTCGGGCTGAGGCGTTGTTCCATGATGAGCGATCGCACATAGTCGCAGTTGTTGGTCATACAAGAGAAAAAACCGAAAACTTTGCCAGAGAGTACCAGATTGAAGTCTTGAATACTTGGCAAGAGCTGGTAGAACGTGAAGATATAGACCTAGTAGCGATCTCCACTATTAATCGAGATCATGGTGCGATCTCTCGTGCAGCAATTACCAACGGCAAACATGTAATTATAGAGTATCCTCTTTCGTTGGATGTATTTGAAGCTGAGGAACTGATTGCCTTAGCCAAAGCACAACAAAAACTCCTACACGTCGAACATCTGGAACTTTTGGGTGGTTTGCATCAAGCTTTGAAGCAAAACTTAGACAAAGTTGGTGAAGTGTTTTATGTTCGCTACAGCACCATCAATCCCCAGAATCCTGCACCCCGCAAATGGACTTATAACCACGAGTTGTTCGGTTTTCCCTTAATTGGGGCCCTGTCTCGCCTACATCGTCTCATCGATTTATTTGGTACAGTATTTACTGTTAACTGTCACCAGCGATATTGGGAAATAGAACCGGAATATTACCGAACTTGTTTCTGCACTAGTGAACTGTCCTTTAACAGTGGACTTTTAGCCCAAGTAGTGTATGGCAAAGGCGAAAGTATTTGGCAATCAGAACGCAAGTTTGAAGTTCACGGTGAAAAAGGTGGTTTAATTTTTGATGGCGACACCGGAATATTCGTCCAGCCAGGAGAAACAACACCTATAGAGGTTGGGCCTCGCCGGGGTTTGTTCGCCAAAGATACAGCTATGGTGTTAGACCATCTTTTTGACGGGACTCCTTTGTACGTTACCCCAGAGGAGAGCTTGTATACCCTAAAGGTTGCTGATACTGCACAAAGAGCTGCACAGACAGGGTTAACTATGTTTATGAAAGATACTTTAGATAAAAGTTAATGAAAACTGAACTAATTGTTATATTATCCCAACGAGAAATAGAGAAAATGCGTCAAGCTGGGCGTTTAGCTGCTAAACTCCTTCAGCATCTGGAACCGTTTGTGAAACCAGGGGTTAGCACTCTTGAACTAAACGATGAAGCCGAACGTTGGACGCAAGCGCATGGCGCAAAAAGTGCACCTCTTGGCTATAAGGGTTATCCAAAATCGATTTGTACCAGTGTCAATGAGGTAATCTGTCATGGCATTCCTAACGCCAAGCAGATTCTCAAAGACGGTGACATTATTAATATTGATGTAACGCCCATTGTTGAAGGGTATCACGGCGATACATCCAAGACATTTTTTGTTGGCACTCCTTCCCCAAAAACGAGAAAGCTGGTAGAGGTGACAGAGGAGTGTTTGCGTCTGGGTATTTCTGAAGTGAAACCTGGGGCACGCATTGGCGATATTGGTGCAGCTATTCAAGAGTATGCTGAAGGGCAAGGCTTTTCTGTAGTGCGAGATTTTGTTGGACACGGCATCAGTAACATTTTTCACACTGCACCGGATGTTCCTCATTATGGTACTCGCGGTAAAGGCAAGCGCCTGAGACCGGGGATGGTTTTTACTATTGAGCCAATGATTAATGAAGGTACTTACGAAGTCGAAGTTCTCAGCGACAAGTGGACTGCGGTAACGCGCGATCGCAAGCTTTCTGCTCAATGTGAGCATACCTTAGCTGTAACTGAAGATGGCGTTGAAATTCTCACTCTACCTGAAGGCGAGAATTACTAAACTGGTAGGTTTTTCTACTACTTAATTAACACAATAACTCCAACTCTTGCTGCGGAAAACGCCACACTAGAGTAACTAATATTGCTCTATGGATTAGAGTTAGTTAATTCGGAAGAATTATTTCGAGAGTGATAAGATGACCTATCAAAACTCACTAACTTACATTTTTGGTGTCCGTAACGGGGGCAATAAGTTGTCTAGTCTACTCCAGATTTTGAAGCATATTAGTCAATTGCCTAATCAAAGATAGTTAGAATAATCAAGAGCAGCAATACCTGCTCTTGTTCTGAACCTGGAAGGACAAATGTCTATGGTCTCAGCCATTATTAATACAGGTACTATTAGCTCTGAGACATTCGTTGCTGGCTATCTGGATGATGGACGCTACGAGTTAATTGACGGAGAAATAATCGACTTGGAACCTACTGGACTTCATGAACAGGTTGCTGGGTTAATTAATCGTAAGCTTAACGTAGCAATTGATCTGCTCAACTTGCCTTGGTTTATTCCCATGAAATGCCTAATTAAGCCATTAGGTCAAAATTCAGCCTTTAGACCCGATGTTGTGATTCTTGATCAGACGAGTTTGGCAAATGAACCATTATGGAAAACTGAGCCAGTTATTACACTAGGCAAGTCTGTAAAGTTAGTAGTAGAGGTTGTCAGTACTAATTGGCAGAATGACTATGCTCGGAAAGTTGAAGACTACGAAGCTTTAGGTATTGGGGAGTACTGGATCGCGGATTATCTAGGTCTAGGAGGCAAACGCTACATTGGCTTATCCAAAGAACCTGTGATTACAATTTATCAGTTAGTCGATGGAACTTATGAAGGACAGCAGTTTAGGGGAACAGAACGCCTCATTTCCCAAACATTTCCCGGACTGAATTTAACCGCAGAAGAGATATTTGTTGCGGGTAGCTATAGTTAAAAATTGAGAAACACGTGGCGCTCTTTGAGGATAAATATTTACAGTGCTTAAAGCTAATCAAAAATTGGTATAACTAGCCCTTTCAAGGTAAGTGCTAAAATCTCTTGTTTTTTCTCTGTACTCTCTGTACTTCTGCGGTTTAAATACCTTGCAATCTGCAATTGAATATGTACAACAAAAATGCGAATTTTTTCAACCAAAAATCAATATTTATTGCATGATAAAGTAAAACATTCTATGGAGGTAAGATTATGACCCAAGCGTTGCCCAAATTAATCACTTTCAATGAATTTATTGAATGGTATCCCAATGATGGTAAATACTATGAACTGTACAAAAGAATAATTGTTGAAATACCACCCTCAACCGGAGCGCATGAAAAAGTTATTGCATTTTTGTCGCGGAAATTAACCGTGGAGTTTGATCGCCTTAAGTTTACCCTATGGAATCCCCAAAACTGCATTAGTCAAAACTCCTTCTGCCGAATCCGCTTATTCGCCTGATGTGTTGCTGCTAAATCTTGATAATCTCGACAATGAACCGCTTTTTCAAAAACAGTCAACAGTAAGCCAAGCAGCATCGGTTCCAATAGTCATCGAAGTTGTTTCAACCAACTGGCGAGATGATTACTACAATAAATTTAGGGATTATGAAGAAATGGGCATTCCTGAATATTGGATTGCTGATTATGCTGCATTGGGTGCAAGAAAGTTCATCGGTAATCCCAAACAACCAACTATTTTTATATGCGAATTAGTTGATGGTGAATATCAAATGACAGCGTTTCAAGGTAACACCGCGATTTCATCACCTACCTTTCCCCAATTAAATTTAACTGCACAGCAGATTTTTAATGCGGCTAACTAATTTTTTATCTAGTCTTATAATTATCTTCCCAACTTATTAGGAATACCTTCACAACCACCAGGAATAGTAGCTCTAGTTTTTTCGCCACCCCAAGTACAACAGTAGCAACGTGCAGACTCAGACATCCGTTGCACATTACTGAAATCGGCATTTTCCACTACAGCGCCAGTTTGTTCGCCGGTTTGATAATTTGGTGGTTGAGTGCGACTACGGGGTGATGCTTTATCTACTACACCATAGAATAGGCGAATCCCGTTGATGTCAGCACCAGTGAGATTAGCATTATATAAAATTGTGCGGGAGAGGTTGGCTTTTACTAAATCACAACCACTCAGGTTAGCGCGGACAAGATTAGCTTCGCTCAGGTCAGTCCAACGCAAATCAGTACCAGAAAGGTCTGCTGCGGCTAGCGTTACGCCTAAATCGATGACACGCACACCTTCTAGGCGGTCTTCTGCATATCCGCCACACCCGTCGAGAATGGCTCGACCTAATAGCCGATCGCGTTGTAAGGGTGAGAGCAACTTGGAACGTGAGAGAAAGCGGAGAATTTTCGCTTTACCACTGCCATCTACGCTACTTAAAATTGCCGCAGTGCGTCCTTCGGCGATCGCTCTCTCTTGGGGCCAATCTTCTAATAATCCTTCTTGATCTAATACTAAGTCTGAAACGCCTTGGAAATAGGAATCAATTGTCTGTTGCTGGGTGATGATGTTTTGCTGAACCGTTAGCAGGTTTTGCTGAATTGTCAAGTCTTTGGAAATAACATATTGTCGCCACGCCACGTAAACGGCGATGACGGCGATCAGAATTTGCCCCAAAGCACCAAACCAATCTGCTAGGGTTCCAGCAATGTCCCAGTCAATCTGGCGTCCCCAAAGCAGTAAGCGATCGCCCACACCTGTGAATCTGATCAAGCCGATGATGGCTACTAATAGTCCCAAAAAGGCTACAAACAGGGTGCGTTCTTGGGGTGAAAACCACTCGTCTAAAACTTCTTGGAACCAAGGCAATAATATCGCCAGGGATAACAGCAAAGTTATCAGTGTTCCGATAATGCCAACGATCCAGTTATTGAGGATAATTCCAATAAAGGTGATGGCGATCGCTATTAGAGTAATCAGCAATGCCCTCGGCTTAACTGTGAGTTGTTTGGGAGTGGGTTGCTTGACCTCAGAACGGGCTTGTTGTAAAGCATTTGTATATTGCGGAGATTTTAAAGACGCGATCGCCGCTAGTGCTTGTTGTGTCGCCAGTACTTCTGAGCTTAGGTTTTTCTCAGTTGCACTTCCGTCAAAGTCATCAGGCTGCAAATCGTTTTCGGGGATAGGTTCTGGGGTTGGTAGATTAGAGGAATCGGATTCAATTGTCATGTTTTCTATTTTGCCCTCTCAATCCACGTTATGCAGCGTTTCTAGCGTAGTAAATTCTTAAAAAACAGGCTGAAGATTATTTTTGCTTGTCCTTTTGGCAACTACGACTATTGCCCTAACAGTCATCGCTAGACCTCTTACTCACCTGACTTTAACAGCCTGGAGCGATCGCCTTCAGTTGCGAGTCTGAGATATCCTCTGGACGTTGAGACTCTTTGCACTGCCGTTAATTCTTTCGGGAACGCTAAGAGCTAACAAGTCGGGGAACCCGCCCAACGCACTGGCTTCTCTGTGCCTCTGCGGTTTCAAAGTAATTTATATAACCACAGAGACGCAGAGAACACAGAGAAAAGAGAAATTATTGTCCAAAAATTTCACCACCTTGAAAGGGCTACTTCAAAAACTAGCCCTTTCAAGGTGACTCGTAAAATCTCTGTTTTTCTCTCTGCGCTCTCTGTGCCTCTGCGGTTTAAAAGTAATTTATTTAACCACAGAGACGCAGAGAACACAGAGTTAAGAGATTAAAGAGGAATTTTTTGAGCAAAATTTTTACTCACCTTGAAAGGGCTACTTCAAAAACTTACGCATTGACAAAAAATACTAGATATACATTATTTGAAGAACTTGGTCATAGAGGCAATATTCTGTGGGAAGCAGCTTTGCGTCTACATGAATTGCCCCTATAACATGGGTCTATTTACTATCAAATGATAAAAATATATATTGTGGGGTGAGCATCTTGCACGCCCTGATTAATAAGCGTTCAAGATGTCCACCCCACAAAATTGGTAATTTATAATTTCCAGCCCTTTGCCCTCAGTTAAGGTGCAAGGGCATTACCCCGAATTAGACTACCAATGGTTTTGGCAGTAATCTTCAATTGGGTGATGGGATTAGCTGGGACAACCGTTTTATACAGATAGCTATCGAATGTTAGCCGTTGTACATCGAGGTCATCACACATTTCCACAAACGCTTCGCGGGTAGCGTCGGAACGATAGAACACACTTTGCAGAATGTCCAACACCTTATAAGTGAGTCCGTATCTTTTATCCCAACGCTTCAGGTAAACCTTGAGGTCGCCTTCTGTAGGAATACGGCTACCACTGTTAGATGTTTCTACAATGGTTTCGGCACACATCCGCCCAGATTTAGCGGCAAAATAAATACCTTCACCAGAGGACTTGGTAACATAACCAGCAGCATCTCCCACCAAAGCGATGCGACCAACGACACGACGGGGACGGGGATGTTCAGGAATGGGGTGCGCTTCAACTTTGATGATTTTACCGCCTGCCAATTTTTCGGAAGCACGGGCGCGGATACCAGCTTGTAACTGTTTGATGCTGGCTTTATTGATGTGCATTGTGCCAGTACCGACAGCTACGTGGTCATATTTGGGGAAAACCCAAGCGTAGAAATCGGTCGAAACGTCATCACCGACATACATTTCGGCGAGGTCGTTATAGTAGGCCATTTTGTCTTCGGGTAAACGAATTCGCTCTTGGAAAGCGATCGCATAATTGTAATCCCCAGCGTCCATTTCTTTAGCAACGCGGGAATTAGCCCCATCTGCCCCAATAATTAGATCCACTTTCAGAGTTTTGGCAATACCCTGTGATATACCATCTGTGTGGTCAATGTAATGAATCGTATAGGGATCGGTATTGTTTCCTGGTATCTCGAGTTTATGAACAGTGGCATTAATTAAATTTGCGCCTAGTTTGGCCGCGCGATCGCGCAAAAAACCATCTAGCACTTCCCGGCGGCACATTCCTATATATTCATCTTCATTTACCAGATTAATATCAACTTCCCGATTAGAAGGTGAAATCATTTTCATCTTCCGTACCCGGCGATCGATAATCTCTGGTGGTAAGTCAAATTCACTCACCATACATAGGGGAATTGCGCCCCCACAAGGCTTTGCATTGTCTAGCTTCCGCTCAAATAGGTAGGTTTCAATCCCAGAGGCTGCCAGTGTTTCAGCGGCAGATGAACCAGCAGGGCCTGACCCAATAACAGCAACCCGTAGTGTCAAAGGTCTTTCTCCCAATCTTCACATTTACCGAGAGCATACTACCACGGTCTTTCTAGTGATTTGGCGCTTTTCCTCTAGGTTTCTGCACAAATGCAATATTCCTTAATGTTTCGATACGAATTAGAGTTGGCTATTGGGCATTGGGAAGAATGAAGAATATTGCCTATCTAGTCCCCAGTCCCCAATATGCAGATTTCTTTATTCGATTCTTTGACTAGACAAGTTGGTACTGCCGCAATTACTGGATATCAAAAGCACATTTCCCCACACAAAGGTTTTGCTTGTGCCCACAGAATACTATATGGCGGCGAATCTTGCTCTCAATACATTAAGCGAGTAGTTGCCAAGGAAGGGTTAAAAGTAGCTTTTGTTAATTCCCGCGAACGATTTCAAGCTTGCAAGGAAGCTAACCAAATTTTGCGAATGCATAGCGAGAACTCAGAAGAATCCCCAGAGGAGAAAGCAGACAGGCAGCAACGACAAGCATCTGGTAAAGTTACTCAAAAATCCTCATTTATTAGTAACGACAATACTAACTGTTTTGATTGTGCCGATTTGGGCTGCAATTGTGCCGAGATCGTTAGCATGACTCCTGATTGTGGTTCTCTAGATTGTGGTGCTGCTAATTGCAGTTCCCTAGATTGTAGTGGTGCTGACTGTAGCTTCCTTGACTGTGGCAGTTGCGGTAGCTAAATATTGTTCATCTCTCAATAACGATATATGGTATATATAAGACACAGTAATCCTAGCAAGGATCTGTAGATTTAGTTGCAGAGGGATAGCAGCAGTGGGCATAGTAGTTGAGAACGTCTCCAAACAATTCGGGAGTTTCAAGGCAGTCGATCAAGTCAGCCTAGAAATTAAGAGTGGTTCGCTAGTTGCGTTGCTAGGGCCATCGGGATCGGGTAAATCCACGCTACTACGGTTAATTTCAGGTTTAGAAATGCCAGATAGCGGCAAAATCCTGCTTACCGGTAAGGACGCTACATACCAAAGTGTGCAACAGCGAAATATTGGTTTTGTGTTTCAACACTATGCCTTATTCAAGCATTTGACTGTCAGGCAAAATATTGCCTTTGGCTTAGAAATTCGTAAGGCACAGCCAAAGAGGATTAAGGGGCGGGTAGAACAGTTACTCGAATTGGTGCAATTGAGTGGATTAGGCGATCGCTATCCATCACAACTTTCTGGTGGTCAAAGACAACGGGTAGCTTTAGCCAGGGCTTTGGCAGTAGAACCGGAAGTTTTATTGCTAGATGAACCCTTTGGCGCACTTGATGCTAAAGTCCGCAAAGATTTACGAGCATGGTTACGCCGCCTCCATGATGAGGTTCATGTTACCACGGTTTTCGTCACCCACGACCAAGAGGAAGCAATGGAAGTTTCTGATGAGGTTGTGGTGATGAATAAAGGACGTGTGGAACAGGTGGGGACACCAGCCGAAATTTACGATAATCCCGCTACGGCATTTGTAATGAGCTTCATCGGCCCGGTGAATGTGTTACCCAGCAACTCGAAGATTTTTCAAAGTAGCGGCTTTGATACGCCACACCCACAAGTGTTTTTACGTCCGCAAGATGTGATTTTTGAAAAGGTTGCTAACGGTACGACTACGGCTGCGACAGTAAGCCGGTTGATACATTTGGGTTGGGAAATTCAGGTGGAATTAACTTTCGATGACGGGCAAGTAGTGATGGCGCATTTAACACGCGATCGCTTTAATGACTTAGAGTTAGAACCCCTACAGCGGGTGTATGTAAAGCCAAAGGATGCAAAGTCTTTCCCAGTGTCTTATTCAATTTGAAGAAGGCAGGAGGCAGGGGGCAGAAGACAGTCCCTATGAAACAAGTTTCAAAAGCCTTGGATTAAAGAATAACTGGAGACTGTTATTTTTACTCAGCACTCAGCACTCAGCCCTCAGCACGGGTTAAACGCCCCGCTACCGCTAACAGCACTCAGCACTTTCAAGTCAGGGGGAAGGAGCTAAATAATTAGTGAACAATGAAATCCCCGATTTCTCTAAGAATTCGGGGATCTTGTGATTGCGATTTTTACCAATCAAATCGCATTGCGATGTATTTGAGGTAATTAGTTGCCCTTCGTTACAGCATCTCCAGACCCGGCAGTGACAATCACCAGATTTTCTGGCTTAATTAAATCTTCAATTGCCTGTTGCATATTAGCCATAGTAACTGCTTGAATCCGCTGAGGAAACTCTCGGATTTCAGACCGTGAAAGCCCTAAAACAGCATTATCCAAAATGATACTTGATACACTGCTGGGATTAGCTAAATCCACGGGGTAGCTATTTGTAATTGAGCGTTTTGCTGTATTGAATTCAGCTTCAGTTACTCCTTGTTCGCGTAACTGTTTTAGTAAAGCGAGAGTACTGGCGATCGCTTTTTGGGCATCTCCAGGAGCAGTTTGCATTTGAATCAAGAACGGCCCAGGATTGATCCCAGCAGCAAAACCACTATATATACCGTAGGTTAGACCTTGGCGATCGCGCACTTCTGTACCCAGGCGGCTGGCTAAGGTATCACCACCCAAAATTTGATTTAGCACTAGTGCCGCATAATAACGTGGGTCTTTCCGAGAGATGCCACTGTAGCCGATGTAAGTAACAGCCTCAGCTTTACCGGGAATCACTTTGTTTAGTTGTGTCAAAGTTTTCGGAAATGGTACTGTTGGTATTTTGAGAACAGGTGGCTTACCTGTGGCTTGCCATTTACCAAATACCTGATTTAGCAAAGCTTTTACCTTAACTGAATCAAAATCTCCAACTATTGCGATCGTCGTGGTATCCGGTCGGTAGTGTGTCTGGTAGAAACCAAGCAAATCATCACGAGTAATAGTCTTTAAACTTTCGGCTGTGGGAAAGCTGTGGAATGGATGATTTTCAGGGTAAATTGCCTGTTGGAAGACTTGCCTTCCCAAACCTCTAGGGTCATCTAGCTGGACTTTCAGACTTGTCAGTGCCCTTTGGCGGCTCAGTTCTAACTGATCGGCGGGGAAAGTGGCGTTTTCTAACACATCTGCCAGAGTTTGAATCAATATTGGCAGATTTGCTGAAAGTCCCTCACCGCTGACGTTAACTCCCTCACGGCTAGCACTGAAGCTCAAACCTGCTCCCAGGTCTTCTAAGGTTTTTGCTAGAGTCAGAGCATTTTTAGTCTGCGTCCCATTCATTAAGTTGCTTGCAGTTAGATTCGCTAATCCAGCTTTTTGATTGCCATCAAATTCAGCACCAGCGTCAATTTGTCCACTTAAGTTAATAGTGGGAAGATTGCGATCGCTCAACAGCAGAACCTTCACACCATTCTTTAAGGTAAACTCTTCTGGTAGTGATTGTTTAGTTGAATCTGTTTCTGATGTAGCTGGTGGTAGATATTTCGCCAGTTCTGCTGGATCTACAGGCTTACCAGGGCTGAAATTTTCCACCGTGCGTCCAGAACCAGCGCTAGAAGTTCCTGGTTTACCATCTGGTTGAGTCGGCTCAAAGAAGCCGATTGTTTGTTGAGCCGGATTGAGGTAAGTTTTTGCTGCTTTCTGGACTTGAGCAGGAGTCACTTTCGCGATCGCAGCCAGATACCTTTCAATAAAATGATAATCCCCTGCGATCGTTTGGTTATAACCCAGTTGATTAGCCTGACTAGTGATATCTTGATTACCCAAAATATACAAGGCTTGCAGTTGCGTTTTCGCCCGTTTCAACTCTTCTGAGGTAACAGGCTGCTCTTGCAATTTTATTAAAGATTCTTGGAGTACCTGGGCAATTTTCCCCAACTCTTGACCGGGAGCCGCCGTAGCATCAATTTCATACCAACCCGGTTCGATGAGTTCGGCAGCACCACCACTCACTGAACTAGCGAGTCCAGATTCCACCAAAGCCTGATAAAGTCGAGAACTACGTCCACCTGTAAGAATGGCATCCATCAAATCAATTGCTGGAACATCAGGATGTTTGATATCTGGCAGAGGATATACCGCTTGCAATAGTGCTGTACTTCCAGGTTGCTTGAGGACAATCGGTGCTTTTTTTGCAACAGGGGTAGACGGCGAAGCGTCAGCAATAGAAGAAGATGCCGAGGAATTATCAATTGCTCTTCTGGAATTAGGGAGTGCCGTATTCTTTTTTGCTCGTTGCGATAACTTACCAAAAGTTTCTTGGACAACTTTGAGTGCGGGTTTTGTGGCAAAATCTCCCGTAATCACCAACGTGGCATTTTCTGGGCTGTAGTAAGTTTGGTAATAATTCCGCACCTGCTCCACCGTGAATTTCTCGACATCGGCTTTTGTGCCTCCCACCGATAAGCCATAAGCTCGATTGGGGAAAGCAGCTCGCATCACTGCCCGACTCAGACGATAGCCTGGTGAATTTTCGTATCCCTGTAACTCCGAGATCACCACCCGCTTTTCACTGGTGAGTTGTTCAGTCCCAATTAAGGAGTTTTCCATACGATCGGCTTCCAGTGTCAGCAGTGCTTCCAATTTGTCTCGCTGCACTGTGCCAAAGTAAGCTGTTTCGTCATAACTAGTAAAAGCATTGAACTGGCTACCCAAAGCACTAAACAACCGTCCAAACTGTACAGGACGGTCATTTGTGCCTTTGAACATCAAATGTTCTAGCTGGTGAGAAATACCATTTTCTCCCTTAACCTCGTTGCGTGAGCCAACTTTATACCAAACTTGCACACTCACCACAGGAGCAGTATGAACTTCTTTTGTTAGTACCGTTAAGCCGTTGTCTAATACAGTTTTTTGCACTCCTTGGGTGAATGAGACAGTAGATACAGGTGCAACGGCTGTTGGCGTTGCAGCATTACTGAAATTGCCAGACATTGGCACGATAGTTAAAAGAAGGCTGAGGAAAAATCCTAGAATCATGTATGGTCGCCGTTTCATAAGCAATACAAAATTTCCAATTTTAAAATAAAACCCCAAAGGGTATTTCAAAATCTAAATCTAACTCAAGTTGCTAGTGATGGAGGGATAAGACAAAAATGCAATCAAAAACTTATTGCTGCACTACTTTTTTGCCTATATCATACCTGGGTGCATTTGTTAAAACTACCCAAGGGTTATCAGGTTCGTAGCTAAAATTTTTACACAATATTAGAAATTATTGCAAATAGATTAACAAGCATTGCAATGTGTTTCATTTTACACGATTCTAGTAATATCTACTTTTAAAATTGGTTTGATACCTATTGTCATCCTATTCGGGTAAGCATCTCTGTCAAACTAGCAAAAACTTTTTTAGATATGCAAACAATAAACTTAATTGGCTCGTTCACATTAGGTATGCTGTTAACAGCAATACCTGTATTATCAGCTAATGCCTCAGAAGTAGTACCAAATTTATACCAGTTTCAAGGTAAGAATGTCAGCATTAGTTACTCAACGACAAGCTTTATTGGCAAGCCCCTTTTTACCTATAAAGATAAGCAACAGACATTAAACTTTCAAGGTACTGAGCAGATCCATAGTGTAGAAACAGAGATTGGTACACTAGTAACTGTAACTATCCGTAAGACAGTAGATACTGGCAATACCGTGTTTACTTTGATCTTACCCCGTGTAAACCTTGGAAAAAGCAACTCAGCCGCAGTAGAAACTAAGGGAATCACAACAACAAACCTCTTTTCTGTGATTCCTAAATTCAACCAAGGGCAAAGACAAACTTATACGACAATCCATTTGACTGGTACAGCCCAAGCTGTCGCGTTTTAACTACATAAGAAGGATAAAAATATTAAACTTCTTGTTCGCATCGGGAAAAGCGGTAATACTGTTCGGTTAAGGTAAGACGCGATGAATCGCCGTCTCTACAATAATCAGTCCTTCGTATAAACAGTGATTTATCGCATCTTTAACGATCTAGAATTTTCATCAAAAAACCTTAACCAAACCGTATTGAGGGTGAAGGTAAATAATTGTTTGCCTTCACCATTATCACTTAAGTTTTTGTCAAGGTTAATATCGCGTTATTTATGAAATAGATGATAATTTAAATTAAGTCAAGTTTCTTTTTATGCAATTTTTAATAAAGATTATCACTACTTTTAAGATGCATTTTAAAAATAAGTAATTTAGGCAATGCCTACGGCGGTAAACTACGCTCTCTCCCCTATTCTCTACAATTATCGTTTAATTTGCTTAGGAAACTGAGGAACTAACAAAGATTGCTCTAATTCACCTTGTTCATTATAAAATTTAATTTGACCTTGCTCATTACATAACCATACTTCAATAGCTTGAGCTTCTAAATATAAATTTCTTTTAAATTCCATTTCTTCCAAAGTGTTACCGATTGATTTGACTTCTACACAAATTTCTGGTGCAATAGAGGCTGATACTTCATCTTCAATTTGAGAAAATCTTTCTTCTGAACACCAGACAACATCAGCAACTTTCACACCATCTGATGTGTTGATAGCACATTCTGGCATTACTTCTCCTGTATTCAATAAAGATTCCAATAACCGTTGGATTCTTCCTTGATAAAAAGAATATTTAATTTTGACTGGACTCATAACGATTTGACCCCATTTATTTAATTCAATTTTGAAGGGTAAATCTTGTAATTGTTTGTGTTCGCAAACTTCTTCCCATTTCATAATTAATATTTGCCTAGAGTGAGGGATTGATTTAATTTTAACTCATCTATCAATATTAAAACTCACTCTCTGATTGCAGATAAGGAGAGTAGAAGCAAACCTAATCTTACTATTCTATGGGCACAATACAATAAATGGTATCCATATTCTAGTTACACTCATTGCTATGGAACGCGAAGCCTTAACAATCTGTTTTCCGCCTGACTTGCTTGCAAAAGCCAGGAAACTCAAGGAAGGTAGCGAATCATTTAATGATTTAATAGTTAAGGCTTTAGAACGGGAAATGCGACACCGCCAGGGATGGGCTGGCGATCGCACCAAGGCTGAAAACCTCTTTGTTGGTGGCGGCGAGATAGGTGCATTGTTGAGATCGCACGATTGGTCGCAAACGCCGCTAGGAACCGTCGAAACCTGGTCGGACAGCCTAAAAACGGCTGTGCAGATCCTATTAACAGAATTAGATCGAGTCCAGCAGCTAGAATCCGATCTGCTGCCGGAGCGCACATCAACAGATGCCTTGCGTCAAGCTGCTCAAGCTGATGCGTTTCGAGTCAAGCTCACCAATGCGCTACGCCCGCTGACTGACGCTAATGAGATTCAGGCGATCGCTGCCTTTGTTCTGGGCGAGTCTCTAGGGGCAAGCCGCGTTATTTACATTGAAGTGTTACCGGACGGCAAAGAGGTCATCGTTCATAAAAACTACACGAACGGCATTGCCGAACTGAACGGACTGTACCATCTAGAAGACTTTGGGCGCAACCTGACAGATGACCATCGAGCGGGGCGAACGGCGATCGTTCCCGATGTGACCAACTACTCTAAATACACAGCTAGCGAGAAGGCAAGGTATCAAACGATTGATATTGCCGCGCATATTGATGTGCCGTTGATCAAGAACGATCAATTTGTCGCGTTGCTGGCGGTGCATCAGGCAAACCCTCGCCAGTGGACGGAAGATGACGTGAGACTAGTCGAGGAAACAGCAGCGCAAACGTGGGCAGCCGTCGAGCGTGCCCGTGCTGAAGCAGCATTACGCGAGAACCGCACCGAACTCGAAAGGCAACTGCGGAAGTTCGACGCGATCGCCGCTGCAATTCCCGATTTTATTTACACCTTTGATTTGGCGGGACGGTTCACGTATATCAGCCCGGCGTTACTCAATCTTTGGCAGAAAACTTCGGATGAAGCTTTGGGAAAGAACTTTTTTGAGCTGGATTATCCAACCGATTTAGCGACCCGACTTCAGCAACAGATTCAACAGGCGATCGCCACGCGCCAGCCGATAAATGATGAAACACCCTACACTAGCGCAATCGGCACGCGCGCCTATGAATACATTTTCGTGCCACTTTTGGGCATAAACGGCGCAGTAGAAGCAGTGGCAGGTGTAACGCGAGATATCACCGAGCGCAAAAAAGTAGAGCAAGCCTTGCGCCAAAGCGAGGAGCAGACTCGAAATATTCTGGAGAGCATCGCTGAAGCTTTCTTTGCACTGGATGAGAACTGGCACTTTACCTATCTGAATCCATCTGCCGAAACACTACTCGATCGCACTCCAGACGATTTAGTTGGCAAGAATTTGTGGTCAGAGTATCTAGGACTGATTGGCAATGAGTTGGCGCAGGTCTACTTGAGCACCATGCGTGATCGTGTGGCTGCGTCAATGACTGCGTTTTACCCAGATCACGATCGCTGGTACGAAGTTCGCACCTACCCCGCCCCAAATGGCATCACCGTTTATTTCAGGAATGTTACCGAGCAAATTCAAGCCGAAGCCGCCCTGCGTCAATCAGAAGAACGCTACCGGACGCTGTTTGAGTCGATTGATGAAGGCTTCTGCATTGTTGAAGTGCTACTTGACGAAAATGATACGCCGATCGACTACCGCTTCTTAGAGATCAATCCCACCTTTGAGCAACAAACGGGAATTCAACAAGCTGTTGGTAAAACAGCGCGTCAGTTAAATTTAGAAGATCACTGGATTGAAATTTACGGTCAAGTCGCTCTGACGGGTGAATCCATTCGGTTTGAAAATAGCTCCAAAACCCTGAACCGTTGGTTTGATGTCTATGCCTGTTGCACGGATGAGCCGCAAGCGCGAAAAGTTGCCATTGTCTTTAAAGATATTAGCGATCGCAAACAGGCAGAACAAGACCTGCGGGAAGCGCAAGTGCAATTAGAGTCTGCTTTAGCAGCAGGAGCCATTTACACATGGCGGTGGCAGATTCCTGAGGATCGCGTGATTGTGAATAAAGCCTTTGCCCTTCTGTTTGGTGTTGACCCAGAGACGGCGGCGACTGGCTTGCCGATCGAACTGTTTGTACAAGCAATGCACGAAGAAGACTGTCCACGAGTGGTTGCAGCTATTAACCAGGCGATCGAAACTGGTGAAGAATATACCGCTGAGTACCGCGTTTATACAGCGGCAGGTGAGGAACGCTGGCTAGCAGCACGCGGTCGCGTTGAATATGCGGCTGATGGCAGACCGCTGGCTTTTCCTGGGGCACTGGCAGATATCACTGACCGCAAGCAAGCTGAAACTGAACGGGAACGACTGCTGACACAAGAGCAGGTTGCCAGAGAAGCAGCCGATCGCGCCAACCGGATCAAAGATGAGTTTTTGGCGGTGCTGTCCCATGAATTGCGATCGCCTCTCAACCCAATTTTAGGCTGGACACGCTTACTACAAAACGGCAAACTGAGCGAAGCCCGTAGAGCCGAAGCCTTGAAAACGATCGAGCGCAATGCCAATCTACAGAAGCAACTAATCGAAGACTTGCTCGACATCTCACGCATCATGCAGGGCAAACTAAGCTTAACAGCGGCTCCGGTAAGTTTGACTTTTGTGATTTCTGCCGCCATTGAAACGGTGCGTTTAGCAGCAGAAGCAAAAAATATTGCGATCGCTCTCGATCTTGACCCTGAGATCGCTCTGATTTCTGGCGATGTAGCCCGATTGCAGCAAGTGGTGTGGAATTTGCTTACCAATGCGGTTAAGTTCACACCCAACGGCGGACAAGTGACGATTGAACTGCGGCAATTCGATGGGCTAGCTCAGATTCAGGTAATCGATACTGGCAAGGGCATCAATCCACGGTTTTTGCCCCATGTCTTTGAGTATTTTCGGCAAGAAGACGGCTCAACGACACGCAAATTTGGCGGGTTGGGATTGGGGCTAGCGATCGTGCGGCAAATTGTCGAAATGCACGGGGGCAGGGTGACAGCAGAAAGTCAGGGTGAGAATCAAGGCGCAACTTTCATCATCCAATTGCCCCTCATGCAGCAGGCAACATCGATCGCATCTGAGCCAATCCCCACCCAGACAGAAGCTGAAGTGCCTTTAGACGGCGTTCAAATTTTGCTGGTGGATGATGAGCCAGATACCCGCGAGTTTCAGGCATTTGTGCTGTCACAAAGCGGGGCAAATGTGACAGCCGTCGCTTCTGGCTTAGAAGCTTTGCAAGCTCTAGAGCAGTTCACTCCTGACGTGTTAGTGAGTGACATAGGTATGCCTGAGATGGACGGCTATATGCTGATGCAGCAGATTCGATCTCGCTCACCGAATCAAGGAGGAAACATTCGGGCGATCGCACTGACTGCTTATGCCGCAGAAATTGACCAAAAAAGAGCACTTCAGGTAGGATTTCAAACTCACATTACAAAACCTGTAGAGCCAGAAAAGTTAGTAAGGGCAATAGTTAGTTTAGTCGCGTAGGGTAGGCAATGCCCACCCTACAAAGTTGCTAAAATTTCACATCCAAAACACGTACCAAAAAAGCCCATTTGTCTGCGGCTTCCTCGATAATTTTAGCCGTGGGTTTACCCGCACCATGTCCTGCTTTAGTCTCAATTCTAATTAGCGTTGGCGCATCACCAGTGTGAGCCTCTTGCAAAGCGGCGGCAAATTTGAAACTATGAGCAGGGACAACGCGATCGTCATGATCGGCTGTAGTAATTAAGGTTGCTGGGTAAGCTGTATTTGGTTTGATGTTATGTAATGGCGAATAAGCATACAGGGCTGGAAACTCTTCTGGATTATCCGCAGAACCATATTCAGAAGTCCAAGCCCAACCGATGGTAAATTTGTGGAATCGCAACATATCCATAACGCCGACGGCGGGTAAAGCTGCACCAAACAAATCGGGACGTTGCGTTATACAAGCACCCACTAATAAACCGCCGTTACTACCACCTGCGATCGCTAGCTTCTCAGTCTTAGTATACTTGTTAGCAATCAACCACTCAGCAGCACCAATAAAGTCATCAAAGACATTCTGCTTTTGATCCTTTATTCCTGCTTGATGCCATTCTTCGCCGTATTCTCCACCGCCGCGGATATTAGGCATCGCATAGACACCACCCATCTCCATCCACACCAATAGACTTACAGAAAAACTGGGTGTCATTGAAGCATTAAAACCACCATAGGCATAGAGATAAGTAGGGTTATTTCCATCTAATTTAATGCCCTTTTTGTGCGTAATAAACATTGGTACTCGAGTACCATCTTTGCTGTGATAAAAGACTTGTTTTGTCTCGTATTCATCAGGATTAAAATCTACCTGCGGTTGACGGAAAACCTCACTTTTTCCTGTCACCATGTCGTAGCGATAAATAGTGCCTGGTATGGTAAAGCTGGTAAAACTATAAAAAGTTTCAGTATCATAACGCTTACCATTAAAGCCTCCGGCTGAACCGAGTCCGGGTAGTTCTACCTCTCGAATAAATGCACCTTTGAGGTCAAAAATTTTGATTTGACTGTGAGCATCTTTGAGGTAATCTGCAACGAACTGATTATTAAGTATACCGACGCTTTCCAGAGTCTCCGCAGATTGGGGAATGATTTCTTGCCAATTTTCTGGTGCAGGGTTTTTCGTATCAATCGCAATAACCCTTCCCCGTGGTGCATTTAAATCTGTGCGAAAATAAAAGACGCTATCATCATTGTCGATAAAGCTATAATCTGCCTCAAATTGGTTAATTAGTTCTACAACTTCCGCATTAGGATTAGTTAAGTCTTTGGAAAAAACTAAATTTTTAAAGTCAGTGCCTAGCCAAATTGAAATTATTAGATAGCGTCCATCTTCAGTAACACCACCACTAAAACCCCATTGCTTTTGGTCAGGACGATGATAAATTAGTACGTCTTCTGATTGGGGTTTACCTAGTTGATGATAGTAGAGCTTTTGATAATAGTTAACATCTTCTAATCGAGTTTTTTCATTTGGTTCATCGTAGCGACTGTAGAAAAAACCTTGATGATCGTGTGTCCAAGATGCGCCAGAGAATTTAATCCACTTCAGATGGTCTTGGAGGTCTTCACCAGTTTCAACGTTGCGTACTTTCCACTCTTGCCAATCAGAACCGGAGGAAGATAGACCATAAGCTAAAAGCTTACCATCCTCGCTAATCGATAATCCCGAAAGAGCAACAGTGCCATCTTCTGAGAGTTTATTAGGATCGAGTAAAACTTGAGGTTGGTCGTCGAGGGTTTTCAAGGTGTAAAAGACACTTTGATTTTGCAGTCCGTCATTTTTGAAATAAAAGTAACGTTCGCCTTCTTTAAAAGGAATACCGTATTTTTCATAATCCCAAAGTTTGGTGAGGCGCTGTTTAATTTTTTCCCTAGCAGGAATTTCACTCAGGTAGCCAAAAGTAACTTGATTTTGTGCCTCAATCCAAGTTCTTGTTTCTTCGGAGTCAGGATCTTCTAACCAACGGTAAGGATCTGCGACTAAAGTACCGTGGTAATTATCAGCTTGATTGCTCTGATGGCTGGTTGGGTAAGTGAGAGATTTTTCAGAAGAAGGCATAGTCTTAGGTCAAAGTGCTTCTCTACATACTACAAAGATAGACCTAAGACTTGGGGTATACACTCTAATTGTTCTCAAAAAGAAAGCCCCGGCTTCTGACGGGGCAATACGTGCTATTTTTGCTTACAGAACAATTGTACTACTAAAGAATAGTATCAGCTTTAATCGAGGTAGAAGCGTGTACACTTTTCCCTCAAATCTAAATCTTTTGGTTGATTTAGTTAACGAGCTTCTCTCCTTTCAGCATCCGCGCCGCGGCTTCAAGTAGAGCTTCTTCGAGGTAGGGCTTGGTAAAGTAGCCACTAGCACCGAGTTGAGCGGCAATTTGTCTGTGCTTGTCTGCACCGCGCGAGGTGAGCATTGCGATCGGTAAGTGGTTAAGGTTAGAGTCTTTCTGGATGCGAGAGAGTAATTCCAGTCCATCGCAACGCGGCATTTCGATGTCGCAAAATACGATATCGCAAGGCAGACCAGAGCGGAGTTTATCCCAAGCTTCCTGACCGTCACGTGCCTGTTCTACGCGATAACCGGCTTTGTTAAATGTCAGGGATAGTAATTCTCGGACTGTGATTGAGTCATCGACAATCAGCACTGTCGGGTCAATCTTCGCGGGAGAGGTATCAGGAGGAGTGAGTTTTTGTTGCCAAGAATTGCCACCAGCTTGTGTAGAAATTCGTCCCTGGAAGATGTCAATTATTTCTAGTACGTCAGCAATGGGCATAATCCGACCATCACCCAGGACTGTAGCACCAGCGACACCAATGGGTTTAGGTGCTGGGCCTTCAAATTGCTTAATTACAATTTCTTGTTCGCTTAACACCAGGTCAATCTGTAGAGCAATCAGGGTATTTGCCGATCGCACCACAACCACAGAAACCATATCATCATCTCTGGTACCGCCATAGACATTACCGCGACTGATTTGGCGATTGAAGGTTAAAAGTTCCTTCAGAGGTCGGAATGGTAGCACCGTATCGCGCCAGGAAATAAATGATTGCCCATTGGCATCATGCTGAATATTTTTGACTGGAATATCCAGCGTATCTTCTACACCATCCATCGGGAAGGCGATTCTGGCGCGATCGGAGACGCAGCAGAGAGCTTTACAAATACTTAGAGTCAGTGGTAAACGAATCGTGAAGGTGGTTCCCTTACCGATCGCAGAATCGGTGTTAACTGTTCCCCGAATTTCGCTAATCTCGGAGCGCACTACGTCCATACCCACGCCACGACCAGAAATTTCATCGGCTTGGTCTTTAATCGTAAAACCAGACTGGAACAGTAGATCGTAGACTTCCAGACGAGACATCGCTTTTGCCTGCGCTTCTGTAATCATGCCAATCTTCACCGCCTTAGCCTTAACCCTGGCGGAATCGATACCTGCACCATCATCGCCTACAGATATGATCGTTTGGTTGCCTTGGTGGAAGGCACGGATAGTAATGATTCCTACAGGTGGTTTACCAGTAGCATGTCTCTCTTCTGGCGTTTCAATACCGTGAGCGATCGCATTATTCAACATGTGAGTCAGTGGATCGGTCAGATGATCCAAAATCATCTTGTCAATTAAGGTATCGCCACCTTCGATCACCAACTCTACTTGTTTGCCACACTTGATGGCGTTGTCGCGTACTCCTCGCCGCCAGCGATCAATAGTTTGAGCAAAAGGCACCATTCGCGCTCTAGTTAATCCCTCTTGTAGCTGGGTGGTTACTTGGCGGAACTGCCTGGCGACTCGTTCGGTTTCTTCGGTAACAAAATCAATGTCACTAGCCGACTCACGCACTCGTACAATGCGCTCAATCATCTGCTGTGAGAGTGTGTGGAAGGGAGTAAAACGATCCATTTCTAGCTCGCTAAAACCCCGATCGGCATTGGAATCAGGCACTTGGAAGCCGCCGGTGTCTTTCTTTTTGCGTCCAGCTAACAGAGACGCTTCCAGTAGCGATCGCTCGTACAACTCTTGCATCCTTGCCCCTACATCCGAGAGTTGTTGTACCTGAATCAGCAAGTTATCTAATGACTGTCGCAGTCGTTCATGATCCTGCTCTAAGGTATTACGATTTACCACCAACTCCCCAACTAAATTACTCATATCGTCCAGTTGCTTCACTGGAACTTTCATCGTTTCTTCAAATCTCGCAGCCCGACGAGTAGAGGGACCATTAGTTTTGTTGGTGTTCGATTTTACTACAGTAGAATGGGATATTGTTTGATTCGCTTCTGCCAGCAACTTCTCTAAGTCACCAAATTCATCTTTTATGGCTGGTGATGGAATAGCATTTTTAGCTGAGACTGGTTGAGTGTTGAAGGGCTGGCGTTGGCGTAGCCCGTCGTAGACATCGCTGTTGTTATCTGTACTTAGCAAGTCTTCCAGGGCAGCAAAATCTACTTCTGGTATCTTCTTAACTTTAGGGATGGGCGCTACGTCCTCTCCTAATAATGCTGCCAAGTCTGCAAATTCATCTTCTTGAGCAACTATTTCAGTGGTTTCTGTAAACAATAAATTATTTTCAACAACTGTATTTTCTGTTAACTCAAAGGTAGTTTCTAAATTATTATTTTCCTCTGTCTCTAAAAGTTCTGGGCTTGTGTAGGCTGAATCTGAAGTTTCCCCAAAGCTGATGGTTTCTGATAGTTCATCCACATTATTCTCTGTGGTGTCCATCTGAATATAGGTCAATTCAGTTGTAGCGACATCCTCAGAGTCGAACAAATCACCTAGCTGTGCTTGGAATGATGCTGAATCTGAACTTTCCCCAAAACTGATAGTTTCTGATAGTTCATCCACAGTATTCTCTGTGGTGTCCATCTGAATATAGGTCAATTCATTTGTGGCGACATCTTCAGAGTCGAACAAATCACCTAGCTGTGCTTGGAATGATGCTGAATCTGCATTTTCCCCAAAACTGATGGTTTCTGATAGTTCATCCACATTATTTTCTGTGGTGTCCATCTGAATATAGGTCAAGTCATTTGTAGCGACATCTTCAAACAGCGGTTGCGGATTCTCATCGAAAGAGCCGAATAAATCACTTGGCTGTGCTTCAGATGATGCTGAATCTGAACTTTCCCCAAAGCTGATGGTTTCTGATAGTTCATCCACATTATTCTCTGTGGTGTCCATCTGAATATAGGTCAAGTCATTTGTAGCGACATCTTCAAACAGCGGTTGCGGATTCTCATCGAAAGAGCCGAATAAATCACTTGGCTGTGCTTCAGATGATGCTGAATCTGCATTTTCCCCAAAACTGATGGTTTCTGATAGTTCATCCACATTATTTTCTGTGGTGTCCATCTGAATATAGGTCAAGTCATTTGTAGCGACATCTTCAAACAGCGGTTGCGGATTCTCATCGAAAGAGCCGAATAAATCACTTGGCTGTGCTTCAGATGATGCTGAATCTGCATTTTCCCCAAAACTGATGGTTTCTGATAGTTCATCCACATTATTTTCTGTGGTGTCCATCTGAATATAGGTCAAGTCATTTGTAGCGACATCTTCAAACAGCGGTTGCGGATTCTCATCGAAAGAGCCTAATAAATTAACTTCCAGATCAACAGCAGATATCTCTGGAGTCTGATTAGCAAATTCTGGAACAAAATCTAAAGATTCTGGTTGTTGCGGTCTGAGACTTTCTTCCCCAGGATGCTGTGCGAACAAAAGCGTTTCACTTGTGGAGGTATCGTTGATTACAGGAGAAATAGTTGAGCTACTTGATGTTAATTCATCAAATAAATTATCTCCAGAATCTGATGATAATATTAAATCTAGCTGTTCTTGATTCTGGAAATTAATATCAAAATCTTCTTCTATATCAAAACTGGCTATAGGAGAAGATATGGACTGCTGATTATCAGCAAAAATGTCATCAGCCGCCGCAGTAAAAAGACTTTCATCTAACGCCCTCTCCACATTCTGCTCAATTAAGGAATCGAATTCGTCCTTTTCCTTTGTGGTTTCCTGGTTCCAGAAGTTGCTCAGATCATTTTCTGATTCAGAAAACTCAGGTTCTGTTACTGGAGGCGTATCAAATAAATCATTGATTTCTAGTTCACTTGTCGATAGTTGTGGCTGTTCTTCCATTTCAGCAAACAGGTTGTCTAAAGACAAGTCTGTTGGCTGGGGTAATTCCATGTAGTCACTAGGGGTAATTTCTTCTACCCAATTTGCATTTTTAGTTTCTAAGAATAAGTTATCAAAATTATTTTGTTGGTTGGTAGATAGTTCTACACTGGTGAACGGCTCAGTTTCTGGTTGAGTGATTTCGCCTGTTGGCAATAGTTTATCATCTAACCCCAGTGTCAATAAATCTTCAACTAAACTATTTTCGATAATCTCGCCAGTAGTCTGGTTTGTATCACTAGGAATATCAATAAATTCTTGTAAAATTTCGGAAGAGGATGAGTCTAAATTTATATCAAATTCGTTAATATCGCTCAACTCTAGAGGCGTAGCAGATGTTTGTTGATTTTGCGGTTCTGAATTATCTTTTTCTAGGAAATGGTCGCCAAATAACAGGGATAAATCTTCTGTTGTCGCTGTGGTTGTTGGGTGTAGCGCGTTGCTTATATCTTCATTAAAGGAGAGTAAGTCAGATAAATCGTTATGAATGTCTTCAGCCTCAGTGCTGCTCAAATCAATTCCAAAATCATCAGTAGTAACAATATCTAAGGTTTCTTCTTGATGCCAGCTTTCATCTAGTTCGGGAGTCTCACCGTCAAATAAATCGGCAAGGGTATTTAACTCAGCTATTCCTACTTCTGGCCCACTGGAGTCAAGATTGTTACTGATTGGATGTGCTTCGTCATGTGTGATGAAAGTCAGACTAGTGTTTCTACTTTCATTTAGTGGTGTTCCTTGTAACTGAAGGGAGGGGCGATCGCCTTTGACGTTGGCGTAGCCAGACGCTTGTGGACTCGCTAACGCTGCGCGATCGCTGCTATCTTTGTCTAGATTCAGTTCTTCAGTTGTCTGGGCTAACGGCTCGGTGTTACCAGATAGAATTGACTCTGATTCTGTGAAAGCCGCAGACTGTTCATCAAACAAACCAGGGGTAACTTCTAATAACTCAAGTTCTGCAAAGCTCAAAAGTGCTTCTAGTTGCTGACTAATTGTAATTTCGGCTTCTCTACCTTGCAGGACTAATTCTTGAGCTTGTTTGATTTCGGTAATGACAATTTTAGCTAAAGTCAGATAAGTATTTTCGGGATTGCCGATCGCACTGGCTGCTGCTTGACATAAACCACACCATTTGCACAAATTCCAAGTTTCACCAAGTTTGACTAACTGGTGACAGCATTGCTGGAGGTTTTGCCGAGTTGAAGATGTTGTAGTTTGCTTAAATAATTGCAACATTTCCCGCAGTGTTTGCAGCACTTGGGCTTGAAACTCGCTCCAGTTATTATTTTCTTTAGCGGTGACTGGGGATAGCGCAGCGTTAGCGAGTCCGCGAGCGTCTAGTGCCTCTTGGGGTGCTACCGAGTTTAGAGATTCCTGATGGGTGTCTTCTACCAGATCGGGAATATCTCGCCGCATGAAAATTTCTGTAAGTGTGGAGACATTCTCTATAGAGGTTGTAAGTTCTGTTGCGTCAGAACTGCTGCCTACTCCACTCTTTGCTTGTTCTACAAGTAGTGCCAGATGCTGATACAGCCATTGAAAGACTGGCTCAGTTTCTGACATCAAAGTATTAGCTGCATCTTCAGAAAGACCATAAGGCCCACTCAAATGCTCTAACAGGGATTTTAGGGTATCAGAGACACCAAGAAATAAAGACTCTAGCTTTTGGTCAATCTGAACCGGATTATCTTTGAGAATTTTGAAACAATCTTCCAGACGGTGGGAGGTATGCTGGATGCTAGTCAATCCAAGCATCGCCGCTCCTCCTTTGATGGAGTGAGCAGCCCGGAAGACCTCACTGATCATTTCCGGGTCGTTCAGAGTACCCTCTAAATTCAGCAAGCCTTGCTCAATGGTATTCAGGTGATCCCTGGCTTCTTCGATAAAGTAACCCAAAATCCGCTGTTGTTGTTCCGGCAGCATAGTTTTTTAGTCAAGAGTCATTAGTCATTAGTTATTAGTCATTAGTCATTGGTCATTGGTCATTAGCAAAGAACAAAGAACAAAGGACAAATGACAATTTATCTGGTTTCCATAGTTTCTACTCGGAAACGTTCAACGGAGGCGATCAAGTCACGGGATACACCTACTAAGTGTTGTAAGGCACCTGAAACTCGCTGTGCTTCTTGGGAAGTTTCTTGCGCGGTCAGTTCTACTGATTGCATTACATGAGCGACGGCGCGGGAGGTTTCCGTTTGTTCCACAGTGTCGCTGGTAATGGAGCGCACAAGAATATCAATGCGATTCGCCACTTGAATAATATTTTCGAGCGATCGCTTGGCTTCTTCTGCCAATTTTGTCCCTTTAATTACTTGTTGTGTGCCTTCTTCCATCGCGGTCATTACTGAGCCTGTTTCGCTTTGGATTTGCATCACAATTTGTTCAATTTCCTTGAGGGATTTAGCAGATTTATCTGCTAACTGGCGCACTTCATCTGCAACGATCGCAAACCCGCGTCCAGCTTCTCCGGCTCTTGCCGCCTCAATACTAGCATTGAGTGCCAGTAAGTTTGTTCTGGAAGCAATTTGAGAAATCAACGCCACAATTTTAGAAATTTCTTGTGAAGATTCCGCCAACCGCTTCACTTTGCGAGTGGTTTCGGCAACGGTTTCTCGAATTTCTAAAATCCCTGCTACGGTATTTTCTACTGCTTCTCCACCCTTGATAGCGATCGTACTAGCATCGCGGGCGACGGTTTCGGCTTCTCGCGCCGCCTCTGCTACCCGATGAATCGAGTCGGTCATCACCTGTACAGAATTCAGCGTTACCGCTAACTCTTCTGCTTGGCGCAAAGCATCACTAGATAAGGCTCTGGCAAAGGTTTCGGAGTTGGTTGCACCTTTTGTCACATCTTTCGCGGCGACTTTTACCTGTTGAACGATATCCCGCAGGTTTTGAATTGTCAGGTTAAAGGCGTCAGCTACGGCTCCCAGTACGTCAGCTGTCACTTCCGCTTGGACTGTTAAATCGCCTCTAGCAGCTCCTTCCACATCATCTAAGAGACGAATCACCTGACGTTGCAGGTTTTCTTTGGCTTCCTCTTGTTCATCGGCTTTGCGTTGGGCTTCACTTGTGGTTGTGAAAATTACCCGCGCCATTTCATTAAAGCCAGTGGATAAATGCCCCAATTCATCTTCGGAATATACTGTGGCTTGAGCATTCAGATTTCCTTGACGTACAGCCTCAAACTGGGCTTGGAGGTCATCAGTTGTGCGCCGAATTTGTTTAAGCGCCAGATTCCCCATGAAGCCTGCGGTAGCAAAACCTGCAATCCCTGCTGCTAGTGACATTGCCCAACCTGTGTTTCTTACTGATTCTCGTTGTTGGGGTGGCGAAAATGTGGTGGCGACAAAGCTAACTGTAGCTACAACCAGCGCTGAGACAATGCCCACACTTCCAGCAATTAGCCATTGTTTGCGTTCGATGGAGGCATTTTCTAATGGTGCTAACCATCCCTGCTCGATGCTGACGTTGGGTTCTAGTTTCGAGATATCTGTTTGGCTAAAAACTGGAACGGCTTCATGGGAACCAGTCATTGAGAATAGTTCCTCTTCGCGATCGGCTGAATTACTTGCAAAAGCCTCCGCTACTTGAGGGCGTCCAGTGTCACTAGTTGCTGATGGAGCAGAAGGCATTGCTGCATTACCAAAGTTAGAATCTCCTTCGAGCAGGTCAAACCCCGGAATATTGCCTAAATCGTCAAATTCCTCAAAGTCATCTAAAAATTCGATATTACTCTTAGAATTTTCTCCATTTAGTATAGTGCTTGAGTTTTCATAAGAGTTTAAACCCTCTGAGCCGAAGGCAGACTCAAATGCTTCCATATCAAAATTTTCATCGTCATCGAAGCTATTTTTACCGATGAATTCACCTGATTTAAACTGCTTTTCTTTCCGAGGCAAATTACTATTAAAAGATGAGCTATCATTAGGTAAACTCGTCTGAAAATTTGATTCTGCCTCCACTTGTTCTGGTGTTAACCAGTTATGTGATTCGGTTTCAGAAAAGTTATCTTGACTGCCATATTCCAATTTATTTGTTGTTGGCGAATCATTTCTCAGTTCTTCTGCAACAATCAGTAAAGTTTCGTCTTCAAAACTAGATTTTTTATATTCTAAATTTCCCATACTCTGCTCTGGAGACTTTGGCTCACTGAACGAATCAGGGAAATTATTCTCGTTATTACCAGTTTGTGAATTAGAAGATGAAGAGTTATTATTGTCAATAGCTGAATTTCCGTGAGGAGAATTTATCCCATTATCTGAGAATTGACTATTTGCTAATGATTCTTCGGAAATATCTTCTGAGATACCTTCCTGCCAAAAAGCAGGCAACTCTAATTCTGTGTTCTCCTCCCAGCTTTTATTTGACTCTTCTTCCTGCGATTCTTCATTCATGGCAAAAGGATCATCACCAAAAGCCATAGAATAATCTGATATTTTTTCTGTTCCAATACTATCTTCTGTGGGCAGATCAAATGGACTTTTTGAAGATGTATCTTCAACGCCATTCATACTTTCTTGCTGCTCTACAAAAAAGTTTAAATCAAGGTTATCGCTGTCAAACTCCTCACTAGCACTCAAATTTTCTAATTCTAGTTCGCTATATGCAAGTACGTCAGATATCTCTGAGGAATTTATTTGTTCTTGACTTTCTGATGTATCAATCTGCCCACCGAATGACTGTAAATATTGATTGATATTTTCAATTCCATTATTGGCAAATGCAATAATTTCTTGATCGTTAGTCAAGCCTAACACCTGTTGATATTCTTCTTTTGCTACATCGTACTGCTGTAAAACATAGTAGATGTGACCCCGCAATAAATGGGTATTGGGGTCATCTGGTAAATTTTGCACCACTTGATCAACTAAAGTGGCCGCAACCTCATAATTTCTTTGAACATAGGCGGTCATCGCCTGTTGATATGTTGGCTCGTAATTATCAATACTTGCTGCCATTTCCTCCTCCAATTTCATCCTGCCCACCTAGCACTTCGTACAATTGCCATTTGATCGAGCAGTCGTAGACACTGATTCTTTTTAGCACCTAATGACCACTCTCCACGTAAAAAGGGAGCCATAGTATCTGGAACACTAGTTGGTGGCATAAGATTTTGGACATCCAACCAGTCCATACCACCGATTTCCTCTACTGCTAAACCCACTATTGTGTCTTGCTCTTCAATGGCAATCACCGAAATTTCAGCTCTATCCGTGTTTAATGCACCTGCTTCCCCCAGAAATTGACCCAAGTCGGCCACCCAAATAACTCGACCTCGTAAATTTAGAGTACCCAAAAGTAAAGGAGAAGCATTAGGAATCGGGGTGATTCTATCAGGACTTAGTTCAATTACCTCTCGGATGCCAGTTGCTTGTAGTGCAAACTCCTGATGCGAGGGAATGTAAAACCTCAAATGTAACTCACCTTCAGGACTTTCTACTTGTAATTCTGGTCGAAAGTGGTCTTGACCGCTGCCACTTAAAAAGTCCGGTTTGCTGACCATGTTGTTTTTATCCTTATCCTCGCAGCAGTTGTTTGACTGTTCCTACCAACTCGGTTGGTTGAAACGGTTTGGCTATGTAAGCGTCTGCACCCTGCTTCATACCCCAATAGCGATCAAATTCTTCGCCTTTGGAAGAACACATAACCACTGGGACATTTTGGGTTTTTGGATCGGATTTTAACCGCCGACAAACTTCGTAGCCGTTCATTCTGGGCATGACAATATCTAATACCACTAAATCTGGAGGTGCTATTTGAATTGCCTCTAACGCTTCTAATCCATCACTAGCATGGGTAACTGTTAGGCCAGTTGCTTTCAGGAGGTCTGTAATCATCTCCCTTTGCGCTATACTGTCTTCCACAATCAGAACTGTGCTCATAAGTGTCTATTTACCTCCTGATTTAGACGTTCCTAATTGGAACATTCTCTGATTCCTCCGCAAGTATTAACTGTATAAATTAATTTTATGTCTTCACTATTTTCCCGGAGATTGACGTTTCACTCAGTTAACTGACTCTGTGATAACATCTTTTAACTCATCTTTTAGTAGATCAACAAATCTTTGATCTCTTTATATGCCCCATGATGAGAGGGATGAGGGAGAAATCAATTCAAAATTCAAAATGACGCTCTCTACGAGACGCTAAAAGCGTAGCTTGCTTCTCTGTAAGAGTACGCGGACTCGCTCTAAGCGAAGCCATGCCGAAGTCTTTACGCTGCGCTAACAAAATTCAAAATTAAAGAACTCCTGCCTCCTGCCTCTTCTCCATGCCCAATGCCCAATGCCCAATTTTCATTGGTTGTTGATATATTTTTCTACGAGCATCAGTAATTCAGTGTCTGTAAACGGTTTTGTCAAATAATCTGTTGCCCCGACCATCCTAGCTTTGACTCTATCCATAAACCCATCTTTCCCAGTAAGCATAATAATCGGCGTGAGCCGAAATGCTGTTGAATGTCGCAGCATGGCACAAACCTCGTATCCTTCCAATTCCGACATAGCAATGTCGCATAAAATTAAATCCGGTTTGAGTTGAAAAACCAGACTCAGTGCCTCTAAAGGATTGGTGAGAGCGATCGCTTCATAACCTTGTGGTTGTAAGATGGAATTTATAGTCTCACCGATGGCGATCGCATCGTCAATACATACTATCCGCCCCATCGGTTTTTCTTTCAATTCCCAGCTATCTGGGTGATTAGTCTCTGAATATACTAGTTGTAGCCAACTTTGTTGCACATAAGGGTATATTGCCTTAGCGACTGTCAAAATGTCTCGGTTGAGATGGCGAGCTAGTTGTCGCAAAGATGTTTTACCATCAGCCCAATGTTGTAACTTATTCACAGTTGCTTCTGGTAAAGAAGACTGTAGCTGAACTTTGTCAGATAACACTGGCAATTGCTCTGGAGACTGAATGTGTGGATAGAATTGCTTCCACTGTTGCAGCTGCTTGGTGATTTTTGTCACCAATGGAGCAATCTCATAAGTGTTTAATTGCGGGGCAAGTGCTGCACCCTGATGGAAAATGAAGTTACCTTGGCGTAAACTTAGCAAATCAAAGAGAGTTTCATGCACCAAACCGTAAATGATACTACCAGCTATCTTTGGGTTGATAATATTCCGCTCCAAGAGTGCCCAAAGATAGGCATATTCTGGTGCATCGGTTGGTGGTAGGGAGGCAATTTGTTTGTCGGTGAGTCGCATCTCAACTCGATAATGACGTAAATAATCGCTAATTCTGGATAAACTACTCTCGCCTTCTTGGCAATAGATAATTTGTCCATTAAGGAAAAAAACGAACCAAGACTGTTGTTTAGGGCGATAAATGTTTGCTCCATCTCCACCCAGCTTGTTGTTATGGTGAGAGCTATAAGCTTCCACCCATAGTTGCCCAGTTCGCTGTCCCAATTCAATCAATTGCAGGATACTGCAAATATCAATTTCATTTAAATTTCCCTGCATTTAGCTAAAAAGTACTCCTTAAGTATTGCTGAATTGTGAATCGTGAATTATGACTTATTCTTTAAGTATTGATTATGGAGTATTGAAAAGATTTTTACTCTGTTCTGATTGTCACTAGGGAATACATTAAGCTATAAACCTTCATCTTTCGTAATACACTTTGACAAAGCTAGTGTTAACACGGAAGTCATCATCACTGTCATCAGTACAGAATATAAAGGCGCGATCAGATCGCTTGTATAAGTATCAAGACGTAACATCTTGCGTCTATAGTTTTGTCTGTCTTGTTCTGCTAAACCAAGGTTTAGTGAGACAAGTTAACAGAATTATTTAAGGTATATCTCAAAACACGAACTTTAAGTGCATCAATAAAGGACTAACGGTGTGCTGTATTTAGCAGAAGTACAAAAACAGAAAGGTGGTTTACTCAGTGGCGGTGGCAAAACCGAACTGAAACTGCTAGCTTGTCAGCGAACTGACCAGAATTGGAGTACTGTGTCGGAAGAGGTGATTGCCGCTGAGGACGCAAGCAAATTAAATGATGGCGCTTTGGTATTGGTTGAACTCAATCCCAATCGTCAAGTGCAGCGGATTCAAGAAGCAGGGCGTCCACTTGTCAACATTTTGCAGAATTTTTCCCGCCAGTTGGAGAAATTTAAGCTCAAGGAAGATGAGATCGATCAGTGGAAACAGTCACTCACATTTCAGGCGCAAGAGTTGAATCGCCGTGAAATGGACATGGAGGTACGAGCAGAACAGTTGCAGCAATTGGAGGATGAGGTACAACATCTAGAGGAGCAAAAACAGGAAGTTGACACCTCCCGCCAGGAAATTGAACGATTACAAGGAGAAATTGAGCGCAACCGCCAAGAGTTGGAAGGCGCTTGGGAGCATTTACGGGGTGAGCAGCGTCGCCTGGAAGAACGCCAAGCGGATTTTCAACAAGGGACGGTTTTGGATGAGGAGCAAAGTCGAGTAATGAGTGAGTTACTCGATCGCTTGTCTAGTCGTGTTACTCCTACGGAAAAAGTTAGAGAACACCTGCATCTAGCCTTTGAATTAGTCGAAAAGCAGCAAGCGACTCTTACCCCACACTGGCAAAAACTGGAGGAGCATAAAAGTGCGATCGCACAACAGCAAGAAGAAGTTGAGCGTTTATCACAAACTTTTAGCGATCGCCAAAATGCGTGTCAAGAAGCGCAAAATTCTCTAGTTCAGCAAACAGCACAATTGCAAATAAATACAGCAGACCTTACCAGTAAGCAAGAGTATTCTCGGCTCGTCAAAGAGCAGTTACGAAATGCCGAAGAGTTATATCAACAGATTCACTCTTTAGCTGCAACATCTAGTGACGTAGTTCTCGGCAAGCAAGCTGATGTTGAGGCTTTGGATAAAATGCCTTTAGAAGAACTACAAAAGATAGTCCAAGACTTGCAGCATAAGTTAGAAATTGATGCTAGCTTTGTTCACGATCAAGAACAAGAACTGAAATATAAACAAGAAGCTATAGAAGAACTCCAAACTAAATTAAATCAAGCATCTGACCATGACCACATCAATTTGGAACTAGAACTAACTGATGAAAAAGACCTTTATCAGATGCTAAATTCCAGTCTGGTGGGACAACGCCGCAATATGCTACAGCACCAGAAGTTTCTCAAACAACATCAAGCTGTACTGCTACGGCGGCAAGGACATAATGTTACTGAAGAAGAAAGTAACAACAAAATTAATTTAGAACCGATTCTGTTACAAATTGAAACCCAGCGACAACAATATTCACAGGAAATCCAAAAGCTGGAACGTGAAATTGAGCAGATTCGTTCTGGTGTTGAGCTAAATCAGGGAATGATTGACAATCAAACTCACGATCTAGATGAAAAGCGCCAAGAACTGAAAGCGATCGAGAAAAATTTGCTATCTTTACGAAGAACAACTGCTGAATTATCTGGTCAAGTGAATCTTTATCAAGAAGCACTACAACCAATTCAAGATTCTCTAGATGGATTACGGCAAAAGCTGCAAGGAATTGCAGAATCTTTGGATCAATTTGAGGAAACTGGTGATTATCAAGTCCAAGCGATCGCTCAGTTGCGTCATACTCTCCAGAGTTTAATGCCTCAGCCAGTATTACTAACGTCTTAACAAGTTTTGGGGCTTTAGCTAGGCTAAAGCCCAAGTACGAACTACGAGTTTAGTTATTACTCTATAAATAAACTAGATTCTACATGAAAAAACTCTCCCAGTTTCCGAGCTTGTTCTGTATTTATCTTCTCTTGTTCATTTAAAATATTATCAACCAAATTTTCTGTCCCTAAAACTGATACTAAATCATCTCTACTTATCTCAGATTCTTCTAAAAGAAATAACAACATAGACGTAAGATTATTTTGCTGGCTTGGCTAATAATATTCTTGTTCAAACTTTTCAATTAAAGTAATTAATAACTGATAAAATTCCTCTTCCTCTGGGGTGTGTTCCCGGTGCATTAAATCTCCCACTATCCCTAACGCTTGCTCGTTTTCAGCTTTACTTTTTATAAGTTTGGGAAGATACGCTGTTAATAATTCCTTGTATTTGTCTGGATTAAAAGTAAGGGTCATTTTTCCAGTTCTTTTTATCATATTCTGCAAAGCCTTTAAATAACTATTTCAAACAGATCCAGTCGCCTTCTACTTGAGCGATCGCACCACCCGGAAATGGATCGGTTTGCGATCGGTTGGGCGCTATAATTAAAGCCGTTAATTTTTCAATATGTTCAAAACTAGGGGCATCAGTCAGTATTTGCTGCAATACCTGACGCATCACGCGACGTTGCAACGCCAGTGGTGCTTTCTGCAATACCCGACGATTTAACCGTAAAGGAAGAAGAGAAGTAAGAGAATCTTCTTCATGCCCAATGCCCCATGCCCAATGCCCCATGCCCAATGCCTCATCCCGCAACTCCTGGGCAGCTTTTTCTAAATATTCCACTTCTGCTTGTAAAAGTTCTGCTGTTTGGGCTAAGGCTGATTCTACTTGGGGGTTGAAATTATTTTGCAAATATGGTATTAATTCTTGGCGAATACGATTGCGGGCATATTGCAAATCTTGATTGGTGGAATCTTCCCAAATAGGTAATTTAAGTTCTTGACAAAATTGCGCTGTTTGTATTCGAGTAATTTCTAAAAGTGGACGCACTAACACAATGCCTGTAGTTAGAGGCCGTTGCCAAGTCAAGGCTTGTAAACCATCAGCACCAGTACCGCGAATTAAATTGTAGAGGAGAGTTTCGGCGCGATCGCTGGCGGTGTGTCCTGTAACTATATATTGATAATTATTTGCTTGTGCGATCGCACTTAAAGCTTGATAGCGCCAATCGCGTGCAGCAGCTTCACTATTTATTGGTTTGTTCGCTGTCTCTAAATAAAAAGATATATCCCAAGTTTTCGCTAAGTTTTCGACGTGGTTAGCATTAGCCTCGGAGTCAGAACGCCAGCGATGATCGCAGTGAGCAATACCTAAATACCATTCCCATTTGGATTGTAAATCTAAAAGTAATTTTATTAAACACAGAGAATCTTGTCCGCCGGAAACAGCGATTAATAGCCGCTGGTTGCGCTCAAATAAGTGGCGCGATCGGATGGTGCGATGAATTTTTGCATGTAGGGGAGTCCATACCATTTTATTTTTTTCAGCACACACAGACATAGATAATTTTATATTATATCTGTGTATATCAACTTGGGTATTAGTTTTTACCTTCCTTTAGTTGCTGCCGAAGGTCGTCAAGGGGAGAGTTTTCGTGTTTGATGTCTAATCGATTATCTTCGATTTCAGTTTCGTCAGGGCAGAATTCTAGGCGTACTCTAATTTTACCTGTCCGCCATTGTTGACCGGGTATTAAAACACAACATTCAAATCCTTCTCCAAATACTCTTGATCCTGATGATGTACAGTGTTCTGCCCAAATTTTTTTGATTTCCTTGAATAACTGAAACACTATTTGAGTGCGGGGTAAATTTTCAAATGCTTCTTGATGAAAATGCACAACATCATCATCAGGATTTAAAGGTTCCCATTCATCATTCATAATCAATTTCCTGTAACTAAATTTATAGTTCCCAAGAGATTGAAGTTAATTGTTTGGATTTGACTGACAGCCGCAACTTATTTAACTATCACTGCTAGTTGCGGGAAACTAATGAAGAGTCCTGAGTACAGTTAGCAGTAGCGGAGCGTTGAGCAATTGCTGAGTAGCGATTATCACCCTGAAGATGGTGTAACAGAGATAATTTACTTAAAGAAGATAGTGCTAATTAAAACTTAGTATCTATCTCTTACCCAAGGGTAGGGGACATTATACATCATAAATTTTTGTTGTAATTAGTGCCGGGTAGAGCTAGCGTAAAGTGGGCAATTTGACAATCTTTAATACTCAAACTACTTGGCGTATAGTCATAATCTGTCCGCACGCAAGAAGAACGCAAGATACTTAATATATGGTTCAGAATCTCGAAAGAACACGCCAGAGTGCAAGGTTTCCAGAAACTGCACCGGCTGCTAATCCCGTATTTTTTAGAACTTATAGCCGCCGTACAAAGGCGGGACTTAGGGAAACATGGGATGAGGTATGCGATCGCACTATACTCGGCTTAGTCGAGTTGGGAAAGCTAACTCAAGAAGAAGCTGCCACATTGGATAAGATGCAGCGTAACTTGAAAGCTATGCCTAGTGGGCGCTGGCTATGGGTTGGTGGCACAGACTGGATAACCAAGCCAAAGAACTTTTCCGGGGCATATAATTGCACCTCTACCAATCTCGAAGACTGGAGTGCCTTCGGCTTAATGATGGATTTGGCAATGATGGGCTGTGGTACTGGAGCCGTCCTAGAACCACAATTTATTAACCAGTTGCCTCCGATTCGTAATCAACTGAATGTCACTGTCCAAGGTGAAATTGGCAGCACTCCTGTCCAACAGCGACGTGAATATACTGAAACTCATATAGAAGGCAATAACGTCACTATTCACGTTGGAGATAGCCGTGAAGGTTGGGTTGAATCATATCAAGCCTTATTAGAACTCTCTACTGATGAACAATTTTCAGCAGAAGTTGAAGTATTAGTTGATATCAGCGATATCCGAAAAGCAGGAGAAACTCTCAACGGCTTTGGAGGAGTTGCAAATCCTGTGAAATTGCCCGGACTTTATCAGCGTTGTGCTTCCATCCTGAGTAAAGCTGTAGGACGACAATTAAATTCAGTTGAATGCTGTCTGTTAATCGATCAAGGTGCGGTAACAATTGTTGCTGGAAATATACGCAGAAGTGCGGGGATGCGTCAGTTTGATTCTGGCGATAACCTAGCAGCCACCGCCAAAGATAATTTATGGCAGCAAGATGAAAATGGCAACTGGCGAATTGATCCAGAGCGTGATGCACTCAGGATGGCAAACCATACGAGAGTTTTTCACCGCAAGCCAACCTTAGAAGAATGTCTTGATGCTGTTCGCAAACAGTATTATAGCGGCGAGGGAGCGATTCAATGGGCTGGTGAAGCCGTAGCGCGATCAAACATTGATTTGCTGCCAACACAAGCTTTAAAAGTTGAGTTTTTACAAGCTTATGAACAAGGAACAGGAAAACAGTGGTTAGAAGAACGTTATTCAAATCTTGATGCTAATGAGTTAGAACATCGTTTAGCTCGCTATGGGCTAAATCCGTGTGGTAAGTGATTTTGCCTCACGTTAAAAACCTCGCAAAAACGGGGAAAGCTGAGATGCTAATCCCGTGGTAATCAAAGGAAGTAAAAAGTCTTTGACACCGTACAGCGTAGAGAGTGAAACTAGATGACATCAGAAATTTGTGTCTAGAATATAATCTCTCCAAGAGTGCGGGGGCGGATGTGAAAAACACTTTTATTATCTGAAGTCACATCTGCAAAATGTACGCGGAGCTACTGCAAATAATCAAGCAGTAGAACTAGGGGATAAAAAGCCTCTAGGGTAACAAATTTGGAAATCATCGGTAGTAACTTCCACTGCAATTTGTCAGAGGTTCACCTTAATCAAATCGACCCACGTAACTACAAAGAACAAGAAGAGGCTTTCACTGCTGGGGCATTATCTGTAGCAGCACTTTTAAATCACAAATTCCTGGAAACACGCTATCAATACAGCCGTGAATTAGACCCGATTGTGGGAGTTTCTTTTACAGGTTTATTTGATTTCTTTGTCCATGCTTTTGGTGTTGATTGGCTGCGTTGGTGGGAAGCAGGAAGACCAGCAACTCCACAAGGATTAGCTTTCAAGCGTGAGGAAGAAAAATATCTAAGTTCTTGGAGAGATATTGTACATCGTGTAGTTTGGGATTATTGCGATCGCCACAATCTCAAGCGTCCAAATCGTTGTACCACAGTCCAACCCAGTGGCACTAAGGCTTTATTAACTAATGCTAGTTCAGGATGGCATCCCCCGAAAGCCCAAAGATTCATTCGTCGGATCACCTTCGGTAAAAATGACCCAGTAGCTTTAGCTTGTATTGACTATGGTTACAACGTCATTCCCTCTCAATCAGACAAAGACGAGCAAGGCAATTTGCTTAATGATCCGTTTGATCCACGGGTGAGTGAATGGCTAGTGGAAATCCCTGTTTCTGTAACTTGGGCTGATTTATCTGGGGCTGATGAAATTGATGTTTCTAAGTTTTCAGTCTTAGCCCAATTTGATTTTGTCCTCCAGGTTCAACGTTGGTACGTTACTCACAACACATCAGCAACTTTAGAACTTCGCTCTGATGAAATCGAACCTTTAGGACAACGGATCTACGAAACTATCCAGAATGATGAAGGATATATTTCAGCTGCTCTTTTAGCCCGTTTTGACGATTTGCAATCATTCCCACGTTTGCCGTTTGAACCAATAGACAAATCAACCTATAACCGCTTGAATCAAGAGGTGAAAGCACGACGCAAAACAGATGATTTCTGTGCAGTACTAAGCCGCTACGATTTAGGCGAAATGACAGAGGCTGGCCCTAGTGGTTGTGATTCTGATAAGTGTATGTTTCCCGATCAACAACCAACCTCATAAGGTGAAGTGGCTGGGGAGTAGGGAATGGGTAGCAGGGGAGATAAGGTGAGACAAGAGGTGAGAACTTGCAACAAGTCTTTCCCCTTGTTCCCAATTCTCCTTGTCCCCTTGTCCTCTTCCCCATATCCAATGCCGTAACACGTTACGATCAATTAAGAAGTAATAATTTTTTACGGCAGTGCCAGGAGTCTTTTTATGTTCATTGATGAATTGTCACCTATATTCAGAGAATTTACTCGGCATCCAGTCTCATTTGTGGGTGGGTTTTTCTCTGGTGTGCTTCGGCTTAATCTTGCTGATGATCCGGTTAAAAGCTGGCTGGATAAACAGATCCGCTCAAATAGTTACATTAGTAACACAACGGATGCACATAACGGCAAAGCCACTGGTCCTCAGCAGATTTCTATTGACTAAAAACACCAACGATATCTAGTTAAATTTACTACAAAATAGGGAGTCAGTGCCGCCGTCGGCAGCACTGACTCCTAATTTTCTACAATAATTATTTTATTTTTTGGAAGTTACTTACTGGTTGATTGGCACTCTAAGCATGAGCGCACCCACTCGGTCTGGCGTAGGGCCGGGCTTGATCAATTGTTAAAGGTAGGTAACTTCCACCGTGCTGTACTAGTTGGTTGTTCACCTATTAAGAGATACTAAAGGCAGGTATATAGGCAAGAAAATATGGAATCCCTAACCTCTCGTATGCAGGCGGTGCAATCGCCAATTATTCCTGTGGTTGGGGAACTGATTAAAAACTCTCCTGGAACCATTTCTTTAGGACAAGGTGTTGTTTCTTACAACCCACCAGATGAAGCAATAGAATTTTTAGCCAAATTCTTAGCCGAACCCGCTAATAATTTATACAAATCAGTTGAGGGAATTCCCCCTTTACTGACAGCACTGGCGGGACAATTACAATCCTTCAACGGGATTGAAATCAATGGGGAAAACTGCATCGTTGTGACAGCAGGGAGCAATATGGGATTTATGAATGCCATTCTTGCTATCACTAACCCAGGCGACGAAATTATTCTGAATACACCCTACTATTTCAACCACGAAATGGCGATCGCAATGGTTGGTTGTCGTCCGGTATTAGTAGCGACGGATGAAAATTACCAACTGCGCCCAGAAGCGATCGCTCAAGCAATTACTCCTAAAACACGGGCTGTGGTGACGATTTCACCAAATAATCCCACTGGAGTTGTCTATTCTGAAGCCGCATTGCGCCAAGTAAATCAAATTTGTGGGACTGCTAATATTTACCACATCAGCGATGAAGCATATCAATACTTTACCTATAACGGTGTCAAACACGTTTCGCCTGGTTCATTTGACAATAGTAGCGAGTACACCATTTCTCTTTATAGCTTTTCCAAAGCATACGGTTTTGCGAGTTGGCGCATTGGCTACATGGTGATTCCCAAACATTTACTTGTCGCCGTTAAAAAAGTCCAGGATACAATTTTGATTTGTCCGCCAGTCATTTCTCAATATGCAGCTTTAGGAGCATTACAGGCAAAAGATGAGTATCTGAAGAGTCATATAGGAGCGTTGGCGCAGCCCGCCGTAGGCATCGCTCAAGTACGCCAACTAGTATTAGACTCCCTTAATCGTCTACAAGGCTTATGTAGTATTATTCCTGCCAATGGCGCTTTCTATTTTTTCCTCAAAGTTCATACCCAGATGAATGCTTTTGAGTTAGTCAAAAGACTGATCCAGGAACATAAAGTAGCAGTTATTCCAGGTACAACCTTTGGCATGGATGACGGATGCTATCTACGTATTGCCTATGGGGCGCTGCAAAAGGAGACGGCAAAAGAAGGTATAGAAAGATTAGTGCAAGGTTTGGAAACTATAGTTAGGAGTTAGAAGTCATTCAATTCCGGCCTCCTTCAAGAAGACGTTAAGCTGTGGTAGCCTACCTAGCCCACAATCCCAAGTATAAAATTCAACAGATGCCAATTATTAATAAGTTAATTGAGATTGAAACTGAGCCAAAAATTAATATTCATAATATCACCACACAAATTCAAGATTTTATTGCTTCAACACCAATTAAAAATGGACAAGTTTTAGTATTTTCTCAACACACTACCACAGCGTTATCTATCAACGAAAATGAAGTCAGATTATTAGAAGATATAAAAGTATTCTTGCAAAAATTAGCACCTGAATCAGACAGCTATTTGCATAATGACTTGCATTTAAGAGATGTCCCAGAAGATGAGCCGATTAATGCTCACTCTCATTTAATGGCAATGATGCTGAACACTAGTGAGATAATTCCCATTGTGGATGGTAAATTAGCTTTGGGAACTTGGCAATCTGTATTGTTTTTTGAGTTGGATGGCCCGCGTAAAAGAACGGTATTTGTACAAATCTCTGGCGAATAATCCAATTTCAAACCTGCAATCCTCGCAAAACAACCTAAATCTGAGAGAATTACGAACACGACTAATAAGTACATCAGTTGAATTTACCTACAGCAATTAAAAACCTGAAAGAATGTTTTCCAGCATCACCTTCCTTTCCACAAACCAGGACTTTCGTTGTGTCAAAGGCAGAGGCCATTAGTTATGAAAAATAACGATAATTTTGTATTACGTAATACTTGGTACTATGCTCTGCCTAGCGATCAAATCAAGCCAGGTATGATGATCAGCCGCATTTTCTTAGGAGAACCAGTGCTGTTAGTTCGCAGCCAGGATGGCAAAGTGTCTGCGATGACGGACATTTGTCCCCATCGTGGTGTCCCCTTGAGTTGTGGGAGATTCAATGGGCAGGAAGTTGAATGCTGTTATCACGGTTGGCGCTTTAACTCCGCTGGGCGCTGCACTGCGATACCTTCTCTTGTGGAGGAACAGCAAATGGATTTGAGTCGCTTTGACGTGCAGTCTTATGCAATTCGCGAAGCCCAAGGGAATATCTGGATATATATGCCCGATCCCGATAACCCTCAACCTGCTTCTGAGATGGAAATTCCGGTAATTCCAGGGTTTGACGATCGCTCCCATCAGTTTGTAGAGGTGGTAAAATTCCCTTGTTTTATAGATCATGCAGTGGTAGGTCTGATGGACCCGGCTCATTCACCCTACGTTCATCGCGCTTGGTGGTGGCGAAATGAGCAATTGCACGAGGAAGTAAAGCAATTTGATGCTTCGCCCTACGGCTTTACGATGCGACGACACCGATTACCAGCGAATGGTGGTCGATTATACTGGTTGATTGGCGGTGGTGTCCCGGAAACGGAGATTTCCTTTCGTTTGCCTGGAGTCAGAATTGAAGAAACCACCATTGGTAATAATCGAGTCGTTAATTTGACGGCAGTTACACCGATTTCAGACACAGAAACAGAAGTAACTTTTGCTCTTTACTGGACACTTCCTTGGGTAAACTTTTTCAAGCCACTGTTACACGTGCTGGCGCGGACTTTCATTGGCCAAGACCGAACGGTTGTGGAAAAACAACAGATTGGTTTGAAATATAACCCTGTGCTGCGGCTGATTAAAGACTCAGATATGCAGGCACAGTGGTATTACCAGTTAAAGCGCGAGTATGCTCGATCTGTCGCTGAAAGACGAGAATTTGTCAATCCTGTCAAGAGTCAAATACTGCGCTGGCGTGCTTAAATTACTCCAAAGTAAATTCGGCAAATTCTCTTTGTCCGAATAGCATATTTCGGTCTACGGCTGACAATATTTTATTATTGGCGCGATCGCTATTTAAACAGCGACCAACTAACTGCGCCACATCTGCACGATTGATGCTACCAATAATGTGCGGATCTTCAGTCAAAACGCCATTACCCGTTGCTGGTTCTGACTTAAGTCCACCAGGACGGATGATTGTATAGGTAAGTCCGCTGGCAATTAAGTGTTGTTCGGCTTTGTCTTTTTCAGCTAAAACTTTTCCCAGTACCTCTAAAACTTGGGGTGAGGCAGCAACAACACTACTGCCAGCACCTATGGAAGATACAAGAATAAACTTTTGTACTCCAGCTTTAACTGCTGCATCGATTAGATTTTTGTTACCAGGGTAATCCGGCCTTTCTACATCTGATGGTACACCGCCAATTGTACTAATAACGGTGTGAATCGGTTCATCTGTCACGATTGCGCGTTCGACATCGCCAAGATTTAAGGCATCTCCCAAAACTACCTCAATACCGATTTTCTCTATTTCACTAGCAACTGCTGCTTTTCTCAGGAGTGCTTTGACTTTTAGCTGTTGCGCTGTCAGATATTGAGCAATTTCTCGACCAACACCGCGACTTGCTCCAGCCAGAAAAATATAAGATGCACTTGTCATAATAAACTTAACTATTTACGCTCAAAGGATTTTATCAGAGGATTGGCAGTATTTAATAATTGCTCAAGCCCCTGAGATGCTTCTGGGTGATGGCGAACATAAGTGTCAATAAACAGACCAATAATTTCACTCATCAGCAAACGCAAGTTTTCTTGAGATTGAGTAGCTTTTAAGTCGAGAGAGGATCTAACTGTAGTGGAGTCTGGCTCATCAACTATCGAAAAGTGATTTGCTCCCTCTAAGATTACCAGATAGCTGTCATTTCGTCCCCCAGCGATTGCTTCTTGGAATGTACGTGTAACTGGGATAGTAGCATCCCCAGCACTTATACCATAGAGTTCGCTACTGGTAAGCATAAATCCATCACGGGTTCCTCCCATCAGTAGCAGTGGTAGGGAATCTGGTAAAGGCAAGATAGTTCCTGGTTCATACCCTATGGTTAAAAGTCCTCTGCTACTTGCGCCATAAGAAAAAGATGCAGCAACTCCAGGGAAAAACCGAGGGTCAGCATTTGTGAGCGATAATAAACTACCCGCAGAGTGTCCACCGAGAATGATGCGTTGTAAATCCAACATTCCTGCTAAAACTCCTTGATTTTGTAACTGTTCGAGTTTAGTTAGAAGTGCTGGCAAAGCCAAAGCTGTAGGAGCAGTAGGATAAATTGTGGGCTTCAGCTTTTCAAAATCAACTCCAGGTGTGAGGCTAATTACGCCTGGTAGATTTTTGGCAATCCAATTAAAGAGAACCACTACCAATCCACGTTCAGCCAATTTAACCGCTAACCATTGGTATTGTTGAGCATCACAGTTATAGCCATTGAAGAAAATCACTACTGGAAAAGGTGTCTTTTCTGGATTAGCTGGCTCAATTCCCATACTTTTTTCTAGCTGACTCTCCGGTATCTGTGCTGGATAGAGAATTTTCAGGTGAATGGTATCGTAAGGTGACTGGACACCCTCAACTTTGGCAGCTTCAAAAAAAGCACGAACTGTCATCTGTACCTTCCTTACTATGACTTCAAGAAAATCTTCCTCTCAGTGTACAACTGCTCCTCGCAAGCAAAATCTAATGATCTAAAATAACGAAGTAACTAAGTAGAAGGAAGAAGGCAGCACTAAAGACGCAATTAATCGCGTCTGTATAGGAGTCAGGAAAATCATTTCGCTGATTGGCATTTTACGTTGAATTATGTTTACCTACTGGTAATTAAAAATACGAGCAAAAAATATACTTAACCTAATTGCAGTAAGTATCGTAATAAACAATTGTGCCAATCTAATAAATAACTTTTCTTTGGATAAACTTATGGCTAAAAAATCTCAACCCAATGTAGAACCATACCAAGATGTCAGATTATCTGCTACCACAAGAATTTGGGTAATTACAGTAGCCATTCTAGGAGTTTGCGTGCCACTGTCAGCCGTTACTAGAAGCGGTGCTATTCTTCCTTTAGTTGCAATTGGTGGCGCAGCTGTTGGTACAGTTGCTGTTTGGCGTTCTGATGAGCAAAAATCCAAAACTAACTATTTGCAGCAGCAGCAAATAGAACTGCTAGAGCGGAGATTAGCGAATTTAGAAACAATTGTTAGCAGTGATGACTTGAACTTGCAAATGAAAATTAAACAGATCGAAGCAAGGGATACTTTTGGCGACTCATCTGATGTAAGTACTACACCCAGACAACCAAAACGCAAAGGTTAAAATTAGCCAATCTTCACCATTTATTTCGATTTCAGAGGATATTTCCGAGAATTATCGTTACTAGGTTATTTTTATGTAGCTATTTGCTGACTTAACGTTACTGCAATCTTTAAATCCGTCTCAAATTTAACTTTCCTTTGCAGCTAGAAGTGTTTTTCTAGAAACAGTATCTCGATCTCTATCTCCGTTAGAATTGACTGATATCATCTAATTCTATATACTTCAACTGCATCAGTTCATGAAATGTCTAAGTGCTATCCATCTATCTCTTTCCCGGAAACATTTGTTAATGGCTGTGTTTTATTAGACTGTTAATATTACTGAATTTTTAATTAACTAAGGTTATAAACTTGAGTAATTGCATTTGTATAGCTTACCGTAGGTATGCAATAGTTTGCCGCAGGAATGCAGATGGATTGGATTAGCTTACTCAAAGCTCAACAAATTGACTTCCTTCAACGTGTGAAAAAACCTAAAACTTATGACTTATCTTTGCTGGAAAGTCAAGTTAAAGGTTGTCACACTGAAGTTATGGCCTTTTGGGGCGAGCCATTGGCTAGACTCCAAGAACTTTCTCGCCAACAAGCAGAAGTTCTCGCCAAAAATCCGCCGCCGACGCCGCCGGAATATCCTGAGCCTCCTGACTGGACGATACCTTTTCCCAAATACTTCCAACAACAAGCCCAAGATTATCTTTTCCGGGAGCATATTGTTGACAGGGTAATAACTGAACGCTTGGGCAAGTTAGTAAAAAAGGTGTCACAAGATACTTTGCAAAACATGATTTTAGATGATGAGGGAAATTTGGGTGGCGAAAGTAAATTTCCTTATATACTCAAAGATCATCCTCAGCTCAGTGTTCAAGTTTACGTTGCTGATGGAGAAAGTTTTAATGGTATTAAGAAAGACAAAATTAGGTGGTCGGTTACTCAAGAAGATTTAAAAAATCACCAAGTATTAATTTTTCTCTGTTTATTTTATCCATCTACAGGTAATTTAGGTTACGAGAAACAAAGTATCATAACAGGCTTTTTACCTACAAATCAACTTGAATTTAGCGAACCAAAACTCTATGTCACTCCGAGTAATTTGTTATATGCAGGGGGGTTAAGTTGGTATTTAGAATCACTGATGGGTAAAAAAGACACGTCGCCAGTAATTAATGAGAGAGCGATCGCAGATACAATACAGACTCTACCATCAGAACATTGTCTCAAGGCTATAGTCGGTGACTGGGAATGCTGGCAGACTTTGCAAGGACACACCAGAGGGATTAATTGCCTAGCTTTCAGTTCCGGGTGTAATAATGGCAAAGCCTTACCCATTTTGGCAAGTGGTAGTCGTGGAGAGACGAAACTCTGGGATTTAAGCAAGGGCGAATTAATAGAGACATTATCAGAATATCCTTGGGTAATATCTGGGCTGGTGGATGAAGTGAATTCCCTAGCTTTTAGTTCCGATGGACAGACTTTAGTAAGTTGCGGTGCAGATTCGACAATTAAGCTTTGGCACGTAGGCGCTTTAGACTTGATAGATATTTTGCACAAACACAATGGGGTAGTGCGGTGTGCTGCCTTCACCCCAGATGGCAGAATGTTAGCGACAGGCGGAGATGACAGAAAAATTCTGTTTTGGGATTTGATGCAACGTCAGGTAGCGATCGCACTTTCTTTAGATGATACAGCAGCTCATTCCCTAGTTTTAAGTCGAGATGGCGAAACTCTAGTTACAGGTAGCTACCGTAAAATCAAAGTTTGGCGCACCTCACCCCAAACGGGAATCAAAAGTTTAAAAGATGCACAACCACTGCATACCCTCATGGGTCATTCTCACATCGTTTGTTCTTTAGCGATCAGTGCAGATGCTAGACTGCTGGTGAGTGGTAGCTGGGATCAAACGATTAAAGTTTGGCAATTAGAGACTGGAGAATTACTTCATACCCTTAAAGGACATAGAGATAGAGTCTATGCGATCGCTTTAAGTCCTGATGAACAAATTATCGCCAGCGGTAGTGCTGATAAAACCATTAAGTTGTGGCATTTACAAACCGGGGAATTGCTGGGTACATTTACAGGTCATGGTAATATAGTCACAGCATTAGCCTTCACAGCTTCCGGTGAAATGTTAGTCAGCGGCAGTTTGGATAAGACAATTAAAATTTGGCAACGCAGTTAATCGTAGTTGGTAATTCATCCTCCCACTTTCTCCGTAGCTTGCTTCTTTACAGGATTACAATGACTCGCTAACGTAATTCGTAATTGTGGAGTCTTTAAGACTCGTAGACAACAAACTTTAAAAACTCTCTTGCTCAAACCTTGTTCAAGCTGGAGACAACAGTTAATGAGCAAAAATCTAGTTTATATTTTTATCTTAAAAGAAAATAATCAATATTTGATTATAACAATTTAAATAAAGTGGGAAAGTTGGGAAAAATAAGATAAATTTTCAAGGGTATTGCTTTTCTATTTCAATTTATGTAGCTTGAGAACAAGCAACTACCATTCAGAAAAAGCGTGTAGTGGCAATAATTCTAGCTGTGAATTTACTCTAACAGCAGCTACTCGTCGTTTAGGCAAAATCAAAAAATCAAAACTTTTATTTTCTGAGCTTTCGACCTCTCATTAGATTGTAGGTTGATTTTTGTATATGAATAATATTATTCAGGGCAAACAATATATAGTAGCTAGAGCTTGGAATATAATTATTTTGACTTTTGACTTACGTTGTGATGTACTAGATTCTGGCAGTAATTTGAATATCTATCAAGTTAATAGATGTAATATAGCAGTCCTAAATCATTCGTGAAAATTATATCTCTCTTTCTTCTTTCTTTCCTTTGTATCCTTGGCGTCCTTGGCGGTTCGTTTCCTAATCTATATTTTTCACAACTCAAATAGGATTGCTATATAAATCAATTTTCTACATTTAATTTTAGGGTTGGATCAATATAAAATCCGATATCTGTGTTGCTTTTTGCTGCACACATCTCTTTTTTTTTAACCTATCTATACATTTAAAATGTTGTTTTAAAGGCAATCAATCAGGTCTGTTTAAAAAGCTATAAATAAAATTTAGACTATACTTTACGGACACTTTACAGAGAATTTAAGCTTGATTAATATTAGTAGATATCTATCCTTTGGCGTGTAAGTTACAATTCAACTAGAAAGCTAAAGCTTAATTACTGTTAATTAATAAAAATAATGTTTATTTTACAACGTGGCATTATCACCTATGCTTATGGAGCATCTTATTATCTAGAAATGGCAAAGTCATTAGCACGTTCTCTACGTCTTCATTCCCCAAATGTTCCGCGTGCGATTGTTACTGACAAGGAAAATGATAAAGATTTACTAGAACTTTATGATTACGTTATAAACATTAGACATGAATACGGTTCCAACGTAAAACAAAAGCTTCACCTTTTTGATTATTCTCCATTTGAATATACACTTTGTATTGATAGTGATTGTATAGCAGTGAGGGACATTAACTTTATTTTTGATGATTTTAAAGGCAGAAGTTTTAGTGTGGCAGGTAATGTATATCTTCAAGCAGGCGATAAAGATACATTTATTGATGTAGATGACACACTCAAGCGATTTAATCTGACAAAATTACCTAGATTTAATGGAGGCCTTTATTATTTTGAAAAAAACGATACTGCTAAGGCTTTTTTTGCAACAGCACTAGAATTGGCAAAGGATTGGAAAAATTTAGGTATTAGTGAATTTCGTGGTGATGGCCCTAATGATGAACGTATTTTTGGTCTAGCTATGATGCTACACAATCAAAGTATGTTTGAAGATAATGGTCAGATGATGCGAACACCTATCGGTCTTCGTGGTTCTTTTAATATAGATGCTATTAAAGGTAAATCTACTTTTCAAAAATACAATCAGGTGGTGTCTCCTGCTCTTGTACACTTTGCCTGCGTCTGGGGAGAGCATCCCGTATATTATCGTGAAGTAGCAAAGTTAAAAAACCTAGATAAAGGTTCAGTTAAGCCGGTCAATTCTAATATATTTTCCGCAATTGAATATAAGTTTGGCTATCAGATTGCTTTATTAAGATATATAGCTAAACGTGTACCTAAAAATTATAAATATATTCAAGCTAGAGTGAAAAAACTTTTGATACAATTGCCTGAGCTGATTAAAACTAAATATAGAATTGAGCCAGTTCGGAACAAATAAAGTTTGGTAAAACTCTGCATTCCTTTGTGCTGAAATTCAATTACTCAAAGGCTGCTTTAGTTACTTTCTGTATAGCTTTAATAGTGTATAATGTGCTGTCTGAGGTTCAGGCAGCACTAACAAAGTGTAATAGCGATCGCGTCTCGCATCCTTCGCTCCTGACAGGTAATAGAAATTATATTTTTGTGAAAACTACAAGGATTGTATCTGTGGGTTTATTCTAGAAACTACACGGTACAACGCAAATTTGTATGTACCACAAAAATCTGTATTGCCGTACTTGTATGGAAAATCAACTAGGATTAATTCTGAAACTGCTTTTACTCTCGGCTTTGTTATCGGTATTGATTAAGTATGCAGGGCCAAGTCTATCAATTCCAGCGACAGCAACCAACGCGCTGATTATAGTATTCTTGCCGATTGCGATCGTAGCGATCGCTCTACTATGGCGATTTCAAGCACAAAAACAAAATTAACTCAAACCATTTACGCACAAGTTCCTAAAATCAGCTAACCTAGCTTAATTACAAGAAAATTGCATCTCGCCAACCGTTGGGAGTTAGCCTGTGAACCTCGGTCAATGGATCGGCTTAATCGCCATACTTCTTTCTTTATACATCTTGTGGCAAATTCGGGAAGTACTTTTGCTCATGTTTGCCGCAGTTGTGTTAGCCACCACCTTAAATCGGCTAGCGAAACGCTTTCAAAGCTTTGGGATGAGGCGCGGATTCGCCGTCCTCCTAGCAGTAGCTATCTTTTTCGCAGGTGTCGTGGGTTTTTTCTGGCTAATTGTGCCGCCATTTGCCCAGCAGTTTCAAGAACTAACCTATCAAGTTCCTAGAGGGTTTGGACGCTTTAATAGTTGGCTTGATGCCCTGAGAACTCGTATTCCTGACCAGTTAGTTCCTTACATTCCAGATATTAATAGTCTCATCCAACAAGTACAGCCCTTCGCCAATCGGCTACTGGGAAACTCCTTTGCCTTTGTATCTGGCTCTTTGGAAGTTGTCCTCAAGATTTTGCTAGTGTTGGTTTTAACAGGGATGCTCTTAGCTGACCCCGTGGCTTACCGCAAAGTATTTGTGCGGCTTTTCCCTTCATTTTATCGGCGGCGGGTAGATGGGATTTTAGATAAATGTGAAGTCTCATTGGAGGGATGGATTACAGGTGCTTTCATTGCCATCTTTGTAGTGGGAGTCATGAGTCTCATTGGCTTATCAATTTTGCATGTAAAGGCAGCACTTGCTTTAGCGGTTTTAGCGGGATTTTTTAACTTGATTCCCAATCTGGGACCAACAATGAGTGTAATCCCAGCAATGGCGATCGCTTTCTTGGATGAACCTTGGAAAGCGATCGCTGTCTTGATTCTCTACTTTATCATTCAACAGGTTGAGAGTAATTTCATCACACCCGTTGTCATGGCGCATCAAGTATCATTGCTGCCAGCCATAACCTTAATTGCCCAGCTCTTTTTCGTAACGTTCTTTGGCTTTTTAGGATTATTCCTAGCACTACCTTTAACTGTTGTTGCTAAGATTTGGTTGCAAGAGGTGTTAATTAAAGATGTTTTGGATGAATGGGGGAATAACAATAGAAAAGAGACTGAGTTTGTAATAGTTTCTGAATCTCCTGGAACAGATGATAATTGGACGGCAGAAAATCCAGATATAAATGAGAATCCCTCGATTGATGATGATATTTTGAAAAAATAAGATTAGTCACTCGGCTTTCAATACGGTTCGCTTAAGGTTTTTTGATGAAAATTCTAGCTCACAAAGATGTGATAAATCGCCGTCAAAGCGAAAGACTGATTATTGTAGAGACGGCGATTCATCGCGTCTATTGACTTAACTCCATGACACGAGTTATATGAAGTCTTAGAAATTTGGAAGCGATTGGGATAATGAGTGCTGGAGTGAAAAAACAATAAGATTCACAACTTTTTTTAGAAGTCGGGAATCTCATACTTTTGAGTCAGTCTGAATAAATCCTATTTAAAAGAATAACCATGAGCATGGACAAAATTAGCTGATTAGCTATTGTTTTTTCTGGTTTGTTACTTCTGCTTCTGATTTGTTTGACTCATTAGATGAAGTTGATTCTGTCTTCTCTGATTGCGTGTCACTAGTTTGTTGCAATTGGTTTAGATGAATATTGTTCACTTGAACAATAAAATATTCTAATGCCTGACTTGCCTTTTGTTGCTGTTGGATTTCGTCAGAGACATCATAGCAACGATAAGGCGGAGTCACGCCCAATATAAATTTCTCTTGTTCCGCTTCTAATAATTCAACGGCTGTATTAGCAGCAAGCGAATTCTTCTGAAAAGGAAAAGAGGTAACTATACTAGCAATTATAGAAGCAATAGCTGGGCAAAGCACAGGGAGCCACTTCAGCCAAGCTTGTCCTGCTTCTAATTTGTCTACCAGAACTAAAATCGGTGTGACTCCTGATAAAATCACTGTCGCAATTTGCAAACTATAGTAAAGGTTCCTTGATACACCCCTAATTCTTTTATAATCGTCAATCAAGTCTTGGCTGTATTGTAAAGCCTTCCCTCTTGTCAGAGTCAGCGTATCTTTATTCCAGGAATTAGAATTTGTTAATAAATAACTATAGAGTTCAGCTTTTTTGGTGAGTTCAGACTTATAAGCGGCTTGCTTATAGTTCTGAAATACTTGTCTATTGATGAGCAACAAAAAAAATAGAAAAGTTAGAGATACTGCTCCAGAAATTACAACTGTTTTATCATCTGAAAGAAAAATAATAAAGAGTCCGGCAGAGATAAAAGCTGCAAGTAATAAATACTCTATTACCTTCAAGTTAAACAACTTTTTTTCATCTGATGGAGAGGATAAATTTTCAATACTATCGGAAATCTTACTTTGGTTTCTTTGCTCAAGATTAGTTAATTCAGAAGTAGTCATTGCCTCTTACTCAATTCGTTATCGGGTGAAATGTTTCTTTCGATTGACGTAAAATTATTTAAGTCCAGTAAATCCACCTAATCCTAACTAACCATACATACATTTGATTGATAATGCAAGACTTTTTTATAGTAATTTTACGTAGAGGCAAAAATTTTTTGGATATAGGTAGCTTATTTACCCCAAAAAATATATCATTTGGACTTTGCAATACTTGAATTGTTTTTTGAAATTTTATCCTTATTCGGGGTGTTAAGCTGTCGTGCAGAGATTGGCAATAACTATTTCGAGATGAAATTATACAAGAGTCTCGATAATCTGCGTTCACAAGGAGCAATGAAAATTTCTTTTCCCTAGTAGAAACGCGATTAATCCCGTCTCTCCCCATTCCCCATTCACCAGGAAGCGCAAGCACTTATAAGATGCGAACAATTGCAGAAATTAACGAGAAAATTAAGCGTCAACGTGCGGTGGTATTGACAACTGAAGAATTAAAAGCACGAGTTGTAGAAATCGGTGTTACTAAAGCTGCTAAAGAAGTCGATGTAATTACCACTGGTACTTTTGAGCCTATGGAATCAAGTGGTGCAATTATCAATCTGGGACATACTGACCCGCCGATAAAAATTCGCCGCTGTTGGTTAGATGGTGTGCCAGCATACTCTGGTTTTGGGGCAGTAGATTTATATTTAGGTGCGAGTTGCGCTGTGGAGACGACGGACGGGGAAGAAGTGCGAGAACGTGGTGGCGGTCATGTAATCGAAGATTTGATCGCTGGTAAATCTATACACGTGAAAGCCCAAGGACAAGTAACAGATTGTTACCCCAGAGCAAATTTTGAAACTACAATTACCAGTGACACAATTAATCAGTTTTATTTATTCAATCCGCGCAATCTTTATCAAAATTTTATTGTTGGTGTAAATGGTGGCGATCGCCCCCTCTTCACCTATCTCGGTCCTTTACAACCGCGTCTGGGGAATGCTGTTTATTCTAACCCCGGTGCGATTTCACCCTTACTCAACGACCCTGATTTGCAACTCGTTGGTATAGGTACTCGAATTTTTTTAGGCGGCGGTATTGGCTATGTCGCTTGGGAAGGCACTCAGCACTTCCCCTTACAAAAACGTTTAGCTAATCGTACACCGATTGGGCCTTCTGCCACTTTAGCTTTAATTGGTGATGCCAAGCAAATGGATGCTCATTGGGTGCGAGGGTGTTATTTCAAAAGTTATGGCCCCTCATTAATGTTAGGGGTTGGTGTACCACTACCTGTATTAAATGAACAAGTAATTGAACACTGCGCCGTCCAAGATCAAGACTTAGTAGCCCCAATAGTGGATTTTTCCATTCCTCGGCGCGTCCGTCCCACCTTTGGTTTGGTGAGTTACGCCCAACTCAAATCTGGGCGGATCACCATAGAGGGCAAAGCAGTACGCTCTGCCCCCTTAGCGAGTTTGTTTTTTTCTAGGCAAGTCGCCCTAGAGTTGAAAAAGTGGATCGAAGCAGGTACGTTTACCCTTACAGAACCAGTTTCTCCAATTCCGATGGAGCGATCTTTTCTACCCCAAGACCGTCGGACGGATTTTTGATTGGAGCAGGGGAGCACAGGAGCAGAGGAGCAGTAAATCTTTCCCCTCTGCACCTCTGCTTTTTTTGCCCCATGCCCAATGCCCCATTCCCTACTCTTGAGTCGGTTTCGGTCGCTTGATGGGTTTAGGAGCGGGTGTTCTTGGTATAGGTTTTGACACCACTGAAGTGTCGCCGCCTGTACTTGTTTTCTTGATGGGACGAGGGGTTTCGCCAGTGCGTCTCGGGGGGAATGGTTTTCTACCACCAGCACCACCAATGCCAGCACGAGGCCCACCTTTAAATGGTGGTTTGCGTTTTTTGGGTAAATCAGCGATCGCCTCAGCTTTTTCTACTACCAAAACGTCTGCTTCCCGTTTGGCTTGGAAGTCCCAGAATTTGCCCACTGCTTTGGTAGTTAGCACACCCCTCAATTTCAACTTAAAATACTTGGGTTTGTCAGTTGATTTGCGTGGAGCCTGCCTAATTTTGACTACCAAGCTTTTAGCATCAAAAGATTGGTATACTACTTCACCACGAACAGAAAAACCACCATCTGCAACTTCTGATGAAGGTCTGGGGGCAGTTGTATTTAGTTCAGAGTTCTCGGATAAGCCATCATCGAGTGTCTCTAACTCTTGCAACTCAAAATCCGATTCGTCCTCATCTGTTGAGTTTTTAGCCAGATTTTCTGGCTCCCAAACTCCGACGATTTGGATGTGCAAGGTGTCATTTTCTTGTCTAGTACGTGGATATACTACCCACAAGTGTTCTTTTTCTAAGTCTAGATGATTCTTGACTAAGCTCATAATCCGGCCTAGGAGGACGGCATTGAGTTCTACACCATCTGGGGTCAGCAGCGTACCTTGAGTAAATTGTTCGCTGCTAGCATGATAGCGACCTCGGACTAAGCCGATCGCTCGATACTGCATCGGTTCACTGGGAGGCGGAATCGGTTGCTGGCGATTAATCAAGTTCCCATTCGAGTCAGTCTCGCTGGGGTTGACAGGCAAATTGTCAACTTCTTTAGAGGAATGGGCTGCTATATGAACATTAGCGGCTGCCTCTATGTTAGTTGGGCCCTGGTTAGAGGCAGAAGAATTGGAAGATTCAGGCAACGGCATCAGGTCGGAATTCATAAAAACTCCTTGCGGCGGAGACACATCCCATTGTGGGATTTTACAAAGGCAGCTGGAAAGAGCATTTGTGCGACTGATGAAAGTATATTGGCTTTTCACAAAATCACACTAGGGTACTCTATACAATCCTAAAGGCGCTAAATTTAATGTATAAACACTAAATGTCTAATTTAGCGGCTTTACACTAGTTTCGGAAGCATATCATAGCTACAATTCTGACGGCTCCTCCTAAAGTCATCACTTACTTTAGCAGTGTGGATAGTTAATTGTTATAAAATTCACAGGCAATTGGCGGTATTCCGCAAAGTTTTGGAAATTTTTAACTTTACGATTTGTGTAAATGATAATGTCATTAAAATTTAGGAGAAAGACAAAACCGTGTCTCAACCGCGCAATCGTTGGATAGTTCAAGTCGTCTTAGCGGTGGCAATTCTTGCTTTTGTGGGTGTTTCGGTGATTCCCATAATTGGAGCATTTAATAATACGCCACCCTCAAGTCAGAATACTGCTAGCACCAGAGGCAGTTTGTCCTCCGCTGACCAAAAATCAAAACTGGAAGACGAAGCACGGGGTTATGAACAGGTTTTGCAACGGGAACCAGAAAATCAGACTGCGCTTAAGGGTTTATTACAGGCACGGCTGCAATTACTGAGTCAAAAAGATAAAAGTGAGGTTAAACCAGCTGATATCCAAGTTGTCATTGAACCCCTAGAAAAGCTAGCAAAGCTGAATCCCGAACAGTCAGAATATTCAGTGTTACTAGCTCAAGCCAAACAGCAAATTGGCGATCGCGAAGGAGCCGCTCAAGCTTATCGTTCGATTTTGTCCAGCAAACCGGGCGATTTGAAGGCTTTGCAAGGAATGGTGGCTCTATTGATCAGTCAGCAACGCCCCGAAGCAGCCATTGGTTTGTTGCAAGAAACCCTATCTAATGCAGCCCAAGCAAATACAATTCAGCCTGGAAGTGTAGATATAGTAGCCGTGCAGGTGCTGTTAGGTTCTGTTCATGCTTCCCAGAAACGTTACGCTCAAGCTAGCTCTGTATATGACCAGGCAATTAAGAAAGATCCCAAGGATTTTCGCCCCGTCGTGGCAAAAGCGATGCTCCTGAAACAACAGGGCAAAGACGCAGATGCAAAACCTTTATTTGATAGTGCCGCAGCTTTAGCACCTGCTAAGTACAGAGACGAAATTAAGAAGGCAGGAACGGTTTCTCCCATTCCTAAATCTGCTTCATCTCCCGCATCTTCATTGGGAAATACTCCCAAGTAATGGGCATTGGGAAAGAGAAAGCAGGAAGCAGAAGTTCTTTAATTTTTAATTTTTAATTTTTAATTTTTAATTGATTTCTCCCCTGCTTCTTCCCCTCACGCTCCTTCAATGGCAGCAACAATACCAAAGACTAAAAATAGGCATCCACCAATAAAGGTGAGTTGACGCTCAGAAATGCGTCCGGCAATCATTTTGCCGCCGATAACTGCGATCGCAGCACAAATAGAATGTCCTAAAATCGCACCTATTGTCACTCCAATGGGGTTATTACCTGCTGCTAGGGCAATAGTGGCAATTTGGGTGCGATCGCCCCACTCTGCCATAAATGTCAACACAAAGGCTTCTATGACAATTGCCAACCCAGTTTTTTGCTTTGGTAACTGCAAATCTGCTTGTTTCACCGCAGCTTCAGCTTCTTCCACAACTTCTGTATCACAAGCGGCGGACATCTTACTAGCGTCATACAACAGCTTGATACCGAAGGCAATAAATAAAGCTATTTCGGCGTAATGAATATAAACTTTTGGCAACAAAGATACCGCTTGTCCAAATATCACCGAAAGGATTGTCATCGCGGCTAAAGCAGCTGTCACACCGATAAATACCAGCCGCCGCGGGTGGTGCATTGCCAAAATTACAGCAATAAAAAATGTTTTATCGCCTAGTTCTGAAACTGTAATTAGTAATAAACCTGCGGTAAAAGCTGTTAACACTCTCTCAAGCTCCTGAAGAATCGTTTACCGATGTGAAGCTTGATGAGAGCCAAAAGACCTCACCAAGTTTACACTTTTCGGTGTGAACTTAGTGAAGGTCTCGCTTTCAAATATTAGTTACTTGCCATCTGAACCAGGCTCATCGCCAGTATGTTGATTCAGATGTACTGGCTTTCAAGTTTTTTGCCAGCAGCTACTCCCCTTCTATGCGTTCACGATTATACATATTTTCTATGTATTAAGTCAAGAGAGTAGGCAATATAGAGGTATAACTGTAGAGTGAAGCGGTACATACAGACCGATTCAGGGCTTACTGAGGTAAAAATTCATCATCTGTGATTTCTGCTAGCTGGTATGGACAGTTCAGAGGAAAGGATTCTATTGACAAGCCAGTTTCAGCTTTTGCTTGCTTAACCGCTTGTGTGTAACACTCAGCAAAAACTATCTCAAGATAGGATTTGAGACTAGGTGAATCATCTAGAGCTTCTTTGACACGTCTACGATGTTCAATTATGCTTCCTTCCCAGCTACCGCTTCTTTTGTCGGGCTGAAATTGCCATTTGAGCAAATGCATCAGAATTACAATCAGATTACTCTTGAAACTTCGGCGCTCACTCCTTCCCATATCAGCAATTTCTTCAATTAGGTTCTCCCACTCAACGTTTGCGTAATCCTGACTTTGCAATTTTTCTACAGTCGTTTCTATCCATTGCAAGTAATCAGTCTCATATAGGGTTTGGGAATGTGCCTTTAGGGAAGACATAGCAGTTTCCATCAGAAATCTTTAGATAATATCTCACATATCTTTACAATTAACATCGGTGCGTTAAAGTCTAACGCACCCTACGGCCTAAAGTAATTGCCAATTGTCTATAACTTTACTAAAGTCAGAGGTGACGTAATAATCACCTCAAGCATTACTTACCTGCACAATAATGCCAATTCATTCCAAAAAATGAATTTATGAATCATGCACAAGGGTAACGCCACCTCCTGTTCTGTCATGCAAGTCCAACTAACTTGGCGCTTAGTTCCCACATACGATCGCCTTTGTCGTCATCACGGGCTTGAGGAGAGACTTTTTGCACAAAAGACTTGCCATCTTTCTTCTGGCGATTTCCCCAACTCCAATAAATACCGGATTGATTATACTCAGGATCGGCAACCACAGCAGCAACCCGTTCTCCCGCTAACTCCTGAGACACATATCCCCCAGTAATATACTTCTGGAATAAGGGGAAGATTTTCTGAAACAGGGGATAGTGGTTTCTAAATAGCGGCGTTTCTGCAACACATCCCGGATAAAGAGAATTGAAGACAATACCGGTTGACTGGTGATAGCGATCGTGCAGTTCCCGCATAGTCAGCACGTTGCAAACCTTGCTGTCTTTGTAAGCTTTGACTGGTTCAAATTTCTTGCCATCAATCATCGATATTGGCTCTTTAAACCCTTCTGCAAAGCCTTGCAAATCGCCTAAGTCGGGACGTGGTGGAATCTTTCCACCCAGTTCGTCTGGATTGTGGGTGACTGTTCCTAAAATTACTAGCCTTGGCTCTAAAGATGATTTCTTCAAATCCTCTATCATCAGGTTGCACAATAGGAAATGACCCAGATGATTGGTAGTGACAGTTAACTCGTAACCTTCGGGACTGCGTAAAGGCTCTTTGATTAAGGGCATATAAATTGCAGCGTTGCACACCAAAGCGTCTAAAGACTTTCCAGTAGCTCGGAAGTTCTTCACGAAGTGTCGGACACTTTCCAAGGAGCCAAGGTCAATATGTATGCTGGTATAACTGTTGTAGGGGATTTCCACAGCTTGAGCAGCTTTTTGTGCCTTTGCTAAATCCCGACATGCCAGTACTACATACCATCCTTTATCAGCAAGAGCTTTTGCAGCATACAAACCCACCCCCGAAGAGGCACCCGTAATTACAACCGTTGGCTTCTGATGTTGTTCCATTGTGTTCGCACTCCATTGACTGTCTCTAGGATCTCATACCAGTGAGCCATGATTGTCATTAGCTTTTTCAAGGCTGCATTAGAGGATGTTTGAAAAGTCCTATTGTCGGTATCAAAAGTTTTAGATCCTTCTAAATCACCCTTAAAAAGGGAGAATCACGTGAAAAGTAGAGGCGCAAAGCCTTGCGCCCCTACTGCGTGGTCTTATACCTGAAAATAGCTGTAATGTCAATCCAAAGATTCCATAAGCTCAATACACTTGTGCATCTGCTGGCGCATGGTTTCCCGATCGGCATGAAACCTTCGCCCATGACCTGGTAGTACCCATTCAAAAGAGTAATTAGCCAAATTACGCATTGATTTAGTCTGTTCTGACCAAGAATACCAGCAAGCACCGTGGAATGCAGTCAGTTGGTGCAAGCTTTCTGACCAAGCGAGATGATCGCCAGTGAACAGAAACTTATTTTTATAAAGTAAAACTGTGTGTCCTTTGGTATGACCGGGAACTGGGATAATTAATAAATCCTCAGTCAAAGTAAATGCTTCAGAACCAGTTAGCTGTATTTCTACATTGCGCGTATCGGCAGTAATATCATCAATGTGGAGGATGCGATCGCACTGAAAATGCTCGGCAAACTTTTGATGATCTGCCACATCATCCTTATGAGTTAAGTACATGTAACGAATCGGCCCCAGTTCTTCTAAGCGCTTGACTAAAGGCGGCGTAAACCGGGGAGAATCCACCAAAATATTACCTTCTGGAAGTTGAATTAAATAGCTAGCAGCACCGTAAGATTTTTCCGAATGATAACCACAGTGGTAAATATTTTCCACTACTAATATTGGAAAACTTTGTTGAGCATCTTTGATATCTTTTGGTTTTTCAACTGTGCCGATAGAACTAGTAGGACAAGCTAAAAGTGCTTCCAGGGCTGCTAATCTTTCTGCATCATTGGTTGGTTGATGATAAACCGCCGACTGTTCATCAACACGAGAAAACACTTCAGGAGTCATCCAGCGACAGGTATCACAATCAATACAGGTAGTATCTACATAAAAATCGCCGTTGACATTTTGGGAGCGACGCTGATTTAAATGAGCCATATTAATCCTTTTGCTTCCAACCCCTTACTGGGGAGCGAGAAATCCTATCCTATGTCACTACGCTAGCAAAATTGATTTGAGATTGTAGACATAACTAAAAGTAAATCTGTTCAAAGATATAAAAACTCTTGAAACGATTTTTTATTACAAGTGAGAAATCCGGGTTCAGTGGCTTCAATGGGTCGAATTATGCTCCAAGTGAGCTTCCTATCTCCTTTAACTATTGGTTGATTTTAGGAATTGGTATAGCTTATGAGTTGCTAATGGGAACAATCAAGAATAAACCCCTTTGCCAATACATAAATGTTTAACCGTCTCAACCCATCAGAACTGAAATCTGCGCTCGTCCGTCATCCCCTGATAGTTAAAGCGGATACGACGGTGATGGACGCGATCGCTCAAATGAGTGGTGTGCGGACTCTTTGTGAGACAACTAAAACTGTGGATGGGCAAATGGATGAGCTTTATTTGGAAGCACGATCAAGCTGCGTATTAGTAGTAGAAGACGATAAATTACTAGGTATCTTCACGGAACGGGATGTGGTGTGGCTATCTGCCCAGCAGTGTTGTTTAGAGAATTTGACAATTCGGGAGGTGATAACCCATCCAGTCGTCAGCCTGCACGAGTCTGATTTTACCGATTTATTTTTTGCTGTTAATTTGCTCCAACAGTATCGCATTCGCCACTTACCGATCCTGGACGATCGGGATCGGGTAGTGGGGCTGCTAACTAATGAAAGTCTGAGGCAGTCCTCTCGCCCCGTGGATCTGTTGCGGTTGCGACTGGTGTTTGAAGTGATGACGAGTGAGGTGATTTGTGCTACGCCAAATAGTTCCATGCTGGCGATCGCTCAACTGATGGCAAAACACCGCCTTAGTTCCATCATGATTGTACAACCAGGTGGTAGCCAAACTGAACCTCTGCAAATTCCTGTGGGAATTATCACCGAGCGCGATATTGTGCAATTTCAGGCATTGAGCTTGAACTTAAAAACTTGTTTAGCAGAGGCGGTAATGAGTACGCCGATTTTTGCCGTGAAACCTGACGATTCGCTGTGGGTGGTGCAGCAGATTATGGAACAACGCTTAATCCGCAGGTTGGCGGTGACGGGGAAACAGGGTGAACTATTGGGAATTGTCACTAAGGCTAATTTGCTACAAGCCCTCAACCCGTTGGAGCTATACAAGTTGGCGGAGGTGTTGGAAAAAAAGTCAGTGCGGTTAGAGGCAGAGAAAATCGAACTCTTAGAAATCCGCAACGTTGAACTAGAACAACAAATTGAAGCCCGAATGACGCTCTTAATAGCTAAAGCCGAACGGGAGAGATTGGTGCTAGCGATCGCCTTACAAATCCGCTCATCCCTGAGTCTACAAACTATTTTGGATAGTACCGTCATAGAGGTGCGGCAATTGTTGGGCTGCGATCGCGTCAATATTTGGCAGTTTGAAGCAGATTGGCAAACCATCGCCGTTGCCGAGTCCACTGATTCTTCACTGTCACTGATAGGTCAGCGCGTTAGTGATAACTGTTCAAAACAAGGCTACACTGAAATTTACCGCCAGGGGCGGATTCGCATCGTGTCGGATATCTACAAGGCCAAAATCTCAGACTGTCACCGAGATATGCTGATTGCCCTCCAGACGCGAGCCAAAATTTTAGTGCCGCTCTTTTGCGGTGATGAACTATGGGGTTTGCTCAATGTCACCGAAAGTCAGCACCCCCGCGATTGGGAACCGGAAGAAGTCGAACTGCTGCAAGCCTTATCAGTGCAATTGGCGATCGCCCTTCAGCAAGCCACTACCCACGGAAAATTGCAGGAGCAACTAAGCGAGCGCCAGCAAGCGGAAAATCGACTGCGGGAAAGCGAACAGCGTTATATTATTCTCAATCAAGAACTAGAAGCTAAAGTCGCAGAACGCACAACTAAACTCCAAGAACGAGAGGCGCAACTTCAGTCTGAACTGTTGGTACGGCAGAAAACCGAAGCGAGGATTGCCCTGCAACTGCGGCGACAGCAAACTTTAGGGGCGATCATCCAAAAAATTCGCGAGTCCTTAGATATTAACGAGATCCTGGCAACAGTGACTCAGCAGGTTAAAGATGTACTGCACAGCGATCGCGTCATCGTCTTCCGGCTTTGTGCTGACGGTAGAAGTCAAATTGTCCAAGAATCCGTATCTGGTGAGTTCCCCGCCCTCAAAGACCAGCACTGGGGCAATGAAATGTGGTCTCAAGAAATCCACGATTGCTACTGGCAGGGTAAGCCCCGCATCGTTCCTGATGTGACGAATGATATCTGGGCAAAGCGCCTAGTAGAATTCTCCCGCGAAAGTCAAATCCAGTCCAAAATTGTCGCACCGATCTTACAAGACGTGCGAGGCAGCGAAAATCATCGCTGGGTTGCCCCTTGCGTAACTAACAAGCTCTGGGGGGTTTTGGTTGTCCATGCTTGTCAAGAAAAACGAGTCTGGAAAGACTCTGAAGCGCAACTTTTGCAACAAATTGCCAACCAGTTGGCGATCGCCATTCAGCAAGCGAGTCTGTTTGAGCAATTACAACAAGAACTCGCCGAACGACAACAGGCGGAAGCAAAGCTCACTGACAGCAATCAACAATTGGCAGTTTCTAACCAAGAACTCGCTCGTGCCACTCGCCTCAAAGATGAATTCCTGGCCAACATGAGCCACGAACTCCGCACCCCCCTAAACGCTATTTTAGGCATGACCGAAGGGCTACAAGAGGAAGTCTTTGGTGTTGTCACCGAGCAACAACTCAAAGCTTTACGAACCATTGAGCGCAGCGGCTCTCATTTGCTGGAATTGATTACCGACATCCTTGATGTGGCAAAAATTGAAGCCGGAAAAATCGAACTGGACTATGCCTCAATCTCAGTGGCTCGTCTGTGCCAATCCAGCTTGGTGTTTATTAAACAGCAGGCATTGCAAAAACGGATTCAGCTTGAAATCAAACTTCAGACAAATCTACCTGAACTGCTCGTGGATGAACGCCGTATTCGGCAAGTGTTAATTAACCTGCTCAACAATGCAGTCAAATTCACTCCAGAGAGGGGGCGCATTACCTTAGAAGTTACCCAACTTTTCCTAGACATCTCAACTACCGATTTAAAAGAGCAACATTTCTTGCACTTTGCTGTCACCGATACGGGCATTGGCATCTCGCCAGAGAATATCAAGAACCTATTTCAGCCCTTTGTGCAAATCGATAGCGCCTTAAATCGTCAATATGCAGGTACAGGCTTGGGACTGGCATTAGTGAAGCGAATTGTCGAACTTCACGGCGGTAGCGTAGGGCTAACTAGTGAACTAAGTGTGGGCAGTTGCTTCACCATCGATCTCCCCTATACTCCCAGTTTTGGCGTTTCACCAGAAATTACCGCAGACGATCAACCAGCCGTTACTCTAGAATGGGACTCTCCAAGCACTGATGAATCAGCAAGCCTTACCCCCCTAATCTTGCTAGCAGAAGATAACGAAGCCAATATCAGTACAGTTTCTAGCTACCTCAAAGCCAAGGGCTATCGCATTGTGTTGGCACAGAATGGTCAAGAAGCCATCGACGTTGCTAAAACTCGCCACCCTGACTTAATTTTGATGGATATTCAAATGCCAGGAATGGACGGTTTAGAGGCGATGAGACAGATTCGCCTCGATTCTAACTTGGTTGATATTCCGATTGTGGCGCTCACAGCGTTGGCGATGACGGGCGATCGCGATCGCTGTTTAAAAGCAGGAGCTAACGACTACCTGAGTAAACCCATAAAGCTTAAGCAACTGGCCATCAACATCCAACAACTTTTGAATGCAACCAAGGATGACAAATAAATCAGCCCTCTATTTTAGTCGTTGACGATCAACCCGATAAGTTTGATGTCATTAAAACAATTTTAAGTGAGCAAAATTATCTGCTGCACTATGCTGTCAGTGGTGAAGAGGCGATCGCATCTCTCAACCGTATTTCAGCCAGATGTAATTTTGCTAGATGTGATGATGCCGGGAACCGATGGCATAGAAGTGTGTCAGCAAATCAAAGCCATACCAAAGTTGCTACTTAATATTCTTACCTCTCTCCTAAAAGGAGAGAGGCTTTGATTTTTGCTCTTCAACGCAGTATTAGCCGATTAAGAAATGCAACTGATTGATCGCTGCACTAATTAGATTATGGGTGACAGGAAGACTATCCACGACCATCCCCAAACACAATAGCATCATGTAGGAGATGGAATAAAGAAACAACTCTTTAGCTACAGCGCGATCCTCTGGGTTGTGCAATAAGCGCCAAGATTTGTGGATAAATAATCCTCCCAGACTTACAGCGATCGCAGCATAAAGAATTCCACTTGCGCCCAAGGGATAAACTAATAACACGGTTGCAATTACTGTTAACAGCGTGTAATACCAAATCTGCTTTACAGTTGCCGTAGTACCTTCAATCACAGGTAACATTGGTATCCCAACTTTTGCGTAGTCATCTTTAATCATCAGAGCTAGTGCCCAGAAATGGGGTGGTGTCCATAAAAAGACGATGGCAAAAATCAGCCATGCTGACCAGCTTAATGTCCCTGTGACAGCAGCCCAACCCACTAAAGCCGGAATTGCCCCAGCCGCACCACCAACAACGATATTCTGAGGGGTGTGGCGTTTTAGCCAGTGGGTATAGACCAAAATATAAAAGACGATGCCAGAGAAAGCTAGCAGCGCGGCTAACAGGTTGGCAAATACTGCCAAGAGTGTAAAAGAAATCGTTGCTAGTGCGATCGCAAAAATTAGAGCATCGCGTGGCTGCACCTTACCGGAAGGCATCGGACGATGACGCGTCCGCTCCATGTCATAATCAATATCCCGGTCATAGATACAGTTAATCGTCTGGGCGCTTGCAGCAGCCAAAGTGCCACCAGTGAGAGTTACTAGCAACAGCAATGGGTCTACTTCTCCCTTAGCAGCAATCCACATACTTCCAGCCGTGGTAATCAAAAGCAACGGAATAATCCGAGGTTTGGTTAGCTGGTAATAACTTTGAACTACCTGGAAAAATGTTTCGTGGTGGCGAGAGACATTAGTCTCAATCATTTTGGCTCTGGTTCCTTATTTTTCAACAACTTATATACAGCCCCCGCTCAAGCTGGCTCTTTCAGGCAAATGAAAACACAGATTTTCTGCACCTGCGTGGGTCGCATCATCAGTGCTGAGTGACGCGATTAATTGCCTCTGTACTGGGGAGTGGGGGAGATCAGAGAGATGAGGGAGCAGGGGGAGAAGAATTAATAACCAATCACCAATGCCCAATGCCCAATGCCCCATGCCCCATTCCCTACTCAGCACTCACTGAGTCACGTAGTGATAAAACTGTGAAAGCCACCAAAGTACCCAGCAAAGTAGCTCCTATAGCTTGGTGAGAGACTGTGAGAGGCTCGACTTGGAGGTGTAATTTGAAAGTGGCGAATCCCAACAAGATTTGTAAGATTAACAACGCACCAGCCATATTTGCCAGTCGCCGCAAGGCTGGATGTAGTGCTGGTGTCCGCCAACAGATAAATACCATAGCCAAGGTTGCCACTGTTGGCGGCACCAAACCAGCAATATGGCTGTACATCACAGTACAAAGTTGAGAACCGCCGAGGCATTGGTGTAGCGCCCAGCGAGAGCCTACCAAAGCACCTAGCAGACTTTGTAAGTAAACCAGAACAGCGGCAGTTAAACTGACCCAAGGCAGCTTACCAACGGTTCCATTACCCTGATAGGGTATGAGTGCTGTGCCGATAATCAGGAGGGTGGTAAAAAACAACAGCGCCGTTCCTAAATGGGCGGTAACGATATCAAACCGCAACAATTCGGTAACGGTGAGTCCCCCTAAAATACCTTGGAAGACGATTAGAAATAGGGCGAATGTAGATGCCCAAGGCAGCCAAGAGGGTAAGAAACGACGACGCCACCAGGACAAACCGAAAAGTGCGATCGCGCTTAAACCAATTAAAGCCGCATCCAATCTGTGAAACCACTCCAAAAATACTTGGAGATTCATTTGCTTGGCTGGCACGAGTTCGCCATAGCATAAGGGCCAGTCTGGGCAAGCAAGCCCTGCATTCATGACGCGGGTGGCACTGCCTATGGCCATCAAAATTAAGGTGGCTATGCACATTTTCCACACCAAGCGCCGAATCATTTCCTTCGGCTTTTGCTGCTCAACTGCCGCTTCATTTTGTTGTTGTAGGACAAATTCGCTCATGAACGATACCTTCTGCCCGCTCTTGGTGGCTCTCTTAAAATTTTCAATTTTCTTTTAGTGTCCCATCTCCACCCTAGCGTATAGGCTATGGGTTTATAGATTAGCACTCACTTATACTTTGAATCACTCCAGCAAAGTTTTGTCTGAAGCTTTAGGTATTTTTCAAGATGTCAAAAATTGATTAATCACAATTAATTTAAGCATTCTAAATTTTTTCTTAAATTTTTTCACTAGTTTGCATCTATTTTTGGCGTTGTATGATAGTAAACTCATACTCAAAATTACTAAAATAACCAAAAAAATTAATAAAAATTTCAGACCTTTGTTCCCCATGTCTGACAGCCTAGACTACCTTAGTAAGTGAGTAGCTTCGAGATAACATAGTAAATTCAATTAAGTAAGCCGTGAAGATTCCAAGTTCCATCTGGACATTACTCATTGGCATCGTGCTAACGCTAGCCAGCCTCTGGTACGGTCAAAATCACGGTCTGTTGCCAGCAGCCGCCACTGATGAAGCCGTCTTGGTGGATGGTCTGTTCAACGCGATGATGATCGTTTCTACAGGGATATTTCTGCTCGTTGAAGGTATTTTAATTTACTCTGCATTTAGATATCGTCAGCGTGCAGGTGACAATAAAGACGGCCCACCAGTTGAAGGTAATATACCTCTAGAAATTCTCTGGACAGCGATCCCAGCAATTATCGTTATCGGTATTTCTGTTTACAGCTTTGATGTCTACAACGAAATCGGTGGCTTTGATCCCCATGCTATCCATGAAGCACCGATGAGTCAGGAGTCAATGGCAATGCCTGGAACCGCGATCGCTGCAACTTTAAGCGATACACCTCCTGGCACTGAACCCAACCTCAATCAAGAAAAATCTGATGAGGCAATGCAAGATCCAGCTACGGCAGAAGTCCGCAATGCTGACCAAATTCCCCAACTGCGGAATGCCCCAGGTGTAGGTATTGTTGCTCCGACAATTGGGGGAACTCCTGATAAAGCAGGTAAACCAGCAGAATTACAAGTCAACGTCACAGGTCTACAATATGCCTGGATTTTCACCTATCCTGAAACTGGTATAACTACAGGTGAAATGCACGTTCCTATTGGGCGAGAAGTGGAAATCAGTATGACAGCTAACGATGTCATCCACGCTTTCTGGGTGCCAGAATTCCGCCTAAAACAAGATGCGATCCCCGGTAGGCAAAGCGAGATTCGCTTCACCCCCAAAAAAGCAGGAGATTATGTCCTAATCTGTGCTGAACTTTGTGGCCCCTACCACGGTGCGATGAGAGCGCCAGTAGTTGTTGAGCCACAAGAAGCCTTTGATAAATGGATGCAAGAACAGCTAGTTGCCAGCAAAGAAACGCTAAATCAAGCGATCGCTGTTAATCCTACCGATTTATCCCCAAATGAATTTCTTGCGCCTTACACCAAGGACATGGGAATTAAGCCAGAAATCCTTCATCAAGTTCACCATTAATCATTGGTCATTGGTCATTAGTCATTAGTCATTGGTCTAAATAAATGACAAATGACATAGACGCTTCTGCGGCTTCCCGCAGGGTAGGACAACTGACAAAGGACAAATGACAAAAGATAACTAACGACTATGACACAAGCTCAGTTGCAAGAAACTGCCAATATCCCCGCCCTTAGTGAGGAACCTGGGATCAGAAAATGGCAAGACTTCTTTGGCTTTCAAACCGACCATAAGGTGATTGGGATTCAATACCTAGTCACTTCGTTTATTTTCTACTGCATTGGCGGCGTAATGGCTGACTTGGTTCGCACAGAACTGCGAACTCCAGAGGTAGATTTTGTTACCCCAGAAGTCTACAACAGTCTGTTTACGCTGCACGCCACGATCATGATTTTCTTGTGGATTGTGCCAACCGGGGCAGGGTTTGCTAACTATCTAATTCCCCTGATGATTGGGGCAAAAGATATGGCATTTCCTCGGCTGAATGCTGTTGCCTTTTGGATGATCCCGCCTGCGGGTATATTGCTGATCGCCAGTTTAGCGGTAGGCGATGCACCGGATGCCGGTTGGACTTCCTACCCTCCCCTGAGTTTGGTAACAGGACAAGTGGGGCAAGGCATTTGGATTATGAGTGTCTTGCTGCTGGGTACATCATCTATTTTGGGGGCGATAAATTTCCTGGTAACATTGATCAAGATGCGTATCCCCAGCATGGACATACACAAAATGCCCTTGTTCTGCTGGGCAATGTTCGCCACTTCGGCGCTAGTTTTGGTATCAACCCCAGTCTTAGCAGCAGGTCTGATTCTGCTTTCCTTTGACTTAATTGCCGGGACAACATTTTTTAACCCAACTGGCGGGGGCGACCCGGTAGTATACCAACACATGTTCTGGTTTTACTCCCACCCAGCGGTTTACATCATGATTTTGCCCTTCTTTGGCGCAATTTCAGAAATTATCCCCATCCATTCTCGCAAGCCGATTTTTGGCTATAAAGCGATCGCTTATTCGTCTCTTGCCATTAGCTTTTTGGGGCTAATTGTTTGGGCGCACCACATGTTTACCAGCGGTATCCCCGGTTGGTTGCGGATGTTCTTTATGATCACCACCATGATCATTGCCGTACCCACAGGAATTAAAATATTTAGCTGGTTAGCAACGATGTGGGGTGGAAAAATCCGCCTTAACAGTGCCATGCTATTTGCCATCGGCTTTGTTGGCACTTTTGTAATCGGTGGGATTAGTGGCGTGATGCTGGCAGCAGTGCCCTTTGATATTCACGTTCACGATACTTATTTTGTGGTTGCCCACCTGCACTACGTCCTATTTGGCGGTAGCGTTCTAGGAATTTTTGCTGGTATTTACCACTGGTTCCCGAAAATGACGGGACGAATGATAAACGAATTTTGGGGTAAGGTTCACTTTGCCTTGACTATTGTCGGTTTAAACATGACCTTTTTACCCATGCACAAACTGGGTTTAATGGGCATGAATCGCCGTATCGCCCAATATGACCCCAAATTCACCACACTGAACGAAATTTGCACCTATGGTTCTTACATACTGGCAATTTCGACATTCCCCTTCATCATCAATGCGATTTGGAGTTGGTTATACGGTGAGAAAGCTGGTAATAATCCCTGGAGGGCACTTACCTTAGAGTGGATGACAACCTCACCACCTGCGATCGAAAATTTCGATCAAACTCCAGTACTGGCTACAGGCCCCTACGATTACGGTTTGGAAAATGCTAATGAAGGTGTACCTTTATACGATCCCAATCCCGTCTTATCTGGTGGCCCCAATTCAGTATTAAGAGCAGAACCCGACCCAGCGGTTGCTGCCAATCCCGAAGACCGGAAATAGAGTTAGGAGTTATGAATGATGAGTTATGACTTTAATAAAGTTGTTAGTTCAAAATTTTTAACTCCTAACTTTTAACTCCTAACTTTTAACTCCCCATTCCCCACTTATCAAAATTCATGCAAAGTCAAACTATTGACCCAGCTAAAACGGAACTGAATCATCACCACACGGCGGAAGCATCCGTCGGTCATCATGAAGAACATCCAGACCATCGGCTGTTTGGGCTAATTGTTTTCCTGATTGCTGAAGGGATGATTTTTATGGGACTGTTCGGAGCCTATTTGGCTTTCCGTGCGACCTTACCTGTGTGGCCGCCAGCAGGTACCCCAGAATTAGAACTATTGCTACCTGGAGTTAACACCATCAATCTAATTTCTAGTAGTTTTGTCATGCACAATGCCGACACTGCTATTAAAAAGAACGATACACGGGGTGCGCGAATCTGGTTAGCAATTACCGCTGCAATGGGTGCTATTTTCTTGATAGGTCAAGTATATGAATATACCCATTTAGAATTTGGTTTAACTACCAATTTATTTGCCAGTGCATTCTACGTTTTGACTGGGTTCCACGGATTGCACGTTACTATAGGCGTTTTGGCAATTGTTGCTGTGTTGTGGCGATCGCGCCTTCCGGGTCACTATAGTAACGAAAAGCACTTTGGTATTGAAGCAGCCGAAATCTACTGGCACTTCGTTGACGTGATTTGGATTATTTTGTTCGGATTACTTTATCTACTGTAAGTATTAATTAACTAGTTGTTCAATCCACGCTGACAACTTAATAAGCCCCCTAGTGGGGGCTTTTTTTAATTAACAGAATAAAAATATGAGTCAAAAGATTGTAGAGACATAAGTAGTCAGACAGAATTAATTACACAATGTCATTGCGAATGGAGCGTACCCCTACGGGGAAGCAAGCTACGCGGTAGCGTCTCCAAGAGTTGCGGAAGGAAGCAATTCGCTTGCGGCTGGGATTGCTTCTCTTGGAGACGCTCCGGGAACGCAATGACTGTAAATATTTTTGTCCGATTACTTAGTAGTGCTACGTCTCTACAAGGGTTAGATATAATCCATATTTATCCTTTAACTAGAAAAGTTAAAGAAAAAATATATCAAAATAAGCGTATAAGACCAGCCCTTTCAAGGTGACTCGTAAAATCTCTGTTTTTCTCTCTGCACTCTCTGTGCCACTGCGGTTTAAAAGTAATTTATTTAACCACAGAGACGCAGAGAACACAGAGTTAAGAGATTAAAGAGGAATTTTTTGAGCAAAATTTTTACTCACCTTGAAAGGGCTAGTTCTAGCGTAGACCATTCTCACTATTACTTTTGCTAGATGCAATTGAGTTATTGCAAGTGATAGAAATACAAGTAAAGTAAAAGGTGGGAAAAGTTGGAAAAGTAGGATGTTTTGAAGGAAGTATTGAATAACCAGTTAAGATACTGTAAATTGATATTCTAAGAACTGAGTAAACCAATAAATAAAGAAAATTCGCAAATTTATGCGGATTGAATTTCAGGAAATGCAGTCCTAATATTTTTTCTAGTCGTAAAAGTGGAAACTTGAAGTTATTCGAGAGATTGCAATCATTGCAATTCTCCATTTTGCTTTCTCATTTAAGTAGCTCAACGCGCACTCTCGCCTTGCTAAGGGTAGGTAAGTGTGGATTCTTTTTTAACTATTGGTATCACATATTAATTGTGGTATTTCGTGAAAGCGAATACGCATTCCAGATTTGTCAGAATTATGAGTAGATCGAGATCGTAAAATGTGTGAGTGATTGAAAAGTCACACCTAATTTAACTCAAAAACCATTACTCGATACTTACCTCAAAAACTTACCCGATCTTTTTTAGGCTTTTCGTTGAACTCACATTGATCTGACAACACGATCGCGCTTAGGAATGACTAAAATCTGGTAACAAAATTGTGATGAATACTGTAAGGGTATTTGTGCCTTTAAATTTTTACTGTTCAAAGTTTTGTCAGTAATCAGACTTAACAGTTAAAATAAATAAGTATCCTAACTCCTGAATATTATTTTCTGCCCACAGTTTAAAGACTGTGAACTAGTGTTAAATTTACTTAAGTGATAAAATTACAGAAGTATTTCATAAATTAATCTGGTATTAAAATACCTATAAAGGTATTAAATAAAGCAATTAATCAACTAAGTATCACATTTATCCAAAACATAGGTTGCCCAATGGCTAACTGCCGCAAATACTAGCAAATCTAGCAGCAAGCAGTTATTTATAACCTCACCCAAGCTCTGAATGGTCAGTAAATTAAGAAGTAGTATACGCCACATGAGCCAGAACCCTCTAGTCAGAAAAACACTCCGAAGTCGCTTTGAAACTGTCAAAGTGATGGGAAGCGGAGAATCTGATAAGACTTACTTAGTAGGGGGTACTATACGTAACAGACACCGATACTCTTTCAACAGAAAAACACTTCGGAATCGCTTTGAGATTATCAAACAGTTAGGAAGTGGAGGTTCTGGTGATACCTACTTGGCCCTTGACTTGGATTTACCAGGACAACCCCATTGTGTCGTCAAACATTTCCACCCAAAAGATTCCAATCCTGCTGTTCTACCCATCGCTAAAAAGCTATTCGATCGGGAAGCGGAAGTTTTATACCAGCTAGGCAACGACCACGACCAAATTCCGAGACTGTTTGCCCATTTTGATGAAGATGGAGATTTTTATTTAGTCCAGGAATTTATTGACGGTCATGCCTTGACTCAAGAAATTACACCAGGTCAGCGTCTTAACGAGAATACAGTTTTAAATTTATTAAAAGACATCCTAGAAGTACTGGCTTTCGTCCACCAACACGATATCATTCACCGAGATATTAAGCCTCAAAACTTAATGCGACGGTACTCAGATCAGAAGATTGTGCTAATTGACTTTGGCAGTATTAAGAAAATTGGTGCTTTGGGAGCAGGCTTAACAATTGCTGTTGGAACTCCTGGCTATATGCCAAGCGAACAGGCTAAGGGAAAGCCAAAACTTTGTAGCGATATCTATGCAGTCGGGATGATTGGCATTCAAGCTTTGACAGGTTTAATGCCTGAACAACTACCAGAAGATCCTAGTACTGGAGAAGTTATCTGGCGCGACAAGGCAGAGGTAAGTGATGCCCTGGCAAATATTTTAGATACAATGGTTCGCGATCGCTACAACCAACGTTATCAGTCTGCCACAGAAGCTTTACAAGCGCTTAATTCTGATGGAGCGTTGTCACAGTCTTTACAATCTGCTGACATCAACCACAAGGCTGATGATAGTTATTTGTTAACTTATAGAAACTTTATTTTACTGCTGGGCATCGGTCTTGGCGCAACCACGAGTTTGATAGTAATAGTTTTAATCTATACATTCATTAATACGGGGACATCGCTTCCAAGCCAACCTACTCCACTAAAGAGTTTTTTAGAAAGATTTGTTGAGTTTCCGTCAGCTAAGACGAATAGTCTACTAGCTAAATCAGCACTTAACAGAAGAATCTGTCAAAGCAATTGCACCATTGCAAAAAACACCAAATAGCAAGTTTAATTTCACTACATTAGAAAAGTTAATCATCTAGCAGCAATCATAAGACTGGCTATTAACTAGCTATTAAAGATTTATTTTTAATTTAAATATTTCAAGATGACTGTAGGATAAATACTTAGATATTCCTGTAAGATAAATACAATAAACAAAATTTAAAAATATGGACAATACAAATCAAAGGAAAGCTTTAATTAACAGCGAAATCGCCCTCTTTCTTAAAGGTTTGATTATTGGTAAAGTTCTAACACTTATGGTTATTGGCGGATTACTTTGGTGGTTATTAAAGCCAACTTTGTTGTCTCGCAACAGTGCTAACTCTTCCTCTAATCAAAATTTCAACCGCGTCTCTAATAATGCATCAACTTTTCAGACAGTTGCTGATGTTCCCCCTGCCTCATTCAACTACGGAGGTAGTACCGCTTGGGCATCTATTCGGCAATTGGTAGATTCTCAGATCCAGAGCGATCGCCCGGAACTACAATTACGTTATGTAAACCCTGTTGATGGTAGTCCTGGTTCTAGCTCCGGTATTCGGATGTTACTTGATGGCAAACTAGACTTTGCTCAATCCTCCCGTCCCCTCACAGATGAAGAACAAGCTACGGCAAAAGAGCGAGGCTTCACCCTTGAGCAACGTCAGGTGGGTATGGATGGGATAGCAGTGGTTGTAAATCCATCACTCAATGTATCGGGTTTAAGTGTTGAACAATTGCAGCAGATTTATTTGGGTAAAATTACTAACTGGAATCAAGTCGGTGGGCCAAATCTACCCATCACAGCTTTTTCTCAACGACCTGAGGACGCAGATACAGTAATATTCCCTAGCAATAGCGACTCAAAGGGGCAAGCATTTGGCTCTAATGTGCAATATGTCTACTCGGCTACAGAAGCAGTGCGCCAACTCAGTAAAACCCCTGGTGGTGTGTATTACGCCTCTGCCCGTTCAGTAGTTTTTCAATGTAGTGTGAAGGCTTTGCCATTGGGTAACACTTCTGGTCAGCTAATTCCCCCTTATCGGGAGCCGATGGTTTCGCCTGAGCAATGTCCACGTCAGCGCAACCAGCTAAATACTCAGGCGATCAAAAATGGCAGCTATCCGATGATTGCTAATTTGTTTGTGATTATTAAGCAGAATAAAGGTTCAGAACAGCAGATTGGAAATGCTTATGCCAATCTTTTATTAACTGACCAAGGGCAAAGAGCAATTGAACAAGCTGGATTCGTTGGCGTTCGCTAGTAGATTTGGAAAACAATTAAGCTTCCTTTCCCACAGTTCCCTGACTTATTTAAGAAGTCGGGGATCTAGGGGAAGCGATCGCTTTTCTATTTATTCACTGCTTGTTCAATATTCATTTATTCCTCACTTGAGGTGAAGTTTTCCCTACTTAATGCTGAGTTTTGAGTGAATTAAGAATTACTCAATAATTATTTACTTGCTAGAAGCCCGGTCCTTGTGTGCGGTTTTTCAACTCAGCACTCAGCACGGGCTAAACGCCCCGCTACCGCTAACAGCACTCTTCACTCGACAGCATAGGAGGTAAATTGGCGCTTAAAAGCAGAATGAAATCCAATAACAATATCAGAAGGGGGTACACCTAACTCAACCAATCGTTCAGCAACAGACTCTTCCGTACCGTTATACTGTATCCATATTTTCCCATCTTGAATATCAAAATGCATGACCGGGCCAAACACCCGCTTATCTTCTTGCCAGCCAACGTAAGCTAGTTGATAATGGTCGTTTTCGTTGTCTAAAATTAATTGTGATTTGACAGTATCGGTATTAGACGTGATTTGTTGATGTTCGCTCAGAATTTGTTTGATAAATTGTCGATAGCGTTCTATTTTATCCATAGCCGAATTTCCTCACGTTTTGGATCGTAAATTATCAACTTAACTTGGTAACGATCAAGGGTGCGTTGGACAAAAGAAAGTTGGAAAAAGTCTTGATATGTTTCGATAGGAACGGCTAAATAAAGCACTCTGTCTGCTTCTTTTTCTTCAATAGCTTGGGAGTAATTGAGATATTGTCCCAGTGCAGTATGAAATTCACTGATATCTGAATCTGCAATAAAACTCTTAATTTCAACAGCTATTTTCTCTGTATTCCGTTCTGCGGCAATGGCATTTTCAGCGGCTAAGTCTATTTGTAGTTTAATCGCTTCACTAACACGAATTGTAAAAGGGTCGTGAGTAATTATCCACCCATCTTTGATTAATGCTTTTTTTACCTGTAGATGGAAAACATCTTTAGCCATTTTGCTATCTCTAGATTAGAGTCTCAAAATGAAAATATTCTATTTTTATGATATTTTAGCGTTTAGCTTAACCCAAAATTAGATTTTTGCTCTATGCAGTGCGTTCTCCAAAGGGGTTGTCGTTCGCGCAGCGTGTCGTAGACAAGACATCGCACTCTCCATTATTCTGCATTGCTGCGGCAAGTTTTTCTAGATTTTGACGAATAGAGACAGTACGGTGATGATTTACACCCCAGACTTGCTCACAAATATCTAAAGCTTGCAAATAAAGCGGTTGTGCTTCATCGTAACGTCCAGTTGCACGATAAATTTCTGCCAGATTATTGAGACTTTCGGCAACATTGGGATGATTTTCTCCCAATAGGTGCCTATCAAGCTCTAAGGCTTTTATACATAAGGGTTCTGCTTCATTGTAACGTCCTTGTTCCCTGTACATATAACCGAGAGCATAGATAGTATCTGCTAATAGTGGATGCGCTTTTTGTAATACACGCTGCTTGAGTTCTAATGATTGCAAAAACAAAGATTCCGCTTCACTGTAGCGTCCTTGAGCGCGGTATATTAAACCTAAATTGTGCAAATCTGTTGCAACATCGGGGTTCTCTTCTCCTAAAAATTGCTTATCTAGTTCTATTGCTTGTTGCGACAACGGTTCAGCTTCACTGTAGCGTCCTTGATGATAATAAAGTAGCGCTAAATTATTTAGTATGAGAGCGAAAGAAAGATGATTTTCGCCAACCAGACGTTTTTCGAGTTCTAATGATTGCAAATACAGAGGTTCTGCTTCGTCATAACGTCCTTGTTCATCATATAGTAATGCCAAATTGTTGAGACTGACGGCAACATCGGCATGGTGTTCTCCCCACAGACGTTTCCTCAGTTCTAAAGCTTGTTGATATAGAAGTTCTGCTTTACTATATTTTCCAGTAGATTTATAAAGTCCTGCCAAATTATTCAGGCTAGTAGCAAAAGCCGGATGGTTCTCTCCTAACAGGCGTTTCCTCAATTCTAAAGCTTGTTTATACAAGGGTTCGGCTTCAGTGTAGTTTCCGATTGCACGATATATTCCTGCTAAATTGTTGAGGCTATTAGCTAAGTCTATCTGCAAACCTAATTCATTTTGTAGCTCACTCGCCTGACGCCAATATTTAATTGCTAATTCCTGTTCTTCTTGATAATTTTGAGATTCACCCCGATCTAATCTGCTGTGGTAAATATCGCCTAATCTTGAGTATAACGTAGCCAAGGTAGGATCTTTTGTTCCCTGTTCTTGTTCTACTTTCTCGATTAACCTTTGTAAATCTTGAATGGGTAAGAAAAAGCGATTAGTTTCATTAGTATCTGTGCTAGCTAATTCTGTGTCTCTAAAAACAAAGCGGATATTTTCTAATTCTTTACCAGGAATAGCATTTGTTTTTTTAGATTCAAACCGAAATACACCATTGCGCCAACTCCAAAAATCAGGGGCTTTTTTAATCAGGTTGACTAAAATTTGGTTAGTTACCCAAAGCACGATCGCAAATGGAAATTCTCGCAATCCTTCCCTTGTCCACTGTAAGTAACCAAAAAACTTTTCCTGTTCTGATTGCTCATTTCCCAACCGGAGAAAATACAATTGTTCAGCACCCGTGACAGTTATCACCGCCAGGTTCTGCTGACGGAGATATTCTTCTTGTTGTACTAGTTGGTTAAGAGCAGCTTTGAGGCTTGGTTCTTGACGTGCTAAAGTTACTCGATATGCACGGAAGGCGGGTTGTAGTTCAGCTTCATATTGAGCAATAATCTGATCGCGAAAGCTAGCATCATCGCAAACTGCAATCAGTAAATTTAATCCCCGCTTTTGAGCTTCAATAGAAACAATTAAATCATCATACGCATCTTGATTTTCTCCTTCATCATCTAATAAATCTTCATTTAACATTAATCGCTCCCTGTCTTCTCAAGCTTTCGATAATAATTGGATGAACATCATACCAAGTTTCATCAGTGCGATATTCTAAAACATACAGCCCATGTAACAAATCTAAAAACTCTGCTTGTTTGGGATCGTTGGGCATAAATTGTTCATAAACGCTCTGCAAAATATCGATATCAGTTTTTCCTAAGCGTATGGAAAAATCATTGCGAATTTTATTGATTGCTTGCAGAAGAATTTTATCATCTATAATAACTTTGCCTGAAGGATTTCGTCGAATTGTTCGCAAACATATACGGCAACATTCCTTAGAAATTCGAATTAACTCTCGCAATACGCCACCACTGTAAATTACGATTTTTTCAGCCGTTTCTGCTGCGATTAATTCATTAGGAATCCGTTTTTGCAAAACTTCACCGAGAATCTTTGTTGCTTCCGGGCGAGGTTGGGCATTAGAAAAACGATTTTTACCTTTATCAAATATTTTTAAGACAGGCATTGCCACAACTTGATCGTTGGTTTCAGTGGCAATTATTGTGCTAATAAATGTTTCTCGAAGGACTGCGATCGGGATGGTGTAGATAATTTGAAAGTTAGGCTGACAAAGGGCTTTAATGTTATCTCGATAAATTTCGTTAACTCTACCTAAGTCAAGCTTATCTAAATCATCAATAATTACCAAAACATTTTGTTTAGTAGCAGCTTGAATTAGAGCAGCAATTTCATTAATTCTGGCAACTAAATCTGATAACTTGCGTTCAAACTCTTGCTTAATTTCATCCCGAACGCTGGCATCAGCTTTTAATTTAGAACTAATCAATTTTAGGAGGTCAAAACCGATACTAACTTCTGCTTGCAAATTTGATTCTTCAGTGCGAGTGCGGGTAGCAAACCACTTATAAAGAGCTTCTTTAGTAGATTGCGGAATATCAACTTTGCGGGCTTCTGCCTCTGTCATTAAATTAACTGCGATCGCAAACAGTATATTAATATGATTAACAGCCGACATTTCAATTTTGTCAGCAATAGAAAAGAGAACTACAAAATATTTATCTTGAATTTGTCGGCTAAATTCAGCTAACAAAGTAGACTTACCACATCCCCGATGTCCTGTAAAGACAATTTTGCCATCTCCATTAGGACTATCTTCCACTAATTGGTTCAGGTCTGCAATTAAATCATCACCATATTCGACTCTAAATCTTTCCATTTCGTTCCGTTCCATCAAGGGAAACAGTTCGAGATTGCTGTATGCTTCTTGAAAGGAGTTTAATAAGTCTTCAGACATTGGATAGTGCCGTAAACGTGCTAACTATTCATATAATGGCTCATGATTTTTGAAGCACAAGTTCAGGCAATGTATAGGATAGAGTATGCCTACATAACTTCTCAAATTCCGTTAATAAATAACTACTAGGTGAGTGGTATGTTATGTTTTAAAAAGAGATACCCTAATACCCGGATTTCAACCTATCAATAAGTAACAGAGGTCAATAATCAATCAGACTGAATGATAGATGATACATTCGATAATTTAAACTGAATGATAGATTATACAGATAACATCCTGAAAGCTACCTAACACATAAATAAAATAAAATTTTCAGTTATAAAAATAAATTTTTAGTGTGCTTCGTCTCATCCCCCTCTAGCAATGCTCCAGTTTTGCTCGTCAAGGGTGTAATTAGGATGTCTTGAGAAACATGTGGCACACTTACAACAATAGCAGGTATAACTTTTGAACTGGACAAATCTGAAAAGGGATACTGAACCAATTTTATGCTTCGATTGTTTATGAGGAGCGATGTCTACGACGGGCTACGTCTACGCCTTGCAGAAAACCTCAAAAACTAAGCGATCGCCTGTTGTGGAAGAGAGGTGCGTTAGCGTAGCTCACCGTAGATATCGCCTTACAGAAAACCTCAAAAACAATAGCGGCTTGTCGCTAGACATCGCCCGTAATTATAGTGTTAGGTTCGCGTCTGCCACGATTTTGGATCTTTGCGACCATGAAAAATTGCCGTCACTATTACTCGACTCGACACAATCCGATAGTACACAGCATAGGGAAATCGCCGCACTACTGCTCGTCGAATATCACCGTAGACAATTACATAGGATTCTGGCATCTGAGAAATTCGATTCACCGTTTCGTCTACACAGTCTAAAAACTCGTCACCCAGACCGGGTTTCTGACTCTCGTACCAACTGTGTGCATCATTGAGTTCTTCTCGAACCTCTGGGCGAAACACCAGGACATAATTCATTGTTGCCCCTTAATTGATGCTTTGATTTCCTCCCAAGTCAGTACATTATCTGGATTTGAATTATAGTCAGCAGTTCGACGATCAAGCTCTTGCTTTTGTGCATTGGTTAAATCAGGGTAAACTTGCTCTGCTGCGATGCTATCCCAAATTGCCTGTACAATACGGATTCTATCTTCAACACTAAGAGTTGCGATTTCGTTCAAAGTAGCTGTGATATCCATGCTGATTAACTGGGAGTGAGGAAGCAACTGGTACACCTTAAATATAGCGGACAAGATTTTGTCCATCAAATACAAATGCTGCATCTGCTTTGATGCTCAATAGAGCAATTGCCTTGTAGAAAACCTCAAGAACAAAGCGATCGCACTTCATATTGTCATCAATTAGGCAGACATCAAACGCTCACTCAGTTCAGGAATTGAACGAGCTAGTTCTTGAGCAGTTTCAATCCATTCCTGCATTTATACTAAAGGTTCTACAACTTCTACTGCCTCTACTACAGGCTTAGGTAAAGGCATTAATTTAACATCAGGGTCATTAATATCTACTCCATGTGCGCTGCTGTATTCTCGTTGAATCTGTGCAGTTTCTTCTTCCGTCATTTTGTCAGCTGCAATTAAGTATGCAATGAGCTTTCCTCCTAAATTCTGTGCTTGTTGTGCCCTAGCCATTGTTCCCCCTGGAGTTACAAGCACGTTTTTCCAAACAGGTAAAGACATAGCCCAGTCAATTTTATCAGCCCGTCGCACAGCTTCTTCAAGGCTTATACGATTCTTACGTGTTGCTGCGATCAGACCTTTGAATAAAGCAATCTGTGCAGCTGCCTTAAATAGTAGTGAGTATGGGTGGTCATCCTTACGCATTTCTGGAATTTTGCTGCTGTCAGATAGTGCCTTCTGGTAAGCCTGTAACCCCTCAAGCACTTTATTCCAGAACTTTTCAACATATTCATAATATTGTTCCAGTTCCTCTTCTGAAGGGCGAGAGGTAGTATCATTGGGCACGCCATTATCGCTAAGAATAAGCTTTACTGTTTCGTAGACAACACTTATAGTTGTCAACTTCGTGCTACGAACTGCAATAGTATTGTTCTTCCACTCAACGATTACATCACTACTACCTTTGACCCTCACACCTAGTGGAGCACCATCACTTAGTAATTTTCGTGCAATGATAGCGCTGCGGTCATCCTCACTGGTGATAATATTGTCACCGCGACTAGTTGGTTTAGCATAGCGGTTAACTTTATTGAAGATACGCCGCGTTTTTTCATTGCTTTCGTGAGCGAGAAAAATGACGCAAACATCATCGTTTGGTACTTGCTCACGGTACTCTCCTATTACTTCGCCTTTGACCACTTTTTCAAGAGCTAGAAGGCGATGTTGACCATCGAGCATAATCAGAGCGCCACCCTCAATAGTAATGACACCTATATTATCTGCCACGGATTTGTAAACGTGCGGGGCTTCTTCACCCACATATCTTTTGATGCTCTCAAAATTAATCTGTCCCTTATAAACAAGCACAATCATGGAACCGAAGAAACGATCCTTCGCTTCAGCAATGTAAGGAGCAATTTGTTCTTGAATTCTTTTAAGGTCAGGTTCCCTTTGTAATCGATCCTCAATGCTCATTGTTGTCCATTCATCGAGTTCGTTAGCTGCACGTACTCCTTGCACTAGGTCACGAGCCTTTATCGTTGCTTGATAAAAGTTGGTGTCACCCATTCGTCCTTTTATACCGGCGATGACTAAAGCCATTAACTACCTCCAAATGAAACGTGCTATGTTTGTACAAACATAGCACGTTTCATTTTGTTTTTATTAAAAATAATACAGGGTGCTGTTTAATACCGTGCAAAAAAACTATTTTTTCAAAAATAGTTTAGTAGTTTATTTCAACTGTATGAGGAAAATTTTGCATTTCTCTCAGGACAATACCTGGAATGATATTATTAGAGTTTCTAATCCATTCTTGTATTTGAGCTACATCCATGTCTTTAAACGAAATAAACTGCTGTATGCCCATACCTTTTTTTATTCTGATAGCTAGAGCTACCAAGTATTCTTTTGACATTCTTACTGTTGCTTCCATATTTTTGGGCGTTTGAATTGGTATATACTCTACCAAACAGCCAGATCAATGTCAAGTTTTTTAGTAAATGCCATGTTCTGTAAATATCTAGCTTTTCATGGTAATTCATCAAGCCACAAAGAGTATAGCCTTTTCTACAGCCTAATCCTCGATAGTTATGAGTTAAGGAAAATATCTAACTCAAAAAACATAGAATAGATTAGTAAATATTGAAAATGACCTTTTCCCGATATGTGAAAAAGATTAGATGTAAATATATTCTCTCTTTTATCAAAATATTAAAATTAACTTTGCATTTATTGCCTTGCTAATTTTAAGAATTTTTTTTAATACTCAAATTTTACAAAAACATTACATATTAAATGTTATAACTTAACTTTTTAGCCAAAACTTGTAAGTAATTAGAGATTAAAAATATACCAGCAGCAAGATACAACCTAGTATTATTTAAGGATTAATGATTTATATTTTTCTAGAAACTTTTCCTATATTTTATACTTGTTCTTTATAAACAAGCCTTTTGATTGATAAATTTTTATTTATAGTAGATTACCGATAATTGTACCAGATAAAACTGTATATCAACTTCATACAAAAAATATCTCTATTCTCTAAAATTATCATCATTGTTTTTAAAAAACTACTAGGTAAACTTCTATAGAAACATTTTATTTGTTTGCACAAACAAATAAAATGTTTTTAGTATTGCAATTTTTGCAGTTCATGAGAATGGAAGTTTATAACAGTACCTCAAAAGTATAAAAAATATTACTTAGTATTTTTTATACAAAAATACCAATATAGACTTAACATATAATGTCTCTATAGGTCTTTAGATTATATTAAGATTTATCAAAAAAAACGTGTTTTTATTAATTGTTATTCAGTTACCAAATCGCCTCAAGGTTTAAAATAAACCCCTGTAAAACATCTTCCCCTGACAAGGTAACAGGCGATTCCAACACCTCAACTTCTTTCCCTTGTCGATAAATCTCCACTTGTCGAGATTTACGATTAATTAACCAACCCAAACGCACACCATTATCTATGTATTCCCTCATCTTTTCCTGAGCAACTTTCAAACTATCACTTGGCGAAAGTAACTCAATCACAAAATCAGGAGAAATGGGAGGAAACTTTTGTTTTTCTTCTTCAGTTAAAGCATCCCATCGTTCTAATTTTATCCAAGAAGCATCAGGTGAACGATCTGCACCATTAGGTAATTTAAAACAAGTAGAAGAATCAAACACGATGCCAGTACCATCGGTATCTGACCAATTAAATAATTGTTGATTTAGTCTACCATTACGATTTCCGGTTTCTCCCCCGGTTGGTGGCATGATAATTAATTCTCCGGTTGCAGTGCGTTCAAACCTCAAGTCACGGTTTGCCTGACATAGATTAAAAAACTGCTCATCTGTCAGTTCCAATACTGATTGAAGGTTGACCGTTAAAGCATTCATAGTCATATCTCAGATTGAAAAGTTAAGGCAGGCATTATGCCTGCCCATGTAATCTAGTCTATCCCTTCAATCCGGTCTTCAACTTCCTGGTACAACTCGCGCAGACGATCTAAATTCTCCTCGCTAGTCTCCCAATAACCGCGTCCATTCACTTCCAACAAAGTTGATACAATCTTGCGGAAAGAATGGGGATTAAGGTTCAACAACCGTTTCTGCATTTCTTCATCTTTGATGAAGGTTTCGTTAGTATCCTCGTAAATCCAGTTATCCACAGCGTCGGCTGTCGCACTCCAACCAGTGGTATTCACCAACCGCTTGGAGAGTTCGCGCACACCTTCGTAACCGTGAGACAGCATCCCCTCGTACCATTTGGGATTTAATAATTTGGTACGCGCATCCAAACGCACGGTTTCTGATAATGTCCGCACTTGGGCGTTAGCTGTGGTTGTATCTGCAATATAAGATGCTGGTTTTTTACCATCACCCCGCAGACTTGCCACCAGCTTAGTGGGATCTGAATCAAAGTAGTGGGAAACGTCCGTTAAGCTAATCTCGGAAGAATCCAAATTTTGGAAAGTTGCATCAGCAGTTTTCAATGTACTTTCAAAAATCTGCCGGGATTCGTCCATGATTCCGGGGTTATCGGAATTGAAGGAGAAGGATTTCCGGTTGAGATACATTTCCTGCAACTCGGCTTCGCTATCCCAAGTGCTGTTTTCTACCGCCAAGTTAATATTTGACGAGTAGGAACCAGAAGCATTGGAGAAAACGCGAGTTGCTGCTTGACGCAGATTAATCCCCATGTCTTCGGCTTGTTGCAAAGCGTGTTTGCGAACAAAGTTCATTTCTAAGGGTTCATCTGCCTCAGCTGCCATCTTCACCCCTTGGTCTAGCAGGTTCATTTGGTTGATGAACAAGTCGCGGAATACACCAGAACAGTTGATTACCACATCAATTCTGGGGCGTCCTAACTCTTCTAAAGAAATCAATTCCAACTTGTTCACCCGTCCCAAGGCATCGGGAACTGGACGCACACCCACCATCCACATAATTTGGGCTAGGGATTCACCGTAAGTTTTGATGTTATCGGTTCCCCAAAGGACACAGGCAATGGTTTCTGGCCATTTTCCTTCGTTTTCCGCCTTGTTACGGATCAAAAGCCTGTCTACGACGATTTTGGCTGATTGTACTGCTGCCGTTGTTGGGATGGATTGCGGATCTAAAGCATGGATATTCTTACCTGTAGGCAATACATCCGGGTTGCGGATGGGATCGCCACCAGGACCGGGTAGGATATACTCACCTTCTAAGCCTCTAAGTAATGCTCCTAGTTCGTTGTCGGCACAAACTTGTTGCAGGCAGAATTCCAAATACTCAAATAGGGGTTTTAGGGCTGCGCCATCGACTTTGGGATAACCGAGTTTATGCAATGATTCTACCCAAGGTTCCTTTTTACCCATGTTGAAGAAATTCAACCGGGAAACTAAAGAAACTCGTCCTTCCGCGTCGATTTGCTCTTGGACAAGGGCGGTAACTGCTGCACGGGTTGCCAAAGTGATATCTTGCAATAACTGGACATCTTCTAAAATGCCTCTGTCGTTATTTTGGTAAATATCGTCAATGTTACGCCCAATGCTGTTAGCGATAATTCCCGGTAAGCCTTGAAGTCCTTCTTCTTGACGATCTAGACTAGCAATATTGACGAGAGTTGCGATCGCTTCTTCTGCACTTGGCGGTTTACCAATAACGTGCAAACCACAAGGCAACAACCGCGACTCGATTTCCATCAACTTGCGGTAGACGTTGCCAACAATATTATCCCGCTCATCGGCACTCATGTCTCTGGCATCGGTTTCTGGCAGGTGAATATCCTTATCCAGATTCACGATCCGGCATTTATCCATGATGCTGTTGACAATGGAAACACCGCGTCCGCTATCTTTCAAGGTTTGGTAGGAAGCAATTAATTCGCTCAGTTCCTTCAAACCTTTATACAAACCAGCATTTTCTGCCGGTGGTGTCAAGTAAGAAATTGTTTCGGCATAACTCCGACGTTTGGCAATTGTCGCCTCACTTGGATTATTGGCTGCGTAGTAATACAGGTTGGGAATTGAGCCAATCAAGTTATCTGGATAACAATCACCAGACATCCCCATCTGTTTACCTGGCATGAATTCCAAGGAACCATGTGTACCGAAGTGCAGTACAGCATCAGCTTTCCAAACTTGCTCTAGGTAAGTGTAGTAAGCAGCAAAACCGTGGTGAGGACTAGCTGAACGGGAGAACAACAGCCGCATCGGGTCGCCTTCGTAACCAAATGTGGGTTGCACACCGATGAAGACGTTACCGAATTGCTTACCATAAATCAGCAAGTTTTGCCCGTCGCTGTTGAGATGTCCCGGAGGTGGGCCCCAGTTTTCCTCTAAGCGTTGAGAGTAAGGTGTCAGCGCCTCATACTCAGGAACCGACATTTTGTAAGCAACGTTCAGTTCTGGGCTGTTGTACTGCGCTTGAGCGTCATGGATGACTTCTTGCATCAACGCTTCGGCGGATTCTGGCAATTCTGGTAAGTCGTAGCCGTTATTTTTGAGGGCTTTCATCACCTCATACATGGAACCGAATACATCCAAGTAAGCGGCGGTTCCCACGTTGCCTTTATCTGGCGGGAAACTGAAAACGGTAATGGCGACTTTCTTATCCAGCTTCGGTTTGCGGCGGAGGTTAGCCCATTTTAAGGCGCGTTCGGCTACAGCTTCAACCCGATCGCGCAGTGCGATCGCTTTGCCAGTAGTTCCATCTCTACCCGATAAGATAATCGGCTCAATTGCTCCATCCAATTCCGGAATTGCAATTTGCAAAGCTACTTGAATTGGATGTAACCCTAAATCGCTATCCATCCACTCTTCTGTGGTTTGGAATACTAAGGGTAACGCCACCATGTAAGGACGGTTTAAGCGTTTGAGTGATTCAATTGCTTTGGGATGATCTTGTCTAGCTGGGCCACCCACTAAAGCAAAACCAGTCAGCGATATCACTGCATCTACCAACTGTGTGTTAGTAGTTGGTTCGTAGAAGTAGGCATCCACAGGCTTGGAGAAATCCAAACCACCAGCAAACACAGGTAGTACCCGTGCGCCTAGTGCTTCCAACTCCTGCACCATTGCTACATAATGGGCATCATCGCCTGTAACTAGGTGAGTGCGTTGCAATACTAACCCGACACAAGGAGCTAGGGGATCTTTTAGATCGCTAGAAATATCCTTACGAGCTGTATACCAATTGAGGTATTCTCTGACATCTTCAAACATACTCGGAGCCAAAGGATGCCAAATCCCTAAATCGGGATAAACCACCGGCTGTTCGTATGTAGAAGGTGCAAAATTTTGTTTCTCTAAACCTTTAAATACATATTTATCAGCTAGCATCAGCAAGAAGTTTTCCAGATTTTCTGGAGAACCACCTAACCAATACTGAAAACTGAGCATGAAATTTCGGGCATCCTGTGCCTTATCCATAGGTAAAAACTTCAGCACTTGCGGCAGCGTTCGCAGAAGCTTTAGCATCCCATCCTGGAATCCTGCACCGGATTTTTCTTTGCGTTTCCGCATGAATTGCGCGATCGCACTTTTTGACTGACCCAACTGTGCCAAAGAAAAGCTGCCCATTTTACTCAGGCGCATTACCTCTGGCATGGAGGGAAAGACAACAGAAACGTCCAAGCGATCGCGGTGTGGTTCTACTGCTGCTACTACTTTCTGTGCTAAGTCTTCGATGAAAATGAGGGAAGCGATGAAGATATTCGCACTCTCGATTTCTCGTTTGAACTCTTCGTAATTCTCTGGGTCGCGGAGTTCCTCAATCAAGTACCCGCTGATTTCAATCGCCAAGTTGGGATTGTTCGCGTTAATCGTGCGAACTGCTTGCGACAAAGCACTCTGGTACTGGGACTCAAGCACGACATAGACCACCTTGATTAAACTACGTCCGCGTAAGTTATCAGGCGCAATGTGTCTAATGGTGGACTTGACGTGTGTGAACATGCTTCTTCGGCTCCTTTGATGCGTGTTCTCTCTGAAAGTTCCTAGCGGCATCATCAGCCACAGGTAACTTGTGATCTTTTAGGCAATATCTGTTTTTTATCAGAAAACGCTTGCCCAGTAGGCATTTTATCGCCTATATGACACAAATCGATATAAAAAACGAAATATTTCTTCGTAATTGTTGACTTTATCTAAAAGTATTTACTCACTTTATGTAAATTTTTTGTAATATTAATTTTATAGCTAAATAACTATTTGACTATATACCATTTTAAAAAAATGAAACCCATGTAAGCGGTTTGTTAAAATCAATTCTGAATCAACCTTCCCGCACCATCCAAACTAACATTCCCAATAGTATTTCCACTGGTGGAACGGTATAATCATTCAAATCAATACTCAGTGTTTGCCCTTCTAATTTCAAAAATCGCCAAGCCGTACCGCTGCTGACGCTGCCATAAATTGTTTTAATCGGTATATTATTGATTTCATTAAATTTTTGGGCGGCAATCATTTCTGCTGCACATTGCCCTAAACCAGGTTTTAAATCACCTTTTTTCGCTTCAATAATCACGATCGCAGGAGCTTCAATAAATATTTGTTCGGGCGAGCGACTAATTAAAAAATCACAAACTCCACTTAAGCCTAGCTCTGATGCAACGGTAAAATCTTCACCCGAAAAAAAGCTGACTTTGCGTTCAAGAATTTTCCGAACTTCTACAAGTATTGGACTAATAATTAACTCTGAGCGCGCTTTTTCTGAACCAGTTGCTGTTGCTAGCGGTAGTCCTTCGCTTAGTGCTTCTTTGAGGTAAAAACTAGGTTCTATAGACTGTGTTTCTGGTAAAAACCGTCCACTTTCAACTGTAGTTAAGTTAAAGTCGCGTTTGACTTTTGACAGCGAGAAGTCACTATAAGACATGATAAATATGATATTACTCTATGAGTATTGATCCTATCGTGTTTATAGATGTTTTCTTGGGGATGGGAGCAACAAGAGCGATCGCCTTATCCAAATGCTGTGTCAAAGAGGCTACGATCACTCTTTTTACTCAGAAGTCGATAGAGTTCAGGAAATGCGATCGCAATTAGGATTTGGGATTCTAATTTATCGGATAGGTAATTCAATCACAAACTCTGTACCCTCACCTTGTGTTGAATGGCAACTTAGCTTACCGCGATGATTGTTAACTACAATTTGGTAAGCAATAGATAAACCTAGCCCTGTTCCTTTACCGATGACTTTTGTAGTGTAAAAAGCATCGAATATCTTTGTCCGATTTGCTTCGCTTATTCCTGAGCCATTGTCTGCAATTCTGATAATAACTCCCTCTGCAATGGCTTCAGTTTTAATCCAAATCATACCAAGATGTCTAAATTTTTCATCGAAATATTGATTTTTTTGTATTTCTTCAATTGCATCGATTCCATTACTAATCAAATTCATAAAAACCTGATTTAGTTCGCCTGGATAGCACTCAATAAGTGGCAACTCTCCATATTCTTTGATTAATTTAACTGTTGGACGATGAGCATTTGATTTAAGCCGATGTCCAAGAATGAGTAGCGTAGTTTCTAATCCTTCATGAAGGTTAGCCAGTTTTTTCCCTGCTTCTCCGTATCGAGAGAACTTATTCAACGATGACACAATTTCGGTAACGCGATCTGTACCCAGATGCATAGATTGAATAATTTTGGAGAAATCATTTAACAAATAGCTGATATCTTTTGTTTTAATAGCATTTTGGATTTCCGAAGGTGGGTCTGGCAGATACTTTTGATATAGTTCGAGTAAATTAACAATCTCTTGAAAATACTGTTCAATAAAATTCAAGTTTCCAGCGATAAAATTGATAGGATTATTTACTTCATGGGCAATTCCTGCTGTCATTTGACCCAAGGTTGCCACCTTTTCTGCGTGAATCAGTTGGGTTTGAATCTGTTGTAATTCGGCGTTTTTGGCAATCAAGGTTTTCGTCAAATTTCTCAGTTTCAGTTGCTGCTCTACTCGCACCAACACCTCTTCATATTGAAAAGGTTTAGTAATATAATCTACGGCTCCTAGTCGCAATCCTTTAACCTTATCAGCAGTATCTGAAAGAGCAGTCATAAAAATGATCGGAATATCCCGGACACGAGGATTGCTTTCACTTTTTAGGTATTTACAAGTTTCAAAGCCATCGATACCCGGCATCATGATATCAAGCAAGATTAAATCAGGTAAATTATCATTATCTAATCTCTGAATGGCTTTTTCACCACTGCGAGCTGCCCAAACTTCAAAGCTAGACTGATCCAAAAAGCTCGACAAAACTTGTAAGTTGGCAGGGTTATCGTCAACGACTAAAATAATTCCTCTGCTAGGCTCGCGATTTAGGGAATCTCTTTGATCGCCTATTGTTGCTGTCATAATATTTCTACCCTATATTGATTCACGTTGCTTCTCTACAAGACGCCAAAGGCGAACATTCCAAATTCACAAGTTACGCATTCTAATCCCTATAAATAAATTTATATAAATAAGTTTAGGGAAAATAATCATTTTATTTTTCGGTCAAAAAAGTGAGGATTAAATCTTCATCAAACTGCCTGGCAAGCTGCCGCAATTGGTTAGCAAAGGGAGCAAATTTTGTGTCTATTTCTTCTAGTTTATCTGCCCATTTGAGAATGTCATTGAAGTTACCTTTACTTGCTAAATTCATCAGTTCCCGCAATACATCGGGGGAAGGAGGAGTCAATTTATCTGATAAGCTATCAAGTGTTGTAGCCGAAGAATTGATTGTTTTTTCCTCAGACTGCTGGTAAATCCATACCAAATCTAAATGACACTCTAATTGATGCAGTAATTCATCTACCTGTACAGGTTTGCTCAAAAAGTTGTCACCTCCTGCTTGCAGACTGCGATGTTGGTCGGCTTCAAAGACACTAGCAGAAGAGACGATAATCTTGACATCCTTGATACCTGGGGTATGACGCAGGTGTTTAATTAATTCAAACCCATCCATTTCTGGCATCAGCAAATCTGTAATCACCAGGTCTGGTTTAAGGGCGATCGCTTTTTCTAAACCTTCTTTACCGTTGCTGGCTTCAACTACGTTGAAACCCAATGGTTGCAGTAAATTTGTAATTACTGTGCGATTCTCCCAGCGATCGTCCACCATCAGGATAGTGCGGGGACTACCTTCAAAGCCAATGATTTGTCCCTTGGATGCAGCCATAGCAGACTCTACCCATTCGCTGGCTTCGGCGATCGCAATTTCAAACCAAAAAGTACTACCTTGACCGAGCTGACTTTTAACCTGGATATCGCTACCCATCATCTGCACCAACTGCCGAGTAATAGCTAAACCCAGCCCTGTCCCTTCTATCTGATGCTTTTTCTCACCCACTTGTTCAAATGGCAAAAAAATGTTGTCTAATTGGGTTGAAGTTATGCCAATTCCTGTGTCTTTTACACTAAAGCGAATGCGATATTTCTCTGTCTGCCCATCACCAGGAAGTCGATCGATTACCTCAACCTCGAAGCTAACCTTACCCTCATCGGTAAATTTAATGGCATTTCCCAGCAGATTCAAGAGAACCTGACGTAACCTTTTGACATCGACATGAACACCTGTGGGTAAGTTGCTGGCGAGTTCATAGACAAATAAAATACCTTTTTGCTCTGCTCGAATCTGGCAAATTTCCGCAATTCCCTGTAAAAAAGACGGAAAATGCACATCTTGAGAATGCAGTTCTAGTTTTCGCGCTTCAATTTTGGAAAGATCCAAAATGTCATTAATTAAAGTCAGTAGATGAGAGCCACACTGTTCAATAATGTTTACATGATATTGCTCTGGCTCCGGCAAACCTTTAGAACGCAGCAAAATTTGAGCGCAACCCAAAATACCATTCAAGGGCGTTCGCAGTTCATGGCTCATGTTGGCTAAAAATTCGCTCTTGGCATGATTTGCGGTATCAGCCGCTGCTTTAGATTTTTTCAGTTGAGCTTGTTCAAAGGCTTGTACCTGCCACAAGACAGCAATCATCGTCACTGTCAATCCGCCCACAATTAGGGCAATCAGATCGAGAAATTGTAGCCGAGATTCAATATTTTGGCGCGGAATTACCAAAGCTACAGACCAATTAGCTTCTCGCAACGGCACATAAGCAACATACATTTTAGTGCCGTCAATTTCCCTCAACTGAATTCCCTGTTGTTTTTTTACCATCTGCTGCGCGATCGCATTTAAATTGCGATCTGGAATTTTCAGCAGGCTGGGTGCAGGTTTTTCTACCGTTGACATTAACGTTGAGTTGGGATGGACGATCGCTTCTCCTTGGGAATTGAGGGCGAACGCATAGCTGTTATTGCCGTAGTGCAAAGAGTTGACTACCTTTGCAATGCGATCGACTTTAACATTGCCGTGGAAAACCCCAATCGGTGAACGATTGGTAGGAGAATCAGACCAGATTGGAGTGGCGATCGCAATTAAAGGAATGCCTGTGGAACGGCTGATAAAGGGATCGGAAATGTTGCTTTTTCCGGCTAGTGCTTTTTGAAAGTAGTCTCGATCCTTAATATTCTTATTTGAGCGACCAACCTTAGTATTAAAATACGAACCATCCGGGGTAACTATTTGGAAAAAGAAAAATTCATCGATCCGCTCAACTTCTGATTTTAAATAAGGTTCTGCTAAAGACCAGTCTAAGGAGCGTACAGTTGAAGTATGAGCAAGGGTTTCCACCTCTACTTTGCGGACGTGTAACCACTCCTCAATTTCATCAACCCCTCTCTGTACCTCTAAAAAAGCCTTTACTCTCAAGTCTTCTAGCGTTATTTTCCGAGCAGCCTCATAGCTAAAATAAGCAGAAATACTCACAATAAGAGTAGTGCCGCCAAGAATAAATCGAATCAACAAATTCCGCGAGGAATACATTTTGGTGTTAGATGGGCTGTAGTTGCCTTGTATCACAGGGTTCACCCTCTAAACAATGGGTTAACAAAAAAAGGGCTATATTTTAGATTGCCCAAAAAATTATTAATAATCGCAGCTATGATTGTTATCCATAGCTGCGATTGTCAATACCCCAAACTTTGCTAACCATCCTTTACAGACCTGTATTGGGAAGGACGTATAGGTTTACCACTGGGTAAGTTCAAAAAATACATTTTAGAGAAAATATAATCATCAACTTTATCGCTATATTATCTTTGATAAAGCAGACAATATTACTGAGATTTCAGTCATTAAAAATGGTCAATTTTTATTGTAAAGGAGGTGATCAAATCTCATTAAAAAGCTACAGTATATATCCATAACATAAGAACGAATTAGGTAGTATTTGCCTTTTGACTAATGACTCAAATAGATATTCTGATCCTTTCAAATGGCCCAGGTGAAGTAACAACCTGGGTGCGTCCAGTAGTAAAATCGTTGCGGCAAGAATTAGGGGATGACCGTTCTTTAGCGAGGATTTCTGTGGTATTGTCGCCTTGCTCAAATGCCAGTGGTAAAGAAGCAGCGATCGCTCTTTCTTTCCCAGAAGTAGATAGAGTTCAGGGAGCAGAACATTTTTGGCAATTTTTGCTTTGGGGCAAAACATTTGAAAATTGGGATTGGAGAAGTCGCGGTGTTATCGTTTTTTTGGGCGGCGATCAAATTTTTCCAGTGATTATAGGCAAAAAGCTCGGATATCGCACAGTTGTTTACGCCGAATGGGAAGCCAGATGGCATAACTGGATCGATCGCTTTGGAATCATGAAACCCGAAGTTGCAGCCCGTGTCCCCCAGAAATATGCTCACAAATTCACTGTTGTCGGTGATTTGATGCTAGAAGCTAGTAGTCAAGAGTCATTAGTCATTGGTCATACCCTGCGGGAAGGCGAAACGCCTATGTCCTTAGCAAACGACAAAGGACAAATGACTAATGACATAGACGCGTCAGCGACTTCCCACAGCGTAGGACAAAAAACTGAATTGATTGGTTTACTCCCTGGATCTAAAGCAGCAAAATTAGCCCAAGGAGTACCATTATGTTTAGCTATTGCCGAATACGTTCATGCAAAAAGACCCCAAACTAGATTTGTGATTCCTGTAGCGCCAACTTTGGATTTACAAACTTTAGCTAGTTTTGCCGATCGCCAAAAGAACTCTATTGCTGAAACTTTTAGCTTTAGTGCTGCTTCCTTAATTCTCCCAGAGGATGCTAAAGGCAAAGCATTGCTCAAAACAGCAACGGGCTTAACTGTGGAACTGTGGCAAGAAAACCCTGCATATCACTTATTATCCCAGTGCTGCATCTGCTTAACTACGGTGGGGGCAAACACTGCCGAACTTGGTGCTTTAGGAGTACCAATGATTGTTTTACTACCAACCCAGCAACTTGATGCCATGCGTGCTTGGGATGGTTTACCTGGATTGTTGGCAAATCTGCCAGTAGTCGGTACGCCCTTAGCTAACGTGATTAATTGGTCATTTCTGAGATTTGTGAGACACAAAGGTTTATTAGCATGGCCAAATATCTGGGCACAGGAAGAGATAGTCCCAGAAATTATGGGTAAAGTCCAACCGCAAGATATTGGAGAAATGGTTTTAGATTTTTTGACGAATCCAGAAAAATTGGATGATATGCGCGCTAAACTCCGTAATATTCGCGGTGAAAGCGGTGCAGCCCAGAAGATAGCACAGATTGTTGGTGAGGAAATTGGGAAGTAGGAACAGATCGGCAGAATTTAATTTGAATTTTGAATAGTGGGACTTAGACAAAAATTAAGCCCAAATGTAGCCCAAACTGGCTTTATAAGTAACAAACACATCACGATAGATGGTCAACCAATCGAAAAATCGAAAAGGTATAGCCGTGTTGTCTTACGCTTTAGGTTGGGAATTATAGAAAGTAATACTTTAAATACAATTATCCTTATGCGGTTTTTTTTAGTACCCGCTTATATAAGTATTTTATTGGTAACTCTTTTAGCTGGGTGTTCATCACCACAAAAAGTGCAATTAACAGTAAAATCACCCATTTCCTCGCCAAACGCTGAATCATCTCCGCCTCTAAATAATTCTAAAATTTCATTAGAATCGCCTAAAAATACTTTTCAAGATGCAGTAGATGCAGCTGTTAGCGCTACTACTATAAGTCAATCATCTGTATCTAAAGATGATTGGAATTTAGTTTATAGTAAATGGCAAGAAGCAATAAATTTGATGAGAACTATACCAGATAATAGCCAAAATTATGTGATGGCTCAGAAAAAAATTGCTGAATATAGAAGAATTTAAGTTATGCAAAACAGCAAGCTACAAAAACAGAAATTATCACAGAAGAAAAGGTATTAATATTAATTCCTCCTGTAAGCAGAGAAACGTGTCGAGAGAAGGAAATAATAGAGTCTTTATTTAAAGATGTTGAAAAAGATCCTCAGATGATTAATGAGCCGATACCTAAATATGCCCCAGGTGCTTGGGGTTCGCCATTTCCTTTATTGCATACAGCAGTTGGATTTGGTTGTAAAGTATACGTCGAACTACTAATTTCCATGAACGCAGATGTTAACAATGTGAGTTCTGAGGGCTTAAGACCACTTGATTTTGCATACAGAAAAGATATTGCTGCATTTCTCATTGTAAAAGGTGCAAATATTAATGCAACAAACGATAAAGGTTTAACTGCACTACACTATAAAGCACAAATTAATACTAAAGAAGGTAAGGCACGTATTCATTTAAAAGATATTTTAGAAACATCTGAATTTTTGATATCTAAGGGTGCAAATATAAATGCTAAAGATCATAATGGCAAAACTCCTCTTGCTTATGCAAAATCAATCAATTTTCAAGAAATGATTAGGCTACTGAAAAGCTATGGAGGACAAGAATAGGTATTATGATATCAAGCCACCCTTAAAAAAGCTTCTCGAACAATCTTGGTGAACTTCTAAAGACCAGCACCTAATCCGAAGATTCGCCATTGCGTCGTCCCAATTCAAAAATGCCACAACTAATACACGCAAGTATACCTAAGCTGATTCCCCAACTAGGGCCTAAACTGAGTTCCACACCCCAGTTAAATAAAGCGCCAACTACCAAGAAAGGCACAATGCTAAATAGTGAAGCGTAGAAAGCGTTTTGGGATTCTCTGGCTTTACGAGTCTTTTCAAATTCTGACTGGCTGGTGTAGAGCGATCGCTCGGCAAAGTTGAACCAGCGATTGAGTTGCTCGATTACCCATTCATTGACTCTGGAAAAACCTAGATATAGCGCCAATGACCACAAACTCGCTCCAGCGATCGCGATCGTGTCTAACTCAAAACGGAAAGGTAAAATTTCAGTCAGCATTGCTTAGGTGAGTCCTGCAAACGGTTAACTTTAGCTGTCAGTAGATGCTAAATAAACCTCTTGTGCAATTTTAATCATAAAAGCTAACAAGATTTCAACTACTTAACAACTTCCCGCTTTTTAGCTTGAAGCAAACCTAATTTACGGATTGCTGGGTAAATTATCGGGGTCGATACCAAGAGAACGTAAATGCTGTGCAAACTTTTCTGCTTTTTCTTCTGCCGTTAAATACCGATTTCCTTGTTCGTCATACCAAGATAGAAATTCCTGACCAATTCCACCAATAACACCTTGATGTCGTCCAATTCCTAAACCAACCTCTGGCATCCAATGGGGTTCGCCAATTTGTAATTGATAATTTTTATCTACCAATTTGTAAATTTCAAATGGTTGGTGTCGATCGCGTTGCCAATATTCGGGGTTGTAAATAATGTAGTAAAGTACGCCAAGTTTCCGATAAATTTCTAACTTTTCGTCGTATTCACTTCCTGGGGAATGGGATACCATCTCCAATGTTAGTATCGGTACTACCTCATTTTCTTCCCAGACAGCGTAACTTCTACGCGATTTACCACCTTTTTTGCGATCGACTCCCAAACTCAGAAACCCATCTGGTACTATGGGGACTCTCGCATTAGCCCCTGTCGTGTGGTAGATTGCCATGTCTACGCCGAAAAACCAATCGGTGCGCGTTGCCCAAATCGAGGTTAATAGGAACAGTAGAATGTTGGGCAGAAAATTTTGATCCTCATTATCCACAGGTATATCGTCCGAGCAGGCTAGTTCTTCAGTGCTTGGAAGCCCAACGACTTTAAGGTTTTCTGACAGCATGACTATTACCGCGGTGGCTTCGGTTTCTTTGATTATAGGTAAATTCAACTTGCTAAGGGTGTAGGGAAGGAACGCATTCTAATAGCGTTCTCCACCCCAGCTAAAAACAACTTGCATTTGCTTATGCAATATGTCAGAAGTGTTTTAGTCTGTAAAGTATGCCAGGAACCGGACTTGAACCGGTGACACGAGGATTTTCAGTCCTCTGCTCTACCAACTGAGCTATCCCGGCTGGGGCTTTTGTGAGCCACGATTAATCAATGTAGCAAAGATAAAAGAATATAGCAAGTCTTTGGAGAAAAATAGTTATGCAGCTTTCAAACTCAACTTAAACCAGACGAAAACGGCTACAAATAGGAGAAACTGGACAAGAACAATACTTGGTCCAGAAGCAAGGTTGAAAAGACCTGAGACCATGATGCCAGCAATGCTGCTGATGGAACCAACTATCACCGACATGACTAGAAAGCGGCTAAAGTGGTGACTCATCAGTTTGGCGGTGGAGGCGGGAATGACCAAAAAGGCGTTCACTAGTAAAACACCGACAGCTTTAATCGCTACAGCAACGGCGAGTGAAAGTAAGACCACAAAAGCGTAGCGGTACAATTGGACGGGAACGCCTTGAACTTGGGCGACATCGGGGTTAAGGGTCAATAAAATTTGCTGTCGCAGAGTTGATAGTAAAAATATGCTACCTCCCACAAGGACTAGCAGCGTCAAAATTAAATCTGTGGTGTCGATCGCTAGAATATCCCCGAACAGTACAGCCATCAAATTGCCACGATATCCTTTAATTAGGCTCGTGAGAATTAAACCGATCGCTAATGCCCCAGATAGCACTATGCTAAGTACGCTATCGCTAGCTAAGTCGGTTTTGTCGATGAAGTAGAGGACAATAACCCCAAAAACTAAAGTAAAAGGTAACAACATCAAAGTAGGATTTATTTGTAGCAGCACACCTAACGCCACACCTACTAATGCTGCATGACCTACCGCGTGGCTGAAAAATGACAACTGGCGCAAGGTGACAAAACTACCCAACATCCCGCCAAGTATTCCCATCAAGGCAGCACCGACGATCGCACGCTGTATTGAGGCAAGTTGTAACAACTCTAGCAAGTCATTACTACTAGCGATCGCTAGCCAATTTATCTGACAATCATTGAATAAATTCATATTTATGGAAATTTAATGTTGGTGCTGGTAGCGGCTGAAACCTGGACCATAGGTTGCTAACAGGTTTTGCGGTGAAAGGGCAATTTCTGGCTTACCAGTACAAACAATGCTTTGGTTCAGGCAAAGCACGCGATCACAATGCCGATTTACCATATCAATATCGTGAGAAACTTGTAATACTGTCCAACCTTCCTCTCGCTTTAATTCATTTAACAAAGCGTAAAAGTCTGCTGCACCTTGCACATCAACACCAGCAAAGGCTTCATCTAGTACCAAGAGTTTCCGAGGCATTACCAAACAATAAGCCAATAAAACCCGCTTCAGTTGACCGCCACTAAGAGTACCAATAGCTTGATGCTGTAAATGATAAGCATCAGTTCGCCGTAAAGCTTCCGTTACTGCTGCTGATTTTTCCCGGTCTTGTCTCCACAGCTTGGAAAATAAATTCTTTCTTTTCCCTTCCTTAGTCCATCCCAGTCCCACTAATTCGCTGACAGAAATGGGAAAGCTGCGGTCAAAAATAAAGTTTTGTGGCATATAGCCCAACGTGTGACGTAAATGCCCCAATCTGGAAATTGGACGACCCAAGATTTCAATCGTCCCAGCACTTCGAGGTATCAAATCTAAAACCGCTTTTACCAGGGTACTTTTACCAGCACCATTGGGGCCAACAATAGCTGTATCTGTTCCTGGCAATAATTCAAAGGAAACATCTCGAACAGCTAGATAGCTGCCTTGATAAACAGTTAATCCTTTTACTTTCAAAATAGGAATGTCATTGGTCATTGGTCATTGGTCATTGGTCATTGGTCATTGGTCATTGGTCATTTGCAAAGGACAAAGGACAACTGATAAATGACAAATCTATTTACACGATGTTTCCAAAGTTTGCAAATTAGCTTTCATTGCCTTGAAATAATGTTGTGGATCTGTTTCGCCAGTTTCTAGAGAATCCAGAGTACGCAAATTTAATTTCAAGTCTTTAGAGAGGCTGTTCAGCAGTTTATTATCTACTCCTGGTTCGCTAAATAAAGCTTTAACTTTGTATTTTTTCACAGCGCTGACGGCATTTTGCACATCTGTTGGTGAAAGTTGATCTTCGGGAATTTGCACCACAGCAACTTGCTTGAGGTTGTAGCGTTTGGCTAAATATGGAAACGCATCATGAAAGGTAATAAAGGTGCAAGTGGGATTTTTCTGCAAAGTCTGCTGAAATTCACTGTTTAAACTTTCTAATTCTTTAATATAAGCTGTAGCATTTGCTTCGTAAGTAGCTTTGTTCGCCGGGTCGACAGCAATTAATCCATCTCGAATATTTGTTACCTGCTGTTTTGCTAAAATTGGATCTAACCAAACGTGCGGATTACCCTGACTATGTTCGTGGTCTTTTTCATCTGGCGTCGTTTTGACGACAGGTGAAATTTCATTTAAGGGTTTAATATCTTTACTAGCATCAATTTCAGTTAATTTGGGATTTTGGGCATTTTTGACAGTACCTTCCAGAAATTCCTCCAAGCCTAAACCATTTTTTACTAAAACCTTAGCAGTAGCGATCGCTTTGACATTTCCTGGTGTCGCTTGGTATTCATGTACCTCCGTACCAGGTGGCACTAGTATTTCTACATCTGCCACATCCCCAGCTACTGCCTTAGTAAACAAATAGATCGGCAAAAATGTCGCTACTACTTTAGTTTTTCCCGACTGTGGCTGTGAGGTAGAAGCAGCTTCCTGTGTTTGCGGCGACTGTTCGGAAGTTGTTCCCTGATTTGGATTCGATTGGCTACACCCAGTAGTCATCGACAACATTAGCAGAGCAATTATGGACAAGATGCCGCTTCTTTGCTTACCTGTTCTAATTTCTCTACAATTCACAATCACGATATTTCTCCTCAAAACGGATGCTTGTTCTACCTCTGTCATCATCGCTATTGACAATGGGAAGTATTCTAAATTTTATACTATAATAATTCTCATTCTCATTTTAAGTACATAATATCATTCTGAGTTTGCAGTGTAATGAGTAACAACAAAACTTTTTCAGACGGTATAGCCCTCTGCAATTTAGTTTTCCCTGAATAATTAGGATTTCTTGACTTCTTTATTAAAAAGGTTGCTTAATTCTGATAAGATTGCTGACAAATATTCTCATAAAATACACGTTTTTTAAACGTGGTTTGGGTGTGAGTTGGAGATCAGTGTGAGGAGAGAAATGCAAAAATTCTGGAAATATCTGCTAGTTAGTCCAGCAGTCTGCGGTGTCATGCTATTTGTGAATACTGCTACATTTGCAGGTGAAACATCGAGTAAATCTGAAATTAATCAACCGCAAGTTTTAGCTAATCCAGATGCAAGAGCTACGAACATCGCCCCAGATCAGAAAATGGGACAAGTTACCTCCGTGTCTCAATTTTCTGATGTACAACCCACTGACTGGGCATTCCAAGCATTGCAATCCTTGGTTGAGCGGTATGGCTGTATTGCAGGATACCCAAATAGTACTTATCGCGGTAATCGGGCATTAACGCGATATGAGTTTGCTGCTGGTTTGAATGCTTGTCTCGATCGCGTTAACGAACTTATTGCTACAGCCACTGGCGATTTAGTTAACAAACAAGATTTAGCCACATTACAAAAGTTGCAAGAAGATTTTTCCGCAGAACTGGCGACACTCAGAGGTCGTGTGGATGCAGTAGAAGCTAAAGCTGCTGAATTGGAGGCAAATCAGTTCTCAACTACAACTAAATTGCAAGGACAAGTTGTTGCAGTTGTTAGCGATGTGTTGTCAGGAAATACAGTCAACGGTGCAGAAATTACAGACGAGAATACAACTTTAGGGGTACGAGCGCGCATAGAATTAGTAACCAGCTTCACAGGGAAAGATACACTGTTTACCAGAATCCAGGCTAATAATATTCTCAGCCCTAACATTGGTACGCCAGAGGGTAACTTGTTTTTTACTGGCGAGGATGGTACTACTGATGCTGCGATAGATGCCTTGTTCTATAGATTTCCCTTGGGTGAAAAAACGGAGGTTGTCGCTATTGCTAATGCAGGTGCAGCAGACGACCTTACCAGCACTGTCAATCTCTTTGATGGTGATGGCGCTTTTGGTGCTTTGTCTACCTTTGGTACACGTAACCCAATTTATAACCAAATAAATGGCGCGGGATTGGGAGTAACATACGAGTTCAGCGAAAAATTGGCATTAAGTCTAGGGTATTTGAGTGGTACAGCTAATAACCCTACACCGAATAATGGTTTGTTCAATGGTTCTTATGGTGCGTTGGCACAGCTGACAGTTAAACCAAGCGATCGCATTTCTATCGGTTTAACTTACATCAATTCCTACAATCAACCACTACTCACAGGTAGTAATGCCGCCACTTTCCAGGATATAGCAGCTATCCAGGGTTTACCAGAAGATCAAGTAGGATTTTCCAGTAATTCTTACGGCGTCCAAGCATCCATTGGCATTACTGATAATATCGTCTTGGGTGGTTGGGCTGGATACACCAACAGCCAAAGCTTGAGAGGAACCCGTGGAGACGTTGATATTTGGAACTATGCTGTCACCTTGGGATTCCCTGACCTCGGTAAAAAAGGTAACTTAGCAGGGATCATCGCTGGTATGGAACCGAAAGTGACAAGTTCTGACATCGCAGGGTTGGATAGCGATCCTGATACATCCTATCATCTTGAAGCGTTCTACCAGTATAAGCTGAGTGACAATATCACCATTACTCCTGGAGTCATCTGGTTAACATCTCCAGATCACAACGACACTAATGATGATGTTGTTATTGGTGCATTGAGAACCACATTCAGTTTCTAATTTTTTAAATCTTAAAAGAAGACGCAAAGGAGAAATTTGCGTCTTTTCTTTTGTGTATAGTTTTAAAAACAGAACTCAACATTTTTACTGGGCTTGATATCTTCAAACAATGTAAGTTTGACGGTTAGGAAACGTCAAATAATACCAATTTGAAAAATGATTGCGACAGATGGAAAACTGAAACACTTATCTAATGGATGTTTCACAATCCAAAATCTAAAATCTAAAATCCAAAATGGTATAAGATTCCTGTATGAATTTGCTCAACTGAACATCCACGCAGCCTGAAAAAAGTCGCGCTCACAAAACATCGCATAACGATAAGTTGAATGCACAACAGAATCAGTAACGGCATAATTGTCAACCAAATTTTCTAATTGTTGTGTTAGTGGTTGAAAATCTGCGCTGCTATAAGTACGAATCCAGTCTGCATATTGATGATTAGGAATACCGTTACAAGCCAATTTTTCTCCTAAAAAGGCATACAAACGCATACAAGGAGACATTGCCGCAGCAGTCAAACCTACATCTTTGCTCCAAGCAGTTGCTAACAAAAAATCAGTATAGCGACGGGTGGCAGATGCAGGTTCTACAGCATACAAATTGACTCCCCACTCAGAAGCATAGGCACTATGCAGCCTTAGTTCTTCTAAAACTCCACTAGCTAAATTATGAAATGTGGTGAAACCTAACCAGTCTGGTGCTTTAGCTGAGGCGATACTGTAGGCACGGGCAAAAGCTTCTAAGAAAAAAGCATCTTGCCCTACGTAGTAAGCAAATTTAGCTTGCTCAAGAGTACCATCACCAATGCCTTGAACGAAAGGATGCTCTAGGCAAGCTTGGGCTAAGTCTTGATTTGCTGCCCATAATTCGTTAGATAAAATCATTTTTTATTTGTCATTTGTCAACTGTTATTATCCCCTTTAAAAAGGGAAGAACTGGAGCAAGACTGAGCCAATACTTCCCAAAAAGTCAACGAAGCTGGGTTTACCAGTACTTACCTTCTCATTGACGGGTGTTTGCAGTTCTTTTATAAAAGTTTGGGCTGTTAGGGTTCCAGTGCTGTTGTTTTGGGATGTAAACAATTTTTCTGCAACTTGAGCATCTTGAAATGCACCTTGTCTATCTAGTATTTGGTAACGGGCGACACCACGAGCGAGATAGGCATCCGCATATTCTGGTTTAATTGCGATCGCTTGATTAAAATAACTAATTGCTTGCTGTTGGTTGCCTTTTTGCCCTTCTGCTACACCCAAAGCATAAAATTCTGCTGGTGAAGCAATTTGTGATGGTATCGCAACTGCACCTTGAAAGTTAGTCCCATTTAAGTAAGCGCCAGTTAGTTCTGCATTTGCTAAATAAGTATTTCTCAAATCAGCACCCGTCAAATTTGCCCCATTAAATTTAGCGTTGCTCAGATTAACGCCAAATAAACTTGCGCCACTTAAGTTTGCACCCCGCAAATCTGCACCGCTCAAGTTTGCACGGCTGAGGTTAGCACCTGTAAGATTAGCACCGCTTAAATTGGCGCCAGATAAGTCAGCCATCACTAAACCTGCACTCGTCAAATCACAGTTTTGACATTGTTTGGTTGCCAATAACTGTTTAACATGTTCAGAATTTGCTGCTTGTACGGTTGTTGTCAAACTAATCGTGGTTAGAAATGCAACTGCACTTAGAAGTAGGCTTTTCATATTTATGTAATATTTTTTACTCAATAACATTATTAACTGAGATGGATTTATACCTCAGCATTATGATATGAGCAATCTCAATAATTTGCCCTCTGTAGTTGCCTAGATCACTTATAAATTGGTGATACCTTTTCTATGGAATGTTACGCTAAAGGATTCTAGAAAAGTCATGAAAGTATAAATCGAGCCGATATAAAGACTGACAACCCCAGTAAAAAGGGTAAATGAGCATCATTCGTCAAGACAAATGATACACTCCACTAGAGGCGAAACTGGTGTTACAAAATTAAACTCACTGCAAAATATCACTTCCAAGAAATCATCTGTAACATCCAAATAATTAGTATTTTTTAAAATCAAGTCAATTACTAGAGCAGTATCCAAGCCTAAAGTTTGCCCTATAACTGGACTAGCACTGCAAGACGGAATTAAAAATTAAAAATTAAAAATGAATACAGCATAAGGGTTTCGTTGATTTGGAATGATTGGTTTATTTTCGCCGTGTTCTACTAGTAATTGTCATCAGGGATGCTCTGACTCAGGAGCAAAATGATAGATTTGCTTTTGGATACCCTGATTTTAAATAAATATGAGACTATAGAAACATTAAAGTATTCAAAAAAAACGTGAGTCAGCAAGACAAACTCTTAGACAAAATTCTCTCTGGGACTTCTGATACAGATATCCCCTTCGCCCAACTGTGGCAACTTTTATATACGCTAGGCTTTGAAGAACGGATTCGTGGCGATCATCGTATTTTTGTCAAAGCCGATGTTGAGGAAATATTGAACCTGCAACATAAAAAAGGAAAAGCCAAAAGTTATCAAATTAAACAAGTTCGGGCAGTGATTCTCAAATATAAGCTAGGAAGTAAAAATAATGTTTCGGTATGAAATTATTCTCTACTGGAGTGAATTAGATCGAGCCTTTATTGCTGAAGTCCCAGAGTTATCAGGCTGTGCTGCTGACGGTGATACTTATCAAGAAGCCCTGCATAATGTAGAATTAGTTATGCAGGAATGGATAGAAACTGCTAAAGATTTGGGGCGTCCAGTTCCTGAACCTAGACCACGTTTGATGTACATTTAATTGATACACAAACCAAGTTAAACTGATTTTTTAGCATCATCAAAAATATTTAATACCATATTAGATACGGATCGTAAAAATTTTCGCTAAAAGACCTAAAAAATTCTACTGGCTGCCATTATGGTATCTAAGTTATAGCGATTCTCATTTGAATGGGTACACGGTTGCCCATTATTGTCAACTTAAGCTCAAACGCTTGTACCACAAGTCGAATTACCCCCCTTAATCCCTCCTTATAAAGGGGAAAAACAAGAAAATCCGGTTCCCTCCCCAATATATCGGGGAGGGCTAGGGTGGGGTAAAAGAATATTTGATACATTAATCATAACTTTTCAAACATCCTCTAAGTGAAGAACTTAGTTAGTAGCAACCTTACAAATCACCATAATATGTGATTTGTATTTGTTAGTAGTATAGTGAATAAGTTTTAATCCAGAACGTTCTAGTTCTTGCAATAGTTTAGGTATTTCATACTTGTGATGCCGCCAAATAGTAATCTCTTCACCTTTAGAGATTTCAATATTTTTATCTATACCCATCCGACTAAAATTTATAGTGTAATCATGACGTAGTTTCAGATTAGCAACAATACTATCTGTTTTTAAATCGTATTTTCTCACTAGTTCACAATCTTCAGATTTAATGCCAATCTTCTTTTTCACCCATCCATATACTTCTTCTACATGATACTTGCAGCCCCCTCTAACTATTCCATCCCATGTAGAGTTAGAACCAGTTTCGTTAGTAAATACTAAAAGATCATTTTTTCCCATGCTATCTCTAAAGTTTTTAAACACCTCATCTCTATTTTGATGATTTCCAATGGTAACTCCTAAGTGTAAAAATATTTTAGCTGTGTCGTCCATTTCAAGGCTAGCTTGATTTTGGAATAAAATTTTGGGTACACAACTACTTTCTATGTCAATTGTAGAACTGAGAAACTCTATTAATGGAAACCATTTTTTAAAATTACTTTTAGAGACATGAAGCAATTCTTCACTAATATCTAAGGCAATATATTTGTTAACCTTTTCTAATTTATTTAGTCTGCGAATAAACTTTTTAACTGGATAGGAATTACCTGCACCAACGTCTATAATATTTACTCTATCACCAGATTTTATATTACCATTCAGGTATTTAAAATTATCTTTTAAAAGGTCAATTTCTACATTTGCTCTTCCATACCATCTAGGAATAGCATATTTCAGATAAAAATCGTTCCAAATTTTTGCACCTCTCCCTTTATAAGAATACTTGAGAGGAATTTCTCGTCTGACTTCTAATGCATGAATTATCCCTAAAACTTCTTCTTCACAAAAAAGAGAGTAGAACTCAGAACTTGGCTTTGCTGTGCGACTGATAGCAGGTGAAATATCTAAGGGAAGTTGGGAATTGCTATGAAAATTTTCAGCCATTATTCTTGTTCTTTAGTTTTTTCGGTCTTGAAATTGATTAGCCGCAATGCTTGCTAAAAATGTATTATCCCATACCACTATCCCAAAACTTGAAATTTTAATCACAAATAATTTGCCGCAAGTCATACAGTATTTAATCAAAAAAAACATAAACCTTGCTACTCTTCTTTTGGCAGAGATGCTATGCTAACGGGAAAGCTCCGCAAACGTCGTTCCTTTTCGCAATTACATATTAGATTTAATTATGTCTGCCTACTTACATTATGGTAGATAATTCCCAAGAGCCAAAAGAGCATGATATATCTCTGTGCGGTCATTCTAAATTCCCCGCAGACGGTGTAGTTTTGGGAGAACTTGAAAGAATTAACCAGTTGATGGCGTATGGAAGGATTGAGCAAAAAGTTGATGCTCTTCTGGATGCTTTTGAATATGGTCAAGCTGCCTTAGAAATAATTATTCATTCGTTGCATGACTCTTCAAGAGAAGTGAGGGAAGCTGCCTATTTTCTATTTCAAGAAAGTACAGAATTGTCAGCAAAAGAGGTATTACAAGAATATATACCCTATGAATTTTTTAAATGCCTTCATGCATGGAATGGGGAAACTGTAATGTCTTTGTGTTTTTCAATCAGTTCAGATTGGAAAACTCTAGTAAGTGTTGATAATGGAAAGTGCAACCTTTGGGATTTAATAACAGGTCAGCTAATACGCACTTTGGATATAGATTTACCAAATGATGATGTTGATGATGTTACTGATTATGTTAATATCGCTTTCATTCCTGATACGCAAACCCTTCTCATTGCATCTGAAGGTATAGTAAGCGTATTGGACATACAAACAAACGAGATAATTCGCACTTTAAAAGGGAATTACGCTGGCTCTTTCGCTACCAATTTGCTGAATAAAACAACCATCTATCTTGGTCGTCGCGATCGTGATGACTACTCTGACTCTGAACATCCTGTTCAAGTCTGGAATTTACAGACAGGTCAGCTAGTTAGTACAATATACGGGCATAATACAGGTGAAGAGAGTGACCTGATAATCAACCCCTCAGAGCAGTATATCACTATTATGTATTGTCACTTTAAGGATGCACATGGTTTTTATGACATAGTTCTTAAAATGTGGGATTTACAAACTGGTGAACGAATTGATACATTTAATGTGCCTCTTAGTAAATCGGATAAAACTTTTTTCCCTACCTTAAGCGAAGATGGAAAAACTCTTGTTACTTGCAGTGTGGATGCCAGCATCAAAGTGTGGAATTTACAAACAAAGAAGATAATTCATATTTTTCAAGGTCATCGACTTATTCACGGTCATCAACCTATTTTCCTAAATCCCCAAGCCAATATTCTTGCAAGTGGAGGGCAGGATAATAGAATTAATACTATCATTTTATGGGATTTAATTAGAGGAGAAAAAATACATACACTTCAAGGTTCCGCACCTGTGGCTTTCAGCACAGATGCTAAAGTTATCGTTAGTGGAGGTGCAGACAATACAATCATTGTGTGGGATTTACAAACGGGTGAAAAACTTTGCATACTGGAAGGTCATTCATCTCGAATTGTAGACATTGCTATCAGCCCAGATGGTCAAACTATTGTCAGTTCCAGTGACGTTAGTAGTTACTTTGCTAACGATGCTACTATCAAAGTCTGGGGAGTGTGATAATACTAACACCCTAGATGGACTAGCCAATTGGTTTTTTACAATCAAAAATAGGAGATAATTTTCCAAAGATAGAGGGGTAAATACCATTGGTTCAACAAGCAGAACTTCAGGAAACTTCAACTTCGTCAATCAAGTCAACCCAGCGTGTGCTTAAGAGTTTAAGCACTTACCGATGGACTTCACTGGGAGCATTAGTCAGCTTATTGCTGTTAACGATCGCAAACGCTGTAACCCCACAATTATTTCGGTGGGGAATCGATCAAGGGATCACGCAAAAAAACCTCCAAATTGTGCTATATAGTGCCGCCTGGATGGTAGTTGCTGCGATCGCTCGTGGTGTATTTAACTTTGGACAAAGCTATCTAGCAGAAGCAGTGTCTCAGGGTGTTGCTTATGACCTGCGAAACAAAATTTTCAGCAAGATTCAAAATCTCAGTTTCAGCTTTCATGACCAGTCGCAGACTTCTCAACTACTAACCCGCGTCACCAGCGATATTGAGCAGATCCGCACCTTTGTTGGCACTAGCTTAATTCAAGTCGTCGGCTCAATTGTGACATTGGTGAGTATTTCGGTAGTTTTGCTGCTGATGAACTGGCGATTAGCACTAATTACCCTCACAGTAGTGCCCATCGCTGCATGGTTGATGGCGCGATTCATCAACCAAAATAACAAGCTTTTTCGGCAAGTACAAGAGCAACTGAGCAACCTGAATGCTGTATTGCAAGAGAACTTGCTAGGAATCCGGGTAGTTAAAGCTTTTGTGCGGGAGTCAACCGAAAGGTCGCGTTATACAGCTCTGAATGATGGCCTAGTCAAGGCAAACATGAAGACCATTAGCGCCATCCGTGATACTTTCCCGTTGATCTTTTTGCTGAGTAATTTGGTAACACTGGCCGTTTTCGCCTATGGGGGAGCGCAGGTGATTGGAAATCGGTTCTCCATTGGCGAACTGGTGGCGTTTAACTCCTACCTAGCATTGATTCTCCAACCGATTTTGTTAATTGGATTTGCCGCACCCGCGATCGCTCAAGCAGCTGCCTCTGCCGAACGAGTTTATGAAGTTGTGGATGCAGAGGTAGAAATTCGCGATCGCCCCGGCGCTGTGCCCTTTGACACCTGCGGTGGTAGAATTACCTTTGAAAATGTTTCCTTTCGCTATCCCGGAGCGACAACCGAAACTCTGAAAGAAGTATCCTTTGAAACCAAGCCTAACGAGCTAATCGCCGTTTTAGGAATGACTGGTTCGGGAAAAAGCACAATTATGAACCTAATTCCCCGCTTTTACGATGTTACCAAGGGAGCAGTTCGTATTGATGGACGAGATATAAAAAGTTTCACACTCAAAAGCCTCAGATCGCATATTGGTATTGTCTTTCAGGAAACCACCCTCTTCTCTGGCACAATCCGCGAGAATATTGCTTACGCCAAACCTGATGCCACCTTAGAGCAGGTGATTGAAGTTGCAAAAACCGCCCAAATGCATGATTTTATTAGCAGTCTAGCCGATGGCTACGAGACGATTGTGGGTGAACGGGGCGTAGGCTTATCTGGTGGACAAAAACAACGAATTGCGATCGCTCGTACCTTACTAACCGATTACAGCATTCTGATTTTGGACGATAGTACGTCGGCTGTTGATGCCAAAACTGCTGCCCAAATTCAAGCCGAACTAGATGGCTTAATGCGTCAAAAAGCTTGTACAACCTTTGTAGTGGCTCAACGCATTAGCACCGTTAAAAATGCCGATCGCATTTTTCTCATGGACAAAGGACGATTGGTAGCACAAGGCACTCACGAGGAATTGATGCAAACCAGTCCACTCTACGGTGTAATTTTGGAATCTCAGGTAAAGGCGAAGGAGAAAAAATGATCTCCAATTAGCATAATTAATTTTGCTTACAGCCTTGTAATAAAGACTTTTAATCTAAAATCCAAAATCTAAAATCCAAAATTTTTATGAGAGGCACCATTCCCGTTGTTGCATCTGAGGAAAACGCGAGTCAGAAACTTTCCACCCTGCGGCGCTTTTTACAATATGTGCTACTTTATCGCAAAGAAATTCCCATCGCCCTGACATTAGTATTAATTGGTGCCATAACTCAGGCAGTTGGGCCATTCTTTCTCGGCTGGTCGATCGATCATCTGATTGCACAAGGGAATTTGCAAGGACTGCTGGTATTGTTAGGGCTACTAGGGTTGAACTATGGACTTGGTGTCTTAGCAATTCGGGGTCAAATTATTCGAGTCGGCTGGATTATGCAGCGATTGCTGGCTCAACTAAGGCAAGATATTTTCATTAAAATCCAAAGTCTGCCACTCAGCTTTTTCGATCGCAGCGAAGCAGGCGATTTAATGAGCCGATTGCTGAATGATGTCAACACCGTGAATCAAGCATTTGGACTGACGATCGCTCAAATGCTGGGCAACACTTTCAGTTTAATTGGCATTGTGATTGCCATGCTCTCAATCAACCTGCAACTTGGTTTGTTGAGCAATCTGGTTGTGCCACTGATGATTTTTACCACAAGCTTATTTGCGCGTTGGGCAAGAGCTAGATTTCGCGTCACCCGACAAACCATTGGGGAACTTTCTGCCAAGTTAGAAGAAGATATTGGCAGCGTGCGAGAAGCGCAAGCATTTAATCGCGTACAGATGAATATTGAAGAATTCGATGTTCTTAACGCCGCTAATAGAGATGCCAACGTTGAAGCTGTAGCAATTACTTCAGCCTTTTTACCCTCCATCGATTTTCTCAACACATTAGCAACGGCAGGCGTGCTAGCCTATGGCGGTTATCTAGCGGTAACAGGAGCTGCAACAGTGGGTGTAGTGACATCCTTTTTACTTTACGTCCAGCAGTTTTTCCGTCCTATTCAAATTCTCAGCCAGTTTTATACTCAAGCTCAATCTGCTTTCGCCGGATTAGAAAGAATCTTTCTATTATTAGATGAACCGTCAGAACTTAAAGATGCACCCGATGCCACAGAAATGCCGCCTATTCAAGGTGAGGTGACATTCTCGAATGTCAAATTTGGCTATAACCCAGATCAACTGGTTCTCAGAGGAGTGAATTTGCACGCCTATCCAGGGCAGATGGTTGCATTAGTCGGGCCAACCGGTTCGGGAAAAAGTACAATTATTAACTTGATTTTGCGCTTCTATGATGTATCAAGCGGTGCAGTCAAAATTGACGATCTTGATGTGCGTAGCGTGACTCAAGCAAGTCTGCGCCGTCAAATTGGCATCGTCCTGCAAGATAATATTTTGTTCACCGGTACCGTCGCCGAAAATATAGCTTTTGGCGCTCCTTACGCCACTCAAGCTGATATCGAAGCGGCTGCACAACTGGCAAATGTGCATGAGTTCATTACCTCACTACCACAGGGTTATACAACTCAATTAGGCGAACGGGGAGCGCCTTTGAGCCAAGGACAGCGACAACTAATCAGTATTGCTCGTGCGGTATTAATTAATCCCCAAATTCTGATTCTCGATGAAGCCACCAGCAGCATCGATACCCGCACAGAAGCGCTAGTACAAAGTGCGATCGCTCGTTTGCTCCAAGGTCGTACTAGTTTCGTAATTGCCCACCGCCTCAGTACAGTTACTCAGGCAGATCAGGTATTAGTAATTCAGCAAGGGCAAATTGTAGAGCAGGGTACTCACGCCCAACTCGTTAATCAGCAAGGTGTTTATGCCAACCTTTATGCTCTCCAACTGGGTGCAGCAGACACAATGGTTCTTCAAAACGAAAAGTAAAATATATTTGAAGAAGGAGTCAGAATCCAGAATTCAGAATTAATTTAGTGGTGGGTTTGAATTCCCCATTAATTTAAAGACCACTAAATTTAAAATTTAGCGGATTCTTAAACCCACTTATTCGTCCGCTAAGAATATTTATTTCATACTGAATTCTGACTCCTGATTCCTGAATTCTTTTTTTATTTGCCAGCAAAAAAAATGAAGCTACCTAACCTAGATTCGGAAACCATCGATCGCATTATTGAAATGGCATGGGAAGATAGAACATCTTTTGATGCGATTGAGGCTCAGTTCGGGCTGTTGGAGAAACAGGTAATCGCCCTAATGAGGCGCGAAATGAAAGAATCTAGTTTCAAGATGTGGCGAGAACGAGTCACCAAACGCAATACGAAGCATTTATCTCAGCGAGAATTTATTGCAGGTCGGTTTAAATCGCATAATCAAAAAACGTAAGTAATTGGGTAAACGTTGGCGTAGCCCGTCGTAGATATCGCTGTTTTGTGATATAAACCAACAAAGGCTAAAACTACTGTAAAAAGAAGTAAGCCTGTGTTCGCTTGCACTCATTGAGTGAAAACTACCAAATTCACAAGCACAATGACGAAAGTTACACTCTACATTGCAGCTAGTTTGGATGGCTACATTGCTCGCAGCGATGGCGGAATTGAGTGGCTATCAATCCTTGATACAGAAGATGAAGACTACGGTTACACTGATTTTTACGAATCGATTGATGCGATCGTCTTAGGTAGCAAGACGTATGAAGTAGGGCTGGGTTTTGATCGATGGCCTTATCCAGAAAAAAAATCCTTCGTATTCACCCAACGTCATCTTCAATCCGATCGTGAGGACGTTGTGTTTGTTTCTGACCCATTAAAACAAGCGTTAGCTAATATAGAGGCTCAAGGTTTTAAAAATATCTGGCTAGTTGGTGGCGGAAAATTAATCAATTCGTTTCTTCAGCACAGCTTGATTGACGAATATATCATTTCAACGATTCCAACTATCTTAGGTGGCGGTATATATCTTTTCCCACCACCTACCCCTGAAGAAAAATTGGAGCTGATTAACTCAAAACAATATTCAAGTGGTTTACTGCAAGCGCATTATAGGCGAAAAGGAAATTTTTAAAAGAATTCGTAATTCTTAATGATGTTCTCTACGAATTACGAATTACGAATTATTTAAAGAAGCTTCTGAACAGCATTGCTAAAGTCTTCGTAAGGAGAAACCCCCACAATGGTTTCTGCTAAAATACCATCTTTGAAAATTAAAACTGCTGGAATACTGCGAAGACCAAATTTTTTGAAAATGGGCTTATTGCTGTCAACGTCTACCTTAACAACTTTAGCGCGACCTTTGTATTCTTCAGCAAGTTGCTCCATTAAGGGACTGACTAAGCGACAGGGGCCACACCAAGTAGCAGTAAAATCAACAACAACAACTTTCTCTTCACTTCCATTTAAAACAACATCAAATTCACTTTCTTCAACGTAAGTAACTATGTCAGTATCAGTAGACATTTTTTAATTCCTTAGTGTCAAACTCAAATTTCAGCAAAAAGCTAACTATACAAACTATACTCCCTTCTGAGTGTCAGATTCATTAGTTACCTACATTCATGGGAAACTCCTGCACCTGATTTTTACTTGTGATGGTATATTTAATAACTTAGCTTTTTGTACGTGGGGTGCGATCGCATAACACACCCTACCAACCAACCTAATCCAAAAACCCATACCTTCAAGGCATAGAAGCGTCAATAGTCATCCTGCTGACCAAATAGTCTAACAACCCAATTGTGCCGACAAAAAAAGTATAAGTTGCATATTTTATTGGCATCTTTTGTCTAGAAGGTGCATAAAAAGCTGCTATAATGCTCTCAACAAAATGGCTCATCATGGCAAAACGCTCAATCCAAAAAATTGGATTCAGGCTGCTTGGTACATTAATATTAGTTATGATTGCATAAATATTCCACGATTCCAATCCAATTGCGCTTGTTATAAGCACTGTAGATATAATTTTTACAAAGGTATAAATCTTTTTCTTGATAAACTTTAAATCCATACTGTTCATACAAATAATATTTAACATATCTACAAAACTTGGAAAATTAACAGACAAGTTAATGTGTGTTGTCTCAAAATTTGCCCTAAGTCAACCAATTTTATCTCATGATTTCCATTTTTGTAAAAGCCTACAAAATTATAGGTATAGTACAGAGTTAAATTAGCACAGCTAGCTATACGCCCTCATGAATATCTGGCATGGCAACCTCTATATTAGGAACTTACAAAAAATAAATTATCCCAAGTTATTTGTACATTTGTATTAGGGCGCACATCTGTGCATTGGTGTCAACTTAAGCCAAAACTCTTTTAAAATCTCGTTTCCAGCCTCTGGCTGGAAATGCTAATCCTGGCGACTCTGCCGCCACTCAAGAGGTGGAACCTCAACGACGGGCATTCCCAGTCGGAGACTGGGAACGAGATAACAAGATAATCTGCTAAAAGCTTTTTTTAGCACTGGCTTTAAGCTTAAGTTGGCACTAATGACATCTGTGCGCCCCTAAGATGAGATGTTTTTTAACTGGAAGTCCCTTAAGTCAATATTCCCAAAATTTTGAGAAGACAACAGGCTAAAAACTATGAACCATCAAGATTAAATCACCAGATATTTAAAAAATGACAAAAGTGTGGAATAATACATAAGTGGAAAATTTCATTGCACTCCATAGATTGATAATAAATGTAAAGCTATGATTGCTCAACATTACAACTCAATTCATGTTGAAAATGACTTGCTTAAACAAATCAAAATTAAAGAAAATCAACTCAAAATTGCCCAAGAGTCTGAGATGCTTCATGTAGCAGAAGAATTACAGAGTCAATTATTAAAGCTACAGTCTCAATTATCAGAACCACAAGAGCAAGACGTTGAAATTCAAGCCTTGATGAGTTTGCTAGACGAATAAGATTGTAAAATTTTATTGCTAAATTTATTGAAAATATAAAACCTCTGTTAGCCAAAAGCAAAGCATAGTGATTGTGATGCCTGGGAATGTAACTTATGTGCTACAGCTTAAGAATTAACAGCACAAGCAAAAGCCATAGAAGAGTGATAATTCTTACTTAGATAAGAGGTTGGGGTTTTTGCTGAATATGTGGTTTTTTGCTTTGCGGTACTGAATCAATCTTAAGAATAGGTTTAATTGGGCGCTGTTGCCTTTGATTAAGAATTTGAATTTCTCTCTCAATTGAATCTTTTCCTTGTCTAAAAAATTCTTGAGAATTATATGGAACCAAGTCACGGGATAAATGTTGAGCTTGTCTTGGAGTCAAACTAGGAACTGCTTGTTCAGCATTGGCAGAAGCCTGTACAGCCAGTAAAAAAGCTGTTGAAATCACCAAAGCTTTTATTTTTATACATCTGGTAAATATTAGGTTTAACATAGTTGATACATCTGTTGCGTGAATACAGCATCCAACCATATTAGTGTTGGTCTGATTATAAACAAAGTATACCTATTCCCTTACTAATTACCTCCTACAAATGGATGAATTAATCAGCCAAACCATTAATACAGTACAGCTTACATACAGCTACCATATAAATTAACCAGATAAGTTGCTCAAGCAACTGGTTAAAGTTAGACAAACCTTCCACTACTTTAAATTTCGATGGATGTTTAAAGCAAGAGAATTGTGCTATTCAGTAGCTAATGGTATTTTAGCCTTTTGAAACACCTGCTCAACAGTAAATTGCAGTCCTTCAAACAAAGAATCTGTGAGTAGTTCTTCTCCCATATAAGTTTGTGGTGCTGCATCTGGATAAAAAACAGTAATGCTTCTGGCTTTACTATCTAATACCCATACCCGCAGCACCTTAGCATCCAAATAGTCTTTGGCTTTAGCCGCCATTTGTCCAAAAGTTTGCCCTGGGGAAATAATCTCAATCACCAAATCAGGAGGAACAGGACAAGCTTCGTTTTCATCCCAGTTAGCGGGTAAACGCTCATAAGAAATGTATAAAATATCTGGAATTGGCATCCAATCTCGTCCCCGACGAGTTAATGCAACATCCCATTCCGGGCAAACTTCTCCTTTCCCCTCACACGATTGCTCAATAAAATTGAGAAGAACGCGGGTAAGTTTTGCGTGAAAAAATTTTGGTGACATTTTAGGAATTGCTTGACCATCAACAAGTTCGTAGGTGATATCTCCCTCGCCTGGTGGAAGATTCAAGAACTCTTGCAAAGTTAATTGATTTTTGGCTTGGAGTATCATGGCTCATTAATTCGTAATTGAAGCACAGAGCAACTAACTTTTATTCTGACTCCTAAATTCTGACTCCTAAATTCTTTTTTAAATTGTTTACATTCCTCGTAACACTTGGCGAATAATATCCGATGGCACTTCATCGGTAATTGTTACTACACCAATCTCTGTTGGTAAAACAAACCGCACTTTCCCGGCTTGGACTTTCTTATCTAATTGCAACGCCTCAATAATTGCTTCAATATCTAACCCATCTGGCAACTGAGTCGGTAAACCCGCTTTTTGAATTAAAGCATTTTGACGTTCTGTGTCTTCCTTTTGCCACAGTCCTAAATCCACAGCAATTTGACCGGCTGCTACCATACCAATAGCCACCGCTTCACCATGATTTACTAGACGATAACCAGTCAAACTTTCCACTGTATGACCAATGGTGTGTCCATAGTTGAGAATTGCCCTTAATCCGCCTTCTTTCTCATCTTTGCCAACAACATCAGCTTTTGCTTGACAAGAGCGCGTTAATATGCTGGTCATTAGGTCAGGTTTGACATAGCGGAGTTGGTCGAGGCGTTTACTTGCTTCCAACTGGGCAAACAATTCGGCATCCCAAATCACACCGTACTTAATAACTTCTGCCATTCCTGCCCGAAACTCGCGCATAGGTAGAGTTTTTAACACATCTGGGTCAATCAAAACCAAACGCGGTTGATGGAATGCCCCAATTAAGTTTTTACCGTGGGGATGATTCACGCCAGTTTTGCCACCAATTGCCGAATCTACCATCGCCAACAAAGAGGTAGGCACTTGAACAACATTAATACCGCGTAGCCAAGTTGCAGCCGCAAAGCCAGTCATATCGCCAACGACACCTCCGCCCAAAGCCACCATCGTAGAAGAACGTTCTAGGCGGTTTTCCAAGGCTACATCGTAGAGTTTTTTGATGGAATTGAGTGTTTTATAGCGTTCACCAGGTGGTAGAGTGCAGCTAGCAACTTTAAATCCAGCAGATGTTAGGGATGTAATTGCTCTTTCGCCAAAATGCTTAAAAATCGTCGGATTAGAAACTAGCAGTACCTTCTTGCCTAGATTGAGACTGGCCATCTGTTGACCCAGCTGATCTAAACTTGAAGGGGCGATCGCAATCTCATAAGACTGCTCTGGTAAATTTACATTAATTACAGAAGTCATTGCCCAACCCCAAACAAGCGCTTGTGGGCTGTATTGTATCGCAATCGAGGAAATGGGCATAGGGCATTGGGCATTAGGGATTGCTAAGAAGCAGGCAAGCAGCAAAGAAGTTGTAGTAAGTATTTCTCCTCTACCCTTATGCCCCATGCCCTATGCCCTATGCCCAATACCCAACAACTAATGATTCAATAGATTTAGGAAGTATTCTGGAGAGCAATAAATGTTTGCAATTGTATCTTATGTCGTCTTCTTGGGTTTATTCTTTGGCTTATCTGTAGGTTTGCTGTTCGGTCTGCGAACTGCCAAGATAATTTAATCGAGAGGTATATTCAACCCAAGATTCTTGTGGGGTGGGCATCTTGCCTGCCCTCGATTTATCAATCTCCTATAAAAACCTAACTTTTTCACCAAGCCCACCTCAGCGGACTTGGTAAAAGTGCTCTAGGCTTTAGTCTGTCAGCACTTACTCTCTGATGTTGACAAGAAGTTAATTGTTTTTTCCTAAAGTATTGTTACCGCATCGTGATATGATTCAGCTGACTGAATGTGCAGTCATCATATTTAACTGTACTGGTTTCAAGTCCCGTGAGCTTGTCTGACGAATCAATTGCGCCCACTCCGACAACGCAACAAGATGCTAAAACTGGTTCTGAAGACACAGAATCAGGTAACTCCATGCAAGAGTTTTATCAACTCTTCCAGCGATTGTTGGTAATCACGCTTGTCTTGACGGGGGTTATTTTTATCTCTGTGTGGATTTTTTATTCCTTAAACATTGCCCTAAATTATTTAATTGGGGCGTGTACAGGTGTGGTTTACTTAAAAATGTTGGCTAGAGATGTTGAGCAGCTTGGTAGTGAAAAAACCAGTCTGAGCAAAACTCGTTTTGCTCTGTTTATGGGAGTGATGATCGTGGCAACTCAATGGCGTGAGCTACAGATTCTGCCCATTTTTTTGGGATTTCTAACTTACAAAGCCACGCTCTTCGTCTATATGGTGCAAATTGCGTTCATTCCTGATTCTTAAAAAGTCAGGCTCACAAAGATAGTAATCCCATCCTCGCTCGTTGGGGAAAATGCTTGAAGAATGCAAATGCTTAGTGTCTTAAACGCCTTTAATTCTTTTCCCCTCGCCGAATTAGAAGTAGGACATCATTTCTACTGGCAGTTGGGCAATCTTAAAATTCATGGGCAAGTTTTTCTCACCTCATGGTTTGTGATTAGTATTCTAGTAGTGGCTTCAATCGCAGCTACTCGAAACGCACAAAGAATTCCCAAGGGCATCCAAAATTTGATGGAATATGCCCTAGAATTTATCCGTGATTTGGCAAAAAACCAACTTGGTGAGAAAGAGTACCGCCCTTGGGTGCCATTTATTGGCACATTGTTCTTGTTTATTTTCGTATCGAACTGGTCAGGTGCGTTAATTCCCTGGAAGCTCATCAAGCTACCTTCGGGCGAATTGGCAGCTCCCACCAATGACATCAATACGACTGTTGCATTGGCATTGCTGACTTCCTTGGCGTACTTTTACGCAGGTTTTAGCAAACGGGGTTTAGGCTACTTTAAGAAATATATAGAGCCAACACCTGTTTTGTTGCCGATCGCAATTCTAGAAGATTTCACCAAACCCCTCTCCCTAAGCTTCCGGCTATTTGGTAATATTTTGGCGGATGAATTGGTGGTAGCGGTGCTGGTGCTGCTAGTTCCTCTATTTGTACCTCTGCCTGTAATGGCCTTGGGTTTATTTACCAGTGCCATTCAAGCCCTGGTTTTTGCCACCCTAGCCGGAGCATACATTCATGAGGCAATGGAGGGGCATGGTGGAGAAGAACATGAGGAGCATTAAACTTCTCAGTTGATAGCACAGTTCCCAGAGCATATTCGCTCAAAACATCGCAAAGCGCGATTTAAAGAACCCGGTGCAGCGTGAAAACCACGTTTCTAATCGTTAACGTAATTTTGTTAGTTTTGTAATCAAAGCAAGGAAAATCAACATGGATCCATTAGTTCAGGCTGCTTCAGTTCTCGCTGCTGCTTTAGCGATTGGTTTAGCTGCAATTGGCCCTGGTATTGGTCAAGGTAACGCTGCTGGACAAGCAGTAGAAGGTATTGCTCGTCAACCTGAAGCAGAAGGAAAAATTCGCGGTACTCTGCTATTAACCTTGGCATTCATGGAATCCTTGACTATCTATGGTCTAGTGATTGCCCTGGTATTGCTGTTTGCTAACCCCTTCGCCTAATACCTGAAAGTTTTTGTGAGTGTGGAGACGTGAACCATCACGCCTCTACAATCGGAACTTTTTGGATATCTTAATAGTTCTAATGTTCAGTTGACCCTTATTGGCTATGGGTCTCTAAAATATGAAAGGTTGGATGATGTTGCTAGCCACGAAAACTGCTACTCCAGCCAAAGAGGAGACAAATGTTTGATTTCGATGCTACCTTGCCCTTCATGGCATTGCAATTCCTGCTACTAGCAGCTTTGTTGAATGCAATTTTCTATAAGCCACTGACCAAGGTACTAGACGATCGCGATAATTATATCCGAACAAATACCCTGGAGGCCCGGGAGAGCTTGGCTAAAGCCGAGCGTTTAGCCACCGAATATGAGCAGCAACTCGCAGACGCTCGCAGACAATCGCAAGCGACTGTAGAAGCAGCTCAACTGGAAGCTAAAAAAATTACTGCCGAGAAAATTGCTGAGGCCCAAAAGGAAGCTCAGACTCAACGAGAACAAGCTGCTGTTGAAATAGAACAACAAAAGCAGGAAGCTTTTCGCACCTTAGAGCAACAAGTTGATGCTCTAAGCAGGCAGATTCTAGAAAAACTATTGGGACCAACTCCAGTTAGATAAGCTAGCTAGACTGGTTCTGTGAAAGCATACGCGCAACTGGCCCCTAGTCCAGAGCGCTTAATTAAGTGTCAAAAAGGCACTTTTTCCCCTTCTGGGGAAAGATACTTAATTTCACTTCGGGGAAAAGATACTGAATTTCCCTACGGGAAAATACAACGTATTAGCAAGCGAGCAGCGCACTTGTAAATGGGTATCATGGGGACATTCTTATTACTTGCCGCAGAAGCGAACGCTGTTCACTCTGAATTGGCAGAAGGCGCAGCAGAAGGTGGTTTCGGTCTAAACCTAGACATTTTTGAAACCAATCTGATCAATCTAGCGATTCTGATTGGCATACTATTTTACTTCGGACGTAAGGTTTTAAGCAATATCCTGAACGAGCGACAATCCAATATTGCCACCGCAATTCAGGAAGCAGAAGGGCGCTTAAAAGAGGCAAAGACTGCCCTTTCCCAAGCGCAAGAGCAATTGAAGCAATCTCAGGCAGAGGCAGAACGCATCCGCCAATCTGCCACAGAAAACGCTCAAAAGACGAAAGAAGCCTTGTTAGCGAAGGCAGTGCAAGACGTAGAACGCTTGAAACAAACAGCAGCAGCAGATCTAAACACTGAAACCGATCGAGCGATCGCTCAACTGCGGCAACGGGTAGCTACACTAGCATTGCAAAAAGTCGAATCGCAACTCAAAAGCGGGATTGCCGACGATGCTCAACAAAGTTTAATTGACCGCAGCATCGCACAACTGGGAGGCAACGTATGACAAGTCAGGTAGCGTCAGCCGAAGTAGCCCAACCCTACGCACAGGCACTTTTGTCAATAGCGCAATCGAAAAATTTGACCGAAGAGTTCGGGGAAGATGCGCGTACTTTCCTGGGACTGCTCAGGGCAGACAAACAGCTACACAACTTCTTCAGCAACCCGTTTATTCAATCTGAGAACAAAAAAGCTCTCATCAAACAAATACTCGGTGAAGGCTCTAATACCTACTTACGCAATTTTTTGCTGATACTGGTAGATAAGCGGCGCATTGCATTCTTGGAAGATATTTTTCAACAGTATCTGGCGCTGTTGCGGCAGCTGAATCAAACCGTATTAGCGGAAGTAATTTCAGCCGTTCCCCTCACAGAAGCTCAACAGCAGGCAATCATCCAAAAGGTCATCGCCATCTCCAATGCTCGCCAGGTAGAACTAGAAACCAGGGTAGACAGCGAGTTAATTGGTGGTGTGATCATTAAAGTAGGTTCACAGGTAATTGACGCTAGTATCCGAGGTCAGTTGCGCCGCCTTTCATTGCGCTTAACTAATAGTTAGGAGTTAGGAGTTAGGAGTTAGGAGTTAGGAGTTAGGAGTTAGAAGTTAAGTAAATAGTAATTTATTTTGACTTTTAACTTGTAATTTTTGCATTTTTAACTCATCACTCTTAACTCATCACTCCTAACTGTTAACTCCTAACTCTTGAATTTTTCCGTCTCGAAAGCAAACAAGATACACACATGAGCATATCAATTAGACCTGACGAAATTAGCAGCATTATCCAACAACAAATCGAGCAATACGATCAAGAGGTCAAAGTTGCTAACGTTGGTACCGTTCTCCAAGTTGGTGACGGTATTGCCCGGATTTATGGTCTGGAAAAGGCTATGTCTGGGGAACTTTTGGAATTTGAAGATGGCACAATTGGCATCGCCCAAAACTTAGAAGAAGACAACGTGGGCGCGGTGTTGATGGGTGAAGGGCTAGAAATTCAAGAAGGTAGTTCTGTAACTGCCACTGGTAGAATTGCCCAGATACCAGTAGGAGAAGCCCTAATTGGTCGAGTTGTAGATGCCTTGGGTCGTCCTATCGATGGTAAGGGAGACATTAAGTCCCCAGAAAGCCGTTTGATTGAATCTCCAGCACCCGGTATCATTGCCCGTCGGTCTGTACATGAACCCATGCAAACGGGTATCACAGCTATTGACTCAATGATTCCCATTGGTCGTGGTCAGCGGGAATTGATTATTGGCGATCGCCAAACCGGTAAAACTGCGATCGCGATCGACACCATCATCAACCAAAAGGAAGAAGATGTAATTTGTGTATACGTTGCAATCGGTCAAAAGGCTTCCACAGTTGCTAACGTGGTACAAACATTGCAAGAAAAAGGCGCAATGGATTACACCATCGTCGTCGCCGCTAGTGCCAGTGAACCTGCAACCCTACAATACCTAGCTCCCTACACAGGTGCAACTATTGCTGAGTACTTCATGTACAAAGGCAAAGCTACCCTGGTAATTTATGATGACCTTTCCAAGCAAGCCCAAGCTTATCGCCAAATGTCCCTACTGCTACGTCGTCCACCAGGACGCGAAGCTTACCCCGGAGATGTATTCTACATTCACTCCCGCTTGTTAGAAAGAGCTGCAAAGCTGAGTGACGAATTAGGTAAAGGCAGTATGACCGCCCTACCAATTATCGAAACCCAAGCTGGTGACGTTTCAGCATACATCCCCACCAACGTAATTTCGATTACAGATGGTCAGATATTCCTATCTTCTGACTTGTTTAACGCTGGTATCCGTCCCGCTGTAAACCCCGGTATTTCAGTATCCCGCGTGGGTTCTGCCGCTCAAACCAAGGCAATGAAAAAAGTTGCCGGTAAGATTAAATTGGAACTAGCCCAATTTGACGACCTGCAAGCTTTCGCTCAATTTGCGTCTGACTTAGATAAAGCCACTCAAGACCAGTTGGCACGGGGTCAACGCTTGCGCGAACTCCTCAAGCAGCCACAAAATTCCCCCCTGTCGGTATACGAGCAAGTAGCAATTTTGTATGCTGGTATCAATGGCTACTTAGATGATGTGCCTGTAAATCAAGTAACCACCTTCACTGCTGGTCTACGTGAGTACTTAAAGACTGGAAAAACCCAGTATGCACAAGGAGTACAAGCATCTAAAGCACTAGGTGACGCCGAAGAAGCTGCTTTGAAGGAAGCACTCACCGAATACAAGAAGACCTTCAAAGCTACAGCGTAATTAAAGTGAGGAGTGAAGAGTTAAGAGTTAAAAGTTAATGAAATACTCCTAGCTCTTAACTCCTAACTCCTAACTCCTAACTCCTAACTCAAGAATATGGCCAATTTAAAAGCAATACGCGATCGCATTCAGTCGGTCAAAAACACCAAAAAAATCACAGAAGCCATGCGTCTCGTAGCTGCGGCTAGAGTGCGCCGGGCGCAAGAACAAGTGCTAGCAACTCGTCCCTTTGCCGATCGCTTGGCACAAGTATTGTATGGTTTGCAAAGCCGTCTGCGCTTTGAAGAAGCAAACCTACCACTACTGAAAAAACGCCAAGTTAAGTCAGTTGGGTTGTTGGTTATTTCAGGCGATCGCGGTCTATGCGGCGGCTACAATAATAACGTTATCCGTCGTGCAGAAAACCGCGCCAAAGAAATCCAGGCAGAAGGTTTAAACTATCAATTTGTACTCGTCGGGCGCAAAGCTACCCAGTACTTTCAACGCCGCGATCAGCCAATTGATGCCACCTACAGCGGCTTAGAGCAAATTCCCACCGCAGCGGAAGCCAATCAGATTGCCGATCAACTACTTTCCTTGTTCCTTTCGGAAGAAGTTGACCGCATCGAATTAATCTATACCAGATTTCTTTCCTTGGTTAGCTCTCGCCCTGTGATTCAAACCTTACTACCCCTCGATCCACAAGGTCTAGAAGCAGCCGATGATGAAGTCTTCCGCTTGACAACCCGTGGTGGTAAATTTGAAGTTGAACGGGAGAAAGTGACTAGCCAAGCCCGCACGTTGGCTCCTGACATGATCTTCGAGCAAGATCCAGTGCAGATTTTAGATTCTCTATTGCCCCTGTATCTGAGTAACCAGTTATTACGGGCGCTACAAGAATCGGCAGCTAGTGAACTAGCAGCGCGGATGACAGCCATGAGTAATGCCAGTGAAAATGCTGGTGAACTGATTAACACCCTCACCCTGTCTTACAACAAAGCCCGACAAGCTGCAATTACCCAAGAACTACTTGAAGTTGTGGGTGGTGCTGAAGCACTAACTTAGGTATAACTAATTATTTATTTGTAGTGCGTTGTAATATATAGCCAATTGCTAATTATTTTAAGATTAGCAATTGGCTATTTTAGTATTTGGGCCAAAATTTTTTTCATTAACACATTTCAAGAATTGCGTATTATAATTGAAGTATGAAGCGCATGGGTCCGTCACGGTTTCGACAGGTTGGCGAACGCTGCTCTGTGATTCAGGTCGAGAGTGAGTCTCCTCTCGGAAATCAAAGGCTCAAACAAAAAGTAAATGCGAATAACATCGTTAACTTTGCTCGTAAGGATGCTCTAGTAGCTGCCTAAACACCTCTTATAGGTTCGAGCGTCTTTAGTTTGACTCCGTTAAGGACTGAAGACCAACCCCCAACGGATGCTCTAGCAAGCGTTCTCTGGTTGGCTTGCTGGCTAAGATCAAATCAGAGCATCCTACGTTCGGGATAATGAACGATTCCCGCCTTGAGGATTAGAAAGGCTAAACCTGTGAATGAGCGGGGGGTTAATACCCAATTTGGACAGCAGTTCGACTCTGCTCGGATCCACTAAAAATAGTTAACAAGTCCACTTGACACTGTGATGTGTAAGTGGGCTTTGTTTTATGGGAAACTCCATCAGAATTTTCTATAATGCACAGCTAACTTGAGTTCAACAGCTAATATAGCCATACCGTTCAGTTAAGCCCAAGTAACAGAAAGAAGCGCAACAAGCACTATCTCTGCAAAAAGCAGGAACTTGTCAAGAAGATAATCGTGATGGTCATCCACGATCTAGCGATCGCATCTCAAACGAAACGAGTGATTCGAACCTAAAATGGTTTAATTAGCTAATTATGCTTGCTGTTTCTGGGTTTGTGTGCGTGCGCTTCCAAACCTCCTTCCCCTTTTTTTCAGTATGCGTCGTAGTCGATCTGCACTCAAGTTTACTTGACGTTCAGATGCTAGTTTTTTTGCTAATTGTTTAGAGTTATACGTCTCTGACTCTTGAGCTAGACAATTTTCGAGATAAACCAAATCTGATTCTGAATATCGAGGTTTTCCTCCTCGACCGGGAGCATCCCATAAACCTGCTAAACCCATTTTTTCCCAGCGATGAAGGGTTTGACGCACTGTTGAAATCGCCCAGTTCAAGCCTTTTGCAATTTGCTCATTTTTTAAACCACGAGTATTCAGCAGTAAAACTTGGGCACGATCCTTAGTACGTTGAGGAACATCTTTGGCTTTTCTCAACTCTTCTAAAGTTAGCTTTTCCTCTTCTGTGAGAAACACTTTTAATCGGCATCCCATAAAAAATAACCTTTTACAAAATCAATTTTTGTCATTTTTGTATCTATTTACGTCTGTATACTGAATTACTTAAGTATTTCATCATACATTCAAAAAACTGAACTACAAGTATTAAGGATGTCAGCGTCTATAAGGCTGCTACACGATAGGTATTGGCTTGATAACACTATCAAAGTTTGCAATTTTTCATCAACAATGGATTTTTATAAAAAGTTCGGCACATCAAGATTACACATTAACCTATATAGGCAAACTTATCTGATAGCCTGAAGCTGTAGCTTATAGCTATGACAAGAAAAATTTGTTGGCGTTATCTTGATTAATGTTTAAAGTCGATAATAAAGGACTGTATCATTAAATTTCTGAGATTATTCCTATGCTTACGCAGGTTTATCGAAACTTTAAAAATCCTTTTTACCCTAGTTTCCATTTGGATGAGCGGAAAAAGACATACAAGCCTAGTTCCTTTTTATTCAACTAGTCTCTGGAAATTTGACTTGATTATCTCCAAAAAAATATCTGTTTTACCAACTTTACATAAAGTTTATATTCCATGTACCATATTTTTGATTAAGACAACAACAGATTGAATATCTATTGAATAAACTAATGTTAACAGGCTATTCGATGCTTTTTGGAAGTTTAATAAGGTTTATCCTACCTTTCCTACCTTTCCTACTTTTCCCACCTTTCCTACTTTTTCTAATTAAGGGAGTATCTGACAAAAGTATATTTTTCTACTTTAAAAATATATTTTCTGACAATCTTAAGCATTACAAGTAATTTAGATTTGGTTGATAGTCCAGCAATATAATATTGTTTAAATTATGCTGTTCTAGTTAAAAAATATAATTGCTATGATATTTTTGAATTAAGATAAAACCAGATAAATAGCAAAAATAAGTACTCAGTAAAACTTAGGAATAAATTAATATTTAGTATATTTTTTGAGTCACATTTTTTGCTAAAAAACAGCAATATTTGATACAAGTTAAATTTTTCAAAAACTGATATTCATTACAACTTCAAATAAAAATAATAGAGAGAATGGGGGCAGAAGAAAAACCTGTTAATTTGCGCTCGGAGACGAATAATGGTATCGATGTCTACGACCGGCAAGGCCCACGAAGAGAACGTTCAACATCGGCTAACTATACAAACTGTAGAAATTGCCCCTAACACAACGGCGATTCGCTCTCTTGACTGGGATCGCGATCGCTTTGATATCGAATTCGGACTGCAAAACGGTACAACCTACAATTCATATCTAATTAGGGGCGAACAAACAGTTTTGATCGATACTTCTCACCAGAAGTTTCGCGATCTGTATTTAGAGACTCTCAAAGGTCTTGTCAACCCCAAAACAATTGATTATATAATTGTTAGTCACACAGAGCCAGACCATAGCGGCTTAGTAGAAGATGTCCTCCAGTTAGCTCCTAGAGCTACCGTCTTAGCCTCAAAAGTTGCGCTTCAGTTCTTGGAAGGCTTAGTACACGATCCTTTTTCCAAGCGGGTTGTGAAAACTGGCGATCGCATCGATATCGGCAAAGGACACGAAATGGAATTCGTGAGTGCGCCTAACCTGCACTGGCCGGATACAATCTTTAGCTTTGACCGCAAAACCCAAATTCTTTACACCTGTGATGCTTTTGGGATGCACTTCTGTGATGATCGCACCTTCGACGAAGATTTAGAAGCGATCGAAGCTGACTTTAGATTTTACTACGACTGCTTGATGGGCCCTAACGCTCGTTCGTTGCTGAATGCGATGAAGCGGATGGGCGATCTCGGAAAGATTAATATTATCGCCAATGGTCACGGGCCGTTATTATACCACCATTTAGATGTTCTGACAGGGTGTTACGAAAATTGGAGCCAAAAACAAGCTAAAGCAGAAACCACAGTTGGCTTGTTTTTTGTCTCAGAATATGGGTATGGCGAACGTCTTGGTCACGCAATTGCCGAAGGTATCCTGAAAACTGGCGTTGGCGTAGAAGTACTGGATCTGAGTACTGCTGAAAGCCAAGAAATCCAAGAACTAGCCGGGAGAGCAGCTGGCATCATTATTGGTATGCCCCCGACTACTTCCGCCGCCGCCCAAGCTAGTATCAGTTCAGTGCTAGCTGTCGCCAAGAACAAGCAATTTCTTGGGCTGTTTGAATGTTACGGTGGGGATGATGAACCCATTGATACACTCCGCAGACAATTTCTTGACTCTGGCATCAAAGAAGCTTTCCCACCCATTCGGATTAAAGAGACTCCCAGCGCATCAACATTCCAGTTGTGTGAAGAAGCGGGTAAAGACATCGGACAATTGCTAGTGCGCGATCGCAACATCAAGCAAATCAAGTCCCTTGATGTCAACATGGAAAAGGCGTTGGGTCGCATTAGTAGTGGACTATATATAGTCACCACGAAAAAAGATAATGTCTCAAGTGCAATGCTGGCATCCTGGGTAACGCAAGCGAGTTTGCAACCATTAGGATTCACAATTGCCGTTGCTAAAGACCGCGCCATTGATTCCTTAATGCAAGTAGGCGATCGCTTCGTCCTCAACGTTTTGGAAGAAGGCAATTATCAAGAACTCAAAAAACACTTCCTCAAGCGCTTGCATCCTGGTGCTGACCGTTTTGCGGGAGTGAAAACTCAAACCGCAAAAAACGGTTCGCCAATTCTGGCAGATGCTTTGGCATACATGGAATGTGAAATACAGACCAGCATGGAATGCAGCGACCATTGGGTTTTATACTGCACCGTCCAAGAAGGTCGTGTCTCCAAAAACGATGGATTGACAGCCGTTCGCCATCGCAAAGTAGGTAATTACTACTAAGAAAGAGGCAAGAGGTAACAGGTGACAGGGGACAGCAAAGAAAACTATCCCCTGTTTCCTATGATCTATACCCCATAACCTATTCCCTGTTCCCTATCCCCAATCCCCTATTCCCTAACTTTATCCAACAGCTATGACCAATTCCAAGCCACGCGACGTACAAGTTTTACCAATTGCTACCAATACTAAAGCTATCAGAGCGCGTAGTTGGTCACGTCTGCGGTTTGAAATTGAATACGCACTTGAAAGAGGTACAACCTCCAATTGCTATTTAATTGAAGCTGATAAAACCGCACTTATCGATCCACCGCCAGAAAGCTTTACCGAAATTTATTTAGAGGCATTGCGGCAGACTTTAGATTTACAAAGTTTGGATTATATAATCTTGGGTCATTTTAGCCCCAATCGAGTTGCAACCCTCAAAGCAATTTTAGAACTGGCACCACAGGTAACTTTTGTTTGTTCTCTTCCCGGTGCGAACAATTTGCGTGCTGCTTTCTTAGAACAAGATTTAAATGTCTTGGTGATGCGGGGGAAAGAAACTCTGGATTTAGGTAAGGGTCATGTTTTGAAATTCTTACCCACTCCCAGCCCGCGTTGGCCGGAAGGACTTTGTACCTACGACCAGCAAACTCAAATTCTCTACACAGATAAGTTATTTGCAACTCATCTTTGTGGTGATGAAGTGTTTGATGATAACTGGGAAGCGCTCAAAGAAGACCAGCGTTACTACTTTAACTGCCTGATGGCTCCCCAAACTCCTCATGTGCAAGCAGCTTTGGAGAAAATATCAGATTTGCAGGTGAGAATGTATGCTGTGGGTCACGGCCCCTTAGTACGCACCAGTTTAATCGAACTTACTAAAGCTTATGGAGAGTGGAGCCGTTCTCATAACGATCGCGAAATTTCTGTTGCCCTACTTTACGCTTCAGCTTACGGGAATACAGCGACTTTAGCACAAGCGATCGCTCTGGGACTAACTAAAGGTGGAGTTGCAGTCAAATCGATTAACTGCGAATTTGCTACCCCTGATGAAATTCGCATCAACCTCGCACAGTCAGAGGGTTTTATCATCGGTTCTCCTACCATCGGTGGTCATGCGCCAACTCCCATTCATACTGCTTTAGGTATCGTGCTATCAAGCGGTGACAACAGCAAACTCGCTGGGGTTTTTGGCTCTTATGGCTGGAGTGGTGAAGCTTTTGACTTAATTGAAGGTAAACTGCGGGATGCTGGATATCGCTTTGGTTTTGACACCCTGAAGGTGAAGTTTAAACCAGATGATGTCACTCTCAAATTCTGTGAAGAACTCGGTACAGACTTTGCCCAAGCACTGAAAAAAGCTAAAAAGGTACGCGTACCCCAACAAGCCGCTACTCCAGTGGAACAGGCTGTTGGTAGGATTGTTGGTTCCGTTTGTGTGGTGACAGCGAAACAAGGAGAAGTGTCTACCGCGATGTTAGGTGCTTGGGTTTCTCAAGCTACCTTCAATCCACCCGGAATCACAGTGGCGATCGCTAAAGAGAGAGCCATCGAATCTTTGATGTATCCAGGCGGTAAATTTGCCTTAAATATTCTACCTGAAGGCAATCATCAAGACTACATGAAACATTTCCGTAAATCTTTCGCGCCTGGAGAAGACCGATTTGCCAACTTTAGTACAGCAGTTGCAGATAACGGTTGTACCATCCTTACTGATTCGCTAGCATATTTGGAATGTTCAGTCAACCAACGTCTGGAATGTGGCGATCATTGGGTTGTGTATGCAACCGTGGACGAAGGGAAATTACTCAAGCCTGATGCTGTGACTGCCATCAACCATCGGAAAACAGGCACTCATTATTAGATAGTCAGAAGTATAAGTTAACGAAACCGCCTTAGCTCGAATATAGCCAAGGCGTTTGATGAGAAAATTCTCTTTTTTCTGGGATGGGCAAGATGGCCATCCCAGTTTTTGGCGTTGCTGAATCTAAGTATGAATCATGCGATCGCCTCAAGCTTGCGGGTGCTACGCGCCCGCAGCGCCTTCTCTACGAGACGCTACGCGTTGGCGGAAGCCTCTCGCAGAGAAGGCGGTTCGTTAAAAAATTGACTTGAATAACAAAGTTTTAGGCTTAACTGAACCGTATTGTATATTTCATAATATTGGTTGATTTGTTGACCAACTTCTGTGTTGTTCATATTTTTGAGACTCTTTTACTTCTCTAATTCTGCCAACTTCTGTTGAGCAAACTTCCGCACTTCTTCATCTAGGTCATTCTCTGCTCTGTCGCGCAACAGTAAAGTCTGCGGATGCTGAAGAAATTGCTTAATAATTATCTCTAGTGCAACGCGCCGAGGATTGGTTTCATAGTCTCGCTTACGCTCAAAGGGGTCATTGATAGCGCAGTTGTAGTAAATTTCAAACAACTCAGGCTGATTTCTGAAGTGTTTCGCTAATGCTTCGATGGCTGCACCTCGCACATCCCATTGATTATCAGTAGTGGCGCGTTCTTTGAGAAACGAGCGAGTGTTCGGGTCATCTTTGAAATTGCTGGCTAATGCTTTGATGGCTGCACCTCGCACATCCCATTGATTATCAGTAGTGGCGCGTTCTTTGAGAAACGAGCGGGTGTTCGGGTCATCTTTGAAATTGCTGGCTAATGCTTGGATGGCTACACCTCGCACATACCATTTATTATCAGTAGTGGCACGGTCTTGGAGAATCGAGCGGGTGTCTGGCTCATCTGGGAAATTGCTGGCTAATGCTTGGATGGCTGCACCTCGCACATAATCAGATTTGTCAGCAGTGGCACGGTCTTTGAGAATCGAGCGGGTGTTCGAGTCATCTAGGAAATTGCTGGCTAATGCTTTGATGGCTGCACCTCGCACATAATCAGATTTGTCAGCAGTGGCACGGTCTTTGAGAATCGAGCGAGTGTCTGGGTCATCTGGGAAATTGCTGGCTAATGCTTTGATGGCTGCACCTCGCACATACCATTTATTATCAGCAGTGGCGCGTTCTTTGAGAAACGGGTGGGTGTCCGGGTCATCTTTGAAATTGCTGGCTAATGTTTCGATGGCTGCACATCTGACATTCCATACATTATCAGCAGTAGCGCGGTCTTTGAGAATCGAGTGGGTGTCCGGGTGATCTTTGAAATTGCTGACTAATGCTTTAATCGCTGCACACCGCACATTTTCATTATCAGCAGTGGTGAGGTCTTTGAGAATCGAGTGGGTGTCCGGGTGATCTTTAAAATTGCTGACTAATGCTTTAATCGCTGCACGCCGCACATTTCCATCATCAGCAGTGGTGAGGTCTTTGAGGAATGAGCGGGTGTCCGGGTCATCTTTGAAATTGCTGGCTAATGCTTCGATGGCTGCACATCTGACATTCCATACATTATCAGCAGTGGTGAGGTCTTTAAGAAACGAGCGGGTGTCTGGGTCATCTTTGAAATTGCTGACTAATGCTTCGATGGCTGCATCTCGCACATACTGATAATTATCAACAGTGGCGCGGTCTTTAAGGCAGTGTAAGGCATCACGGTTATCTTTCCAAATTGCGGCGATTGTTACAACTGCTTGAATGCGAACTTCCTGAACTAACTTAGTTTCTTGTGCATTGTCATAGGTGTAATAATACCAGAGGTCATATTTGGTTAAGTCTTTTACCTTGCCAAATAATTTATTAGCCACTGACGCAATTACCGACCGATTTCTCACTTCTGCAAGACACTTAGCCGCTAAAAACAAGTTGATAAATTTTTCCTCTTCGCCATCTTGCACCATCAAGTAATTAAGAATTTCACCAACAAATTTCGCATCAATCATTCCCGCAATTAGCCGCAATACCTCATGCCAAGTTTCATCTTGCCAGTGTTTGCCAAAAACTTCAGTTTTGAGATCCTCAATTGAAATACTGCCTTCCTTCTCAAACTGCCAGACAAACTCCCAAGCACAAAAATATTCTAAAAATTTCCGATGCAGAAAGGCATTGTTTGCTATCCAGCCAATAAACCATTCCAGCATAATACTCACGCCTGCTAAGTGCTTGACTACGAGTATATACACCAGTCTGAGAAATCTTTCTAGATTTCTGGGTTTTTAGGCAGTGCGAGTCTATTCATCCAAAACTTAAGATTATCTAATTTATATGCTGCGATCGCACAGATGTGCGCCCTGAAGATTTGTTAAAAATAACTAATATACTGTGCATGGATATTAGGAATAATTTTATGGTTCTACAAGTTAACCCCATCCAAAAAGAACCAATTGTTACTTGGGAAGCACTTCCAGCCGACTTCATTTTACCAGATGATCCAGTGGAAAATATTCAACAACCTGCGATCGCTGCTGCGCTTACCGATGCTTTGGGAAGCACAGGACGCATCCAACCTCAGATGCTGATTGGCTCTAATTTTGGACTTGTAGCCACAGTCAACAAAAAAATCGTTGTCAAAGCCCCAGACTGGTTTTATGTCCCTCAAGTGCAGTCTGTGGGAACAAATGTAGTGCGTCGCAGCTATACCCCAAATTTAGAAGGCGCTGGTGTGGCCGTAGTGATGGAATTTCTCTCAGATACAGAAGGGGGAGAATTATCAGTCCGTTCAACTCCACCCTACGGTAAACTCTATTATTACGAAAAGATTCTCCAAGTTCCAACCTACGTAACCTATGACCCTTACGAACCAAGCATAGAACTACGATGCTTGCAAAATGGGCAATATAATTTGCAGCAAACAGACGCTAATGGACGCTTTTGGATTCCTGAGTTAGAGTTATTTCTCGGAATTTGGCAAGGTGAAAGATTATGTCAAACTATGAATTGGCTGCGCTGGTGGGATACAGAAGGAAATTTGCTGTTGTGGAGCAGCGAACAAGCCCAACAAGAACGCCAACGTGCTGAACAAGAACGCCAACGTGCTGAACAGGAAAGCCAACGCGCTGAACAGGAACGGCAACGAGCTGATATATTAGCAGCTAAATTACGTGAGCTAGGTGTTGACCCTGATACGTAGGCGTAGCCCGCACTTCTCTACGTTCGCGCAGCGTGTCGCAGACAGACGCTCCGCGTAGCTTGCTTCCCCGGAGGGGTACGACTTGGCTCAGTGACCATCGTAGACATCGCATAAACTCAAGGGATGCTGGGAATAATAATTTTGGGACATCAGCACCAAAATTCATTCCATGAAACAGCAAAAAAATCAGTTCAGCCATCTGACTGCGATCGAAAGAAATTATCTATCATTTCCGGCACAGTTTTTATTAAATCAAAACCTTCTACAAGGCCAAATATTAGACTTTGGCTGTGGCTTTGGTAATGATGTTAAAATATTGCGCGAAAAAGGTTGTGATATTACAGGCTATGACCCTTATTATTTTCCAGAATATCCTGATACTAAATTCGATACAATAATTTGCTTTTACGTTTTAAATGTTTTATTTACTGAAGAACAAACTAATGTTCTTATGGAAGTATCACATTTATTAAAACCTGGAGGTAAAGCTTATTACGCTGTGAGAAGGGATATAAAAAAAGAAGGTTTTCGAGAGCATTATATACACAAAAAACCTACCTACCAGTGTATTGTCAAACTTACCTATACTTCAGTTTGTTTAGATGAACATCGTGAATTATATGAGTATGTTCACTATAATTTTCAGCGAAATTCATCTAATTATTGTATATTTTGTAATCCCCCTAGAAAGCTAAAATTATTAACTGAATCAGCAACTTCTTATGCTATTTTTGATGGCTATCCAATAAGTAAAGGACATGTTTTGGTTATTCCTAAACGTCATGTTAGCAGTTATTTTGAACTACCATTTAACGAGCAATCTGATTGCTGGTTTATGGTGAACAAAGTACAAGAAATTATCAAAACAGAATTTGAGCCTGATGGCTTTAATGTAGGAATCAATATCAATCGAGCCGCCGGTCAAAATATTATGCACACCAGTATTCATATCATCCCTCGTTACAAAGGTGATACTGTTGGCAGTAAAAGTGGAATCAGGAACGTTATTCCTAAAAAGCAATAGTTTTTTATTGAAAGCTTCCAGTCGCAAACCCGCATTTATAGCAAATATATAAATCTGAAAAATTAGATTTTTCAGTCTTGTTGAAAATATTGCAAAATATTCCAGTTAACCCAGATTATCTGGATCTATTCCCAACGCTCTTAATTGTTCTGTCAATTGTTGCACCCGTTGTTCTGCTTGTTGAGCGCGTTGTGCTTCTTGTTGAGCGCGTTGTGCTTCTTGTTGAGCGCGTTGTATCTCTTGTTTTACTTGTTCTGCGGGCGTGAGATATCGTTGTCCTTGCTCATCATACCAATACATCCATTCCCGCGTTACACCGCAATAATTTCCCCTTTCGCAACCAATTCCTAAGCCAATCTCTGGTAGCCAAACGGGGTTTCCCTCTTGCAATTCATACTTACCATTAACTAACTTATGTACTTCCAGATGCGGTTTGCGGCGGCGACGAGAGGAATAAATTACGTAATAAAGTACACCCAAAGCCTCGTATTCATCCAACTTAGTAGTGTATTCCTTGCGATAATTTTGGGAAACTACTTCTAGCACGAAAATCGGTACAACATTTTCATCCCACAGTACATAACTGGGACGCAGTTCCTCATCATAAAACCGCTCTACCCCTAAGCTCAAAAACCCATCTGGCACAATTGGCGGTTTATCTGGGTGATAATAAATACCCATATCTATGCCAAACAACCAGTCCATGCGTTCTGCCCAGAGTATGAGTAGGATCGCCTTCAGCAAGCCTGGTATTAATTCTTGCAGTTCATTATCCACAGGCCTTTCATCAGAGTCTGGTAGTTCCTCGGCTGAGGGCAAGTACCTTGGCAAGTTGTACTCTAACATGGCTGGTTTCCCCAAAACTCAAAGGATATTTGGCTCTATTTGGCTCACCAGAATTATAGCGATTTCTGGGCTAGCAATGTCTTCGCAGGAATCAGTCGTTAGCGCATATTTTTGTTCTACCTAAGTTGCTCGCACACGATAATAACCATCTTGACCTTTTTGGTTATTTTATGGCCAAAGTCACAAGATCGATTTAGATTCAAGTTGCGATCGCCCATTACCATGATGTACTAAGGCTGCCGTTCCATGTTCTGAAGCACGTAACTCCTTGTCAGAGATTTGTGGCTCCTTGCTATAAACCGAACTTAGTAAGATATTCAGAACTCCACTTTTTTCAGCTTGACTGACGGCGCGATGTGTAATCAATTCACCTACATTCAATATCACGTTGTCTTCTGGGTCAAGAATAACACGGGTAACTGGACGACCCAATGCTTGTTCAATCCGTTGATTTTTCATTGCCTGTCTGCTGCGTCCTTGTAACTTTTCTGCCTTCGCTTTCAAGGCTTGCCAGAAAGTGTTGAGATTCTCTTGAGCGATGCTTGCTCGATCGCCCAGTTGAACTTTGTTTTCTAACCATCTGTCACTCGCAGTAGAACGGACTGCGGTTGCCATCAGACCGACAGCGTTCAGCAATTCTGCTTCTTTAGCGTAAGTCTGAGCGCGATCGAGAAGGGATTCTGTCACAATCTGCCCAGATGCCGCAATAATTAAGCCATCGTCAGTACGCACTGTTCGCAAGACTCTGCGCCCTCTTGCCTGCTGGATCGCCACATTTACATTTGCTGCCAAGTAATCAACTGAGTGACGCAGACTAGCGGCGCTGCTCTGAGTTACGCTGCCAATTCGATTGCCAACAGATTCTGTTGCTGCTTGTAAATTGCGGCTGATGTTGGCAGTCAGACTGCCACCCGTGGCTCGATAGAGTTCATCAAGGATACCCAGGCGATCGGCCGCTTCTGCCTTGACTAGGGTGACTTCTTGACCCTTTAGTAGCAGTACATTCCCATCTGGAGTCAGCACATCCCGTTCGAGACACTTGCCAATCACATATACCTTTTGTTCGGCAGGATCAACTAAATTGTTTGTTAAAGAGGCAGTTGCATCTCGATTGAAGTCTTGTAGTTTGCTGCCAGTAGCATCAGTTGCGGCTTGCAATTGATCGCCTGCATTCTGACTTGCTGACTGTAGCCCGCGGTTCACTTTCTCTACAGAGCTTTGCAGTTGCTCATTCACAGTTTGAGCTGCTGTTTGCAGTCTGCGGTTGGTAGTCTGGGCTGAGTCCTGCAATCTATCTCCAGTTGCCTGAACGGCTCCTCGGATACCACCAACCTGTTCTTCCATCAGTTGAGCAGTTTCTGGAGGTACAAAAGCAACATCATCACCAATTTTCAGTGTTTCGCTAGCAGGAACGAACGATCGCCCCGAATAAGCATCTGCAAATACACCGCCAGAAACTTCGTATCCTTCCACCAGTCCACTATGCTCATCAAAGAACAAATCGACCAATCCACCGAGGTCGAGTCCCTCTGTAGTCAGAATTCTCTTTTTTCTCAGCACGATATTCTGGTGCAGAATCTCTTTAATTACAGGGACACGATGTGCCTTCACAACAGATTCTTTCGAGTTAACTATGATCGCATCTGACCCGATCGCTTGTACCTCTTGTAGAGGAATCACTTTTGCGTCTCGAAACAGTCCCTTCTCTGCAACGAGAAAACCCAAAAGTTGATTGCGTTCCCGATCAAAAATTAAATCTATAATTCGGACAATTTTTTTACCTGTGTCGTAGGTGACGACCACTTTATCGATAACATCACTACCTTTAAGCATTATATATATTCCTGGTATTTTTATTGATTTTGTTGTTCAATCACTTGTTCGTTAGTTGCCTGAAACTTCAGCTGAAAATATCGTCCCTCTCGTCCAAAGCCGGGAACTATATCAATCACACCAAAGTATTCGGAAAGTGCCCCAAATATGGCGAGCAGAATGATTAAGCTGGTGATATTTGCTCCAGTATTAGAGCGTTGTCCTACTAGTCTAGGCATTTGTTATTTTATTTGTTGTTATTTTTTATGGCTAACCTTACTGAAAAAATCATACAAGATTATTGACATATTTTTATCTGCAATCTGCCTTGATTAAGCTTAATCTTTAGGAATAAAAAAGTCAGAATTACTATTTCCAAAGATAGACATGAGCCTTTTTGCCTTCAAGCTTTTGGAAGTAAATATTTTTAGTTTTAGCTTCAATATTATTGAATGATTTAAAAGATGATTTTAGTTAATTGAGCTTTATTCATTTTCAAGAGAACATCAAACTTCCCAGAAAGCTTTCACGACTTCCTTAGACTCTTGCACAAATATTTTATGGTAGGATAGGGGTATTATATCATGTTCGGATAATCACTTATGATAAAAGTAGGGATGAAAACGATGAACTA